>JAGQPR010000203.1 GCA_020426625.1 Planctomycetales bacterium
AGAAGTGAACTTGGATAGAAGTTCCTGCATCTTCTTACGCTGGGTTGGGGGCAGATGGCGACAACGCCTTGCCCCCCAGACGGCAGCGGAATTGTGGGATTACATTAGCCTCGACACTGCGACAGCCAGGGCAATCAAGCCCGCGACGCAGATTATGGCAGTGAGAATGGCGGCCACCTCCAGCAAGCGTTCATGCACTGTCTGGCAGGAATATCCCGTCCTGCTAGTAATTGAGAAATTTCGATTTAGCATTTCCCATTCCTTTCAAATCGCACTCAAGGGACGACACATCCCCATTTGACACCATGGAAAGGGCGAAATAAAGCTCTTGGAAAGCTGAACTTTGTGAATGTTTTCACGAGCGTCGAGAGCGGGATCGCGTAATTATCCCTGTTGTCGAACTAAAGGATTTCTAAGCTTACGCAGCTTACGTCGTTTAGGCGATTTGCAGCTACGCGTAGCTGCGTACCAACCAGGAAAACTAAGCAGAATCGCCGTGGGTGCGAATACGATCTTCGGCTTCGCTCAGATTGGGCTCATGCAATTGGCCTTCGCTGGCTGCGATTACGGTCGCCACGGTGGCGTCGCCGGTTACATTGGTAACCGTACGCAGCATGTCCAAAATGCGATCGACACCCAAAATCAGCGCGATCCCCGAGCTGGGAACTCCGATCGATTGCAAGATGATAACCAACATGATAATTCCCGCACCGGGAACTGCTGCCGTTCCAATTGAGGCGAGCACAGCCGTCAGTACGATTGTCAATTGTCCGGTTAAGTCGATCGACATTCCTAGTGCCTGGGCGATAAACATAGCTGCTACGGCTTGGTACAGCGCCGTACCGTCCATATTGATTGTTGCTCCCAGCGGCAATACGAACGAAGAAACCTCTTCCGAAACTCCCAGCTTTTCTTCGCAGCGTTCCATCGTCACAGGCAGCGTGGCACCGCTGGAACTAGTTGAAAAGGCGACTAGTTGAGCAGGTCCCATGGCCTTGAAAAAAGTTTTGAACGACACTGGCGTCAAGAACTTTAGGAGCGCGAGATAAGTGATGCATACATGTAAGACCAGGCCTAGCACGACGGCAATACAGTAATACGCCAGCGCAGTTAGCAATCCGAGAATCTGCGAAAAATCGTCGCCAGCCAAATCGGTGATCGTGCGAGCGATCAAACCGAAAACGCCAATGGGCGCAAACAGCATGATCAAATCCACTAAGCGAATGACGACTGCGTTGAGACTCTCAAATAGTTTTAATAAGGGTTCGGCAGTCGCTTTATCCAGTTGAATCAAGCCGATACCTATAACCAACGAAACGAATACGATTTGCAGCATATTCCGGTTGTTGGACGCCGAATCGATAAAATTCGCAGGCACAATGTCCACCAGAATCTGCAAGGGACCGCGTTCCTTCACGCTCGATGCCTTTTCTTCGGTGGCTGAAGCGTCACCAGCAAACTGCTCCTGCAATTGCGTACGTGCGGCATCCGGCACTCGCAATCCAGGCTGCATGATATTGACGATCACCAATCCCAAGACTACTGCCACGGCGGTCGTGCCGATGTAAAGCGCGAGTGTCTTGCCGCCAATGCGTGAGAGTTTCTTCAAATCACTTAGGGATGCTACGCCCGCCACCAGAGACGATACGACGAGCGGCACGGCGATCAACTGCAGTGAATTGATGAATATCGTGCCAAATGGTGAAATCCAGTCCGATGTGAATTTCCCCCAACCACTGCGTGCAGCGACAAGTCCATAAAGCAGGCCAAGCAACAGACCGAGAATGATTTGCCAGTGTAGCTTTCGGTACCAACGCATGACAACTGTTCCGTGCTTCTTGATTCCGTGCTTCTTGATCCCGTTCTTTGGGATTGCCATGCCCTAGGTCGACAAAACCGGCAAACCAGTGGACCGTTCTTTGAGACGACTGGCCCGAATCGCTTTTTCTTCCAACTCAGGCGGAACCAGATTATAGAACACATCCCGCTGTCTGGGTTGGAAGCCAAGTTCGGAAATGGCGTTGCGGATTTGGTCTAGAGTCAGGAAGTGAACTGTTCCAGCTTCCGCAACAACGTTCTCTTCGATCATCAGGCTGCCCATATCGTTCGCACCGTACAATAGAGCAAGTTGCCCCACTTTCAAACCCTGCGTCACCCAACTGCTTTGAATATTGGGAATATTGTCCAAGAACAATCTGGCAACGGCTTGCGTGTGCAGGTAGTCGTAGGCCCCGCGCGGAGCAATATCCGACATGGCAGTATGCTCTGGCTGAAAAGTCCAACAAATAAAAGCAGTGAATCCTCCCGTTTCGTCCTGCAAGTCACGCAACCTCTGCAAGTGTTCCATCCGCTCTCGCAGCGTTTCGACATGGCCAAACATCATTGTGGCTGAGCTGATTCCTCCCAGCTGGTGCCATACTCGCATGACCTCGAGCCAATCGTCGGTCATCACCTTGCCACGAGTGATCTTGCTGCGGACGCGATCGACCAATATCTCGGCTCCGCCACCGGGCAGGCTGCCCAGGCCGGCAGCCTTCAAGCGTTCAAGGACTTCTCTCAGCGTGAGTTTGTTGACTTTCGTGAAATGATAAATCTCTGGCGGACTAAACCCGTGGATATTGATTGAAGGGAAGTTTTGGCGAAGACCTGACAGCAGCTGTTCGTACCAGTCCAGTTTGAATTTTGGGTGCAGGCCGCCTTGCAGCAGGATTTGATTGCCGCCCAGTTCGACAGTTTCTGCGACTTTTTGATACAGCTCGTCTTGCGAGAGAACATAGCCTTCAGAGCTGTGCGGTGAGCGGTAAAAGGCGCAGAAATCGCATACTGCCGTGCAGACGTTTGTGTAGTTGATGTTGCGATCCACATTGTAGGTCCGGAAAGATTCCGGGTGCATCCGTCGGGTGACTCGATCGGCGGCAGCCCCGATGGCTGGCAGTTGATGATGCTGCAGTAACGCAAGTCCGTCTTCAACGCTGAGACGTTCGCCCGCACAAGCTTTGTCGAGGATTCTTTCGATCATTGGACTCTCAATATTCTATGGGCCCAGGTGGATACGTTTGCTAAAGATGGTTCCAATCGCACTTCGCGGACTAACAATAAATGGAAATCAAGAATAGTTCGACGTTTCGACCGAAAGCAGGTTGTAGGACGCGGCCAGTTTTTCGAATAGTCGCAGTCCATCCAACTCGCGCGGACCAAGGTAAAAGTAAAGTTGTTCGCGAAAGTAGTTCACGCAGTCCGAGTGTGACAATCCGTATTCTCCACAGACGCTCTGTGCTAGTTCGTCTGCGTGGGCAACTCCTAAATCGCGTGCCGACTGCAGTGCGTCGACGACTTGGCTTGGCTCGTCAGGGGAATTGGAAACCCACATAGCAAAGACAAAGGGCAAGCCGGTGAGGCTCAGCCAGCGTTCACCCAGATCCCAATGGTCGACGAACGGGCGCGTATCAATACTCATGGCTCGGTCGCCGATGACCAGGATCGCGTCAGTTTCTACATCGTTGATTTCGGCATCTATATTCCAAGGAACCAATTCGGGGCTACGGTCAAATTGCTTCTTGAGTAGAACTTGGGCAAGCACCGCACTCGTTCGCGAGCCCTCATCCAGCGCCAATGACCGCACTTGTTCTGGCCGCTTTCGGAAAAGAACGCGCACGCTTCGCACTGGTCCTCGGCAGGCAATGCAAGCGTTCGACACCAAGTGCGTTTCAGGAGAGCGTAGGTATTCGACTGATGGAATCAGAGCAATATCCAGCTGCCGTTGAGCAAGGCGATCAGCCAATCGGCTGGGCAGGTCAAAATCGAGAGAGCAATCAGGCAAAAGACCCTGCAAGCCATAAATCAAGGGCTTGGTATTTAAGTAGGAAACAGCTCCGATACGACGAAACATCAATTATAGCGCCCTATGGAGGTGAATCATTGAACGTGGTGACGAGTAAATTGGTGGGACGAGTTAGGAAATTTGAATCAGCCGCAGTCCCACGCCAAATCTCTTCTATAAATCTGACCGCAAATTGCCACAAATTTTAACACGCATTGCCGATTGGCGAACCATCCCGTTAGGACGCAGCATACCGTTTGCCAGCCTGGACCCATGTGCGCAAGACTCGCAATTTTTGGGGCTAGCTGGTAATGTATAAGGTAAGGCAATTATGGAAAACGTTCCTGTTTCCGCTAGGCTCGATGTCAAGAACTTTTTTGCTGCATTCGCGGTAACCTGATGAATTTATCCAACAGTTCACGAGACTTGGTTGTTGACGACTCGAGCGTTGACGATTTGGTACGCGCAGACATCGTGGCTGATTCGTACTCGGTTGGCCAAGAAACGCCCCATGCATTCAATCTGAACAACTCTTTCGCGAGCAGCGACTTGCAGGCCGTAATTGCCAGTTTTCTAGTTCACATAGTTGCTCTGTTGGCTTTGGCGCTGGTGCCGATCGGGGCGATGAAGATTCGCCAGGCGACTTTTCTGCAAGCGATGCCTGAGGAAGCTGAGGAAGAATTCACGCTGGTTGAGCATGTGGCCGTGTCGGAAGATCCAGCCGATCATGTCGGAGCCAACAGCGAGCATTCCGAACGCAGTATGGCACTTAGTTCTGCACCGGTGCTGGCGGAATTGTCTGAACTTTCAACTCCTTCGTTCGAAGTGCCCTCGCTGGCAAAGACATTTGTACTGACCAATCAGATTCAGCAAGCAGTCGCGCTGACTCGTAGCGATACACTGGTTAAAGGGATGACCGGCGTTGGGACAACTGGCACCGACGGGGCGGTCGATCTAATCACTGGCGAAATACTCAATGCAATGGAAGAGCGCCCGACCTTAGTTGTGTGGTTCTTCGATCAGTCGGGAAGCCTGCTCGTACGGCGACAAGAGATTCGCGATCGCTTCGACCGGATTTATGAAGAATTGGCTATCGTGCAAAAATCCGCAGAAGAGCTGGGACGCAAACAGGCCAAAGAGCAACCGTTGTTGACCAGCGTCGTTGCATTTGGACAAAGCGTGAACTTGTTAACCACTCAACCAACTTCGGATCTCGACGAGATCAAGGCTGCCATCGATTCCATCACGATGGATACTTCAGGAGTCGAGAAAGTTTTCACGGCGATTTCCGCGGGAGTGCAACAGTATCGCCGCTATCGGGGCAATAGTTCATCACTTGGGCCGCAACGCAACGTGTTGTTCATTGTCGTCACCGATGAAAGGGGAGACGACGATATGATGTTGGAATCTACCCTGAAAGATTGCCAAAAGTATGGGATTCCAGTGCATGTCGTGGGTGTGCCTGCACCATTCGGACGCAAGACTACCTACATCAAGTATATTGATCCAGATCCGAATTATGATCAATCTCCACAGTGGGCCGAAGTGGATCAGGGCCCTGAGTCGTTTTATCCAGAACGCGTTCAGCTTGGCTACAAGGTCAATTACTATCAGGAACCAGTAATCGATTCTGGGTTCGGACCCTATGCGCTCAGCAGGCTCGCATACGAAACCGGAGGCATTTACTTCAACGTGCATCCGAATCGAAAAGTGGGGCGACGCGTTCAACGCAACACCATCGCACCGTTCGCTTCAGATCTGGATTTTTTTGTGGATCCGGAAATCATGGCGAAATATCGACCTGACTATTTGGCACAAACGGAGTACATGAGCCAAGCAAGTAAAAGTCCGATCCGCCAGGCATTGATAAGTGCCTCGCAACAAGCCCGAGTTGACACGCTGGATTCCCCGGTATTGCGTTTCGTCAAGAGAGACGAAGCTAGCTTGGCGGTGGCGTTGACAGAAGCCCAGTTGCAGTCGGCCCGGCTGGCTCCCCAATTGGCTGGCCTAGTATCGATATTGAAAGCGGCTGAGGATGCTCGTGATCGCGAGGCCTCGCCACGCTGGCTCGCTGGCTTCGATCTTTCGTTGGGGACGGTGTTGGCTCACTATGTTCGGGCCGAAGTCTATAACGAAATGTTAGCTAAAGCCAAACGCGGTCAAGCATTTGCCGATCCCAAGAATAACACTTGGAACTTGCGCCCGGACGACGAAATCAGCGTGGGCAGACGCTTAGAAAAGGAAAAGGAACTCGCTACCGAATTGCTTGAGCGAGTCGTTCGAGAGCATGCTGGCACACCCTGGTCGCTGCTGGCAGCCCAGGAGCTGAACCACAAAATTGGTTGGAAGTGGGAAGAATCCTTTACAGATCTGGATCCACCTAGGGAAAATAATCGGAATAACAACAATAATCCGCGTCCCCCTCGCGACGACCAGGCTCGCATGCTCGAAAAGCCGCTTCCCAAACGCCCCCATCCCAAACTGTAGGGATTGTAGGGTTGGGCTTCTTGCTATTCACCCGCCACCTCTGGAAGTAGGGTTTTGGCCGCCTGCATGCCAATGATTAGGGCGCTCAGCCCGAGGCCGACATGGGCCAACACCAGCGTCGCGGAGGTCATTCCCTGCCCTTCGTGCCACGACTTGGCCACGTCTAGAGCAAAACTGCTAAACGTTGTCAGTCCGCCCAACAAGCCAACTCTCAGTCCAATTGCCAGCATATGGGTGTGTTGTCCTAGGTAGGTTGTGCATACAACCAGAATTCCCATCGCAAAACAGCCGAGGCAATTCGCCAGTAAGGTGGCAATCGGTAACCATGCAGGCCCTAAAAGTGAGAAAGTTACTGATAGTCCATGGCGCATCAGGGCACCGAGCATTCCGCCGATCGCAACTGCCACCCACTCATTCATAATCAGTTTTCCAGACGATGCATTTCAAGCGACCCGGCCGTGTTTTCGGTTGATAAACCGACCCACTTGTCTTATTCTTATACAGTGCGATCCCAGCCCTAAAGCTGTTATCGGACACGCAGCATCGGGAAAGCCTTACGTTCGGCCGGGCGAATCATAAACTTTTGGGAATTGGTGCATTGGGAGCTCAGCTCAAGCTGCCAGACAACTTGAGACCTACTTTTGAAATCGCTATAAGTTGTTCACTTTCAGGAGCTTAGGCATATCCTTGGGTTGGTGGTTGATCCAGCCCATGACTTGTCTTGAACTGGCGGGGTTGCTTCATGGTGGATTGAGGTACTCCATTTCTAAATCGTGATGAAGCCTAGTAAGCTAGTTTGGTCGATTTACGGCCGGCGCTAACGCGACTTGACTGATCCCGTTTCATGATTGAAGTGTCAGTCACCTAGGAACACGCATTTTTTCGAATTGTGCGAGCCTTATCCGTAGATAATTGTCATCCCTGATGGAATGCGATCGCGTTTCTGAAGTGGAATTAAGGAATTTAGTCGGCACATCAAGCGTGTGCTATCGTTAGTCGAACTTGGAGTTATGTAGATGGCGACAGTGGATTCGAAGCGTGCATCCGCGACAATGACCGGTGCTGATATTCTGGTGAAGTCCTTGGTGGACCACGGAATTGAGGTGATTTTCGCCTATCCCGGCGGTTGCAGTATGCCCATGCATCAGTCGCTGACCAGATATAGCAGCCAATTGCGCACGATTCTACCTAGGCATGAGCAGGGAGGCGGATTTGCTGCGCAAGGCATCGCCCGCAGCACCGGTAAGCCGGCCGTCGCCATGGCCACCAGCGGGCCAGGGGCAACTAACTTGGTCACCGCCATTGCCGATGCGAAGCTGGATAGCATTCCGTTGATCGCCATCACGGGTCAAGTTCCCACTCGCGTGATCGGCACAGATGCTTTTCAAGAGACTCCAATTGTCGAAGTTTGCCGCAGCATCACTAAGCAGCATTATTTGGTAACGGACGTCGGAGACGTGGCCCGCGTGATGAAAGAGGCATTTCACGTTGCTACTACCGGACGTCCCGGTCCTGTGTTGATCGATATGCCCAAAGACGTGCAGCAGGATGTATGTAGCGTGGATTGGGACGTGCCCATGGATTTGCCTGGCTACAGCGTCAAAACTCCGCTAGCTCAGCCAGAGCAGATTCGACAAATTGCCGCTGCCATTCAGCATTCACGTAGACCAATTCTGTATTGTGGCGGTGGTGTGATCGCTGCAGAAGCGGCTCATGCGTTGCGCAAATTGATCGACCTTACCGGCATCCCAGTAACTATGACTGTGATGGGCTTGGGGCTTTATCCCAACGACGGACCACTTTCACTCGATATGTTGGGCATGCATGGTTCAGCATACGCCAACTACGCAGTTCGCGATTGCGATCTTCTGCTTGCCCTTGGAGTGCGCTTCGACGATCGGGTTACAGGCAAGCTGTCTGAATTCGCCAAGAACGCCAAGATCATACACGTTGATATCGACGCGTCCGAATTGAATAAGAACAAGGTCGCGCATATCCCCGTTTGTAGCGACGTCAAGTATGCCTTGGACGAGCTGAACAAGATCGTCGAAGCCCCAGAAGATATCAGCGACTGGGTCGCACATTGCCAGTCGATGAAAAAGAAGTATCCATTCGCATACGACGAATCGTACGAGGGAATTCTTCAGCAACATGCCATTCGCGAATTGTCCCGATTGACGCAGGATCGCGAGACCTACATTACTGTGGGCGTCGGACAGCATCAAATGTGGGCTGCGCAGTTCTACAATTTCCGCCACCCCAGACGCTGGCTCAGTTCTTCTGGTTTGGGAACCATGGGCTTCGGCTTGCCAGCAGCGATGGGCGTCCAAGCCGCTCATCCCAACGCCATCGTGGTTGACATCGACGGAGATGGCAGCTTCCAGATGAATATTCAGGAGCTGGCCACGCTGCACTGCGAAAAGCTGCCCGTTAAAGTCCTGCTGTTGAACAACCAGCATTTGGGAATGGTCGTCCAGTGGGAAGACCGTTTCGAAGATAGCAACCGAGCTCATACCTATTTGGGACCGATCGACCACGAAGAGGCCAGTGGCAAGGGAGTTACGGAGAGCCACGCTATCGTTCAAGATCGCTATCCTGACTTCGTGCAAATTGCCAAGGGATACGGGTGTGGCGCGGCTACAGTTTCAAAGAAATCCGAGTTGACGGATGCCCTGCAGGAAATGCTCAATTATCCTGGGCCCTACGTATTGGATGTGATGGTGCCCTATCAGGAACACGTGCTGCCAATGATTCCCACCGGGCGGACGGTAGACGACATGATTCTTGAGTAAGCGACGCATGTCGCCCATGTAACAGGATCCGCCGCAATCTCATGGCTTTCAACGATTCATTGTTGTCGGATCAGTTGAGAGAAACGCGGCGAGTTGGCGTTTAGCTGCGCGGCCAAATTGATGCGGCTAGATGCTTTGACCTGTTCAAATGGCCCCTGCGCGGCGAGCAGCCCCAAATCGTACGCCAGGCGATCGGAATGTCCTGGCAATACGATTCGAATATCTTGTGGGATCGCGCCTGGCTTTAGGCGATTGATCATGTCAACGATGTTGGTAGTGCAATTGTTGTCCAGCAAGTCGTAGAATTCCGGGCTTCGGGCGATTTCGTTGACTCTGGCCACAGCTGCCAGAAAAACGTCTTGGGCCTGGGCTGGCGTAGCCCGGGTCGGATACAGGTAGACATCCACATTGCGAACATCCGTACGCAAGCGAATTAGATCTCGCTCGGTGCCAACGACCCACATCAGCTCGAATTGCTTGTTGGCACTTGCTAGTGCAGCGTATTGTTCGCCCTCTTCCAGCCTGGCTTCCACTGAAAAAACGAGATACTCACCGTTCGCCAATCCAAAGCTGAGCATAGTGTGTGCAATGGCTGGCGCATTCTTGAAAGGAACGACGATAAAATCGATCGATCGCACCTCGCTTAACAAGACTTCGCGAGAGAAGTGACGCACATCGTAATCGTCTTCGGTGCGATATTCGCAATCTCGAATGTTGTGCAGGTGGACGCGGTCATTTTCGATAATCGCATATGGTAACACGGCCAAGTCAGCTCGCCAAAGTCGCGCATGCGAGGGTTGCTTTCCCTGCCCAGAGATTTGAGCGAAGCCAACTAGCTTGGAAATGGGCTGGTTGGAATTGCCCAGCCCGCTGCCATCGTCTCTAGACGTAACCGCGCCGCAGCCACCGAGCGCTAGTAGCCAGTAGCATACAAAACAATGCGCTAGACAATTTCCGGGCTCGATTCGATGTCGTCTATGTAGAAACATCCACTGTAGATAGCAAACGCAAAAACTCCAGCCAAGCCCAGCTGAGCCAGTTCTCATTGCTAGCGTCACAGATCGTAATTCCTATACCACATCAGCTGCAACTCGCGAGCGTGCAGTTCCGTCAAAAACCGGGTGCTAGTGTCACAGCGGCTAATTTTGCGGAAGGATTATTATTTCTCCAATTGTTGACTCTAGCGCTGCTCCGATTCCTGTGTGGCTAGTGCAGCAGCGCTCGCAAGGCAATGAGGTTCTTTTGCTCGTCAAAAAAAGCTTCGATGTCGGATTGGAAACCCGCGATGACGGGGCTGGAGATTCTTCCGGACGAGGATTTGAGTACAAGTTCGAAGTTGCTGTCATGCAGGACATACTGCTCAATTACCGATTTGTCTGCATCCACTATCCAGTACTCGCCCAGTCGATTGGCTGCGAAGTCCTCGAATTTGACGCCACGATCGCGCGTCTCCGTCGACGGAGAAAGTACTTCGACCACCATGTCCGGCACAGGGAATTTCATGGTGTCAGCCTGAATGCTCTGAGTTTTTTCCAAACCGAAATAGACAATATCCGGTTCATAGTCATTCCTTGGGAAAACGCAAAGGCACTTCTCCACTTTGACGGTGCCGAGCTGCTGTAATCCGACATGAGCTCGTAGCAAAGTTGCAATCCAAAGTGTAACATCCAGGTGACGATTGCGAGCTGGTGAGTGCAGGATAACTTCCCCGTCGATAAACTCGACCTTCTGATCAGGGGTCATTTCTCTGTAGAATTGATCTCGAGCGTTACACTCGTTGGCGATTTGCTCTTGGAGCAAAGCCACAGCTTGAGGCAGTCGTGGCGAATGACGAATTGGTTTCAGTAGCGCTTCTAAAGAGTCCATGACGCAGCTCAATTCGGGAGAGATACCAGGCCATCACTAATTATAGTCGTTGAATTTCCAGAGGGCAGCCGGTCGAATCTTTGCGCGATGATTAATAATTCCAGCTGCAATGCGCTTGCAGGAATTTGGAGTGCGGTGACGTGCGGTAACTTGTTCCCGCTTTGGATTTCTCGGTTGCGGGGCAGACCTGTTTGTTGCGTGAAACGGTCAGTTCCAGCGTCCGTGGCTAACCCGCAACTGCAAATGGTTTATAACTTCAAACGGTGGCGATTGCCTAGAAGTGTCTTATTGAGTTAAACGAGCTATTCTTTTAGTCGCTGGGAGAAAGGGGGCATTTACTCTGGGCGCTTCAAGATTACGAATTCAAATCGATCGTCGACAACCTGAAAACCAATTCTCAATGCATCCCGTTCAATCTCCGCCGTCTGCTCTTTGGTCTGTTGAAAACTCTCGATGCGGTCCAGTAGGATCCAGTGGTAGTGATTCAGCGGGTCTCCAGCTTCGGGATCCATTGCTGCCAGAAATTCTCGGCGTTCGATGAATTGCCCAACGGTTTCTACATCGGCATTGGCAATGAGATGAGCGGCAATGCGGCCGGTGGCTAAGACGCTACGACCATCCTCACGGGCAACCGCAACTTGCTTGGCGAGCCAAATTCCGTCGCGACTTTGTGCTCCTCGTCGGACCGGAGAATCGGCGGCGTAGGTTCTCGCCTGCACATCGAACAGTGAGGGGCGGCTGTACGGTAGCTGGCCAATGAACAAACTGAGTGTGGCGCCACATACCAGAGTCGAGGCCGCTAGCGCGTTATCCAATCGATAGTTCGGCAAGGCTGTTTGAAAGGCTGCGGCGCCACGTAGTGTTGCGAACCAGAAGATCGGTAATAGCACACTCGTGTACTGAAATGCGATACTCGCTGCCGGCTGATGGTCCCAGACCAACAGCACGCCCAGGGGCAGCAGCGTCGGAATCAGCCAACGCCATCCACTTGCCAAACCAAGAGCTCCGCAGGGCAGAAGCAAGCTCGCAATGAAAGCCAGCTTCCGGAACTGCAAGAGCTCGCCCCAAAAAGCGCTGGGGCGCAGCACAGGCGAAAGTACGATCTCCAAGGTGTTGTGCCCTAGTGTAATGAATCTTCCTGTTTGAAATTCTGCCATGCCGCTGTAGCGAAACACCGCCAAGAACAAAATACTGCTGGAGATGGCCCAAAACGTCCAAGTCAAAAACGAAACGTGGATCACCTCGCATGCAACACCTTGTATTCTGCTTTGGTTCCATGCCTGCAGCGCACACCCTGCAGAAAAGAGTGCTACGACAACGATCGCGCCCTCTTCCATCGACATAGCGGCGATAAGCAAGGCAGTTGCGAGCCGGTGACGTTTGTCGTGCAACGCTAATAGCGAGCCGAAAAACAGTGGGATGGCCAGCGAGATCGGATGCCAACCATAGGTGTAAGCAAGGTTCATCTGGCCGACGATTGGCTGGACTAACCAAGCTGCTGACCACAGACAAGCCGTCCACCTGCGCAGGCCGCACTTTTGTCCCAGCCAGAAAACCAACAGACCAGTAGCAGACAGGCAAGAGGCCTGCAGGAAGAAGAACAAATGCGGACTTGGCCACAATTGCCACAGAGGCAACAACAATAACAAGCCGGGATTGAAGTGGTCCCAAAATATAGGCAGGGCAGGCGTTTCCAATAAGACTCCGTTGCCTGCCGCCGTGTTGGCGATGCGGCGGGCGAAGTGTCCAAAATCGTTATAGCCCAACAGGAAATTCCGAAAGTAATGTACGCTTTGCGCATACCACCAGATGCCAGCTGAAATACAGCTGATCACTGTCGCTGCTTGGGGAATCGTCCCTGCACCATCGTCAGGCGGTTCGTGGCCAAGAGCCACATCGCGGCGCACTAACAGGCAGGCAAAACTCACGCTCGACCAGGCGGCCAGCCAGACGGGCTCCCAGTACAAGCGCGGGACAGCCAGGATTTCACAGGACGCTAACAACGAGAGTACCAACTGTGGCAGGCAGGCCAGCGCAATGAATCCAATTGCTAGGCGAATCCACAACTGATTCTCCGCAACCCTTGTTGCCTGCAGGTACAGCAAGACCCAGGTTGCTAGCATCGATATCGCAAACACACCCGTCAGGGCGGCTGGAATGAACGGCTCAATCTGAGGCGGCGCGACGACAAGGGTACTGTAGTCGATCACGAAGTGGATTCGCGTCGAAATCGAGAAAACCGCAAGCAGCCATATGCCAGCTACCGCTGCAATTAACAATCCCTTCAATGCGGATCGACCTGCCAACAACTGGTCTTCTCCCGCAGTAGATCGGCGGTC
>JAGQPR010000204.1 GCA_020426625.1 Planctomycetales bacterium
CATTCCAGTAGCAGAAACTTTTGCAGTGCGGCGACGAGCGGCGACTTTTCACCGCCCGCATCTGTTCTCAGCGGCGAAGCTGCGGCAGCATGTAGCCGTGAGCGTCAGCTTATGGAAAACAGAGTAGTTTATCGTTTTGCAAGGCCTAAGGGACATGGTATTCCGCGTTTTCTTGCGATGCATACCAATGCCCAGTGGCGGCTCCGATGACCTGGAAAGCCAACGAACCATCGGGAAACACGCGGGCAACGTTACCGCCGATTTGTAGGCCGTAGCGAACGTACAATATGCGGCGCGCTTCCTCCATCTGCTGCTGGTCGCCCTGCAGTGTTACGTAGGTCAATACCTCTCCCTTGGCAAGCGATTCATGCCACATCGCCACGAAGGGAAGCTCTTGAAACGCCGCATACGTACCTGGATGACTGCGGTGATGGATGTCATAGGCGTAGGCAGATTCCGCCAATCCAATTGTCGAAACATCCGAATAGAGGCTAACAGAATTGGTGTATGGGTTGTATTCATCGCCGCCAATCAAGCGACCGGGCAGCAGGACGTAACGCAGGTGTGTAAGCGTTCCAAAAGTGTATTTCCAGCCAGGACTAATGGACTTGTTCGCCACCAAACGCTTCCATTCGTCCAACGGTGCGTACTCGTTCACGCGAACTTTTACGTCCGTTAGATTTCGGCTGGCCAAATAATCGGTGACTTGCCCTACTGTCGGATCGGTGACGTGGTGATTGTTGACACGTCGATTCCAGTAGAGCAGTTTCTCGGGCGTACCGAGTACCCAACCAAGGCCATCGATTATCGGTCGCGGACGCCCCCATGAAACTTCGATGGGCTGAGCTCTCGCAATATTGATTCCTTCACCGGCGTGGTCGTTCGTTTGACCGAACGTCTGGAGGGGACAAACCAGGCAAACCATCACGGCCACCAGCCCGCCCCGGAAGTTATTCGCGCCTGAGAGAACGTGACTTCTACTGTCGAGGTATCTGCCACCTGCCGCCATGTTCGCAGCGATCTGCTTTATTCGTTTCATTTTCAGACAATCCGTTCCCAGAAATGAAGCCAAGCCAACGTAGAATTTTGCTCCAACATCGAAATGCCGAATCATTCACCGATTTTGGAGTCTTGCCAAAAGCAGCCTACTTAAATCGCAGGTGAACACGAATTCCTCTGACTTTCGAGCGTGCTAGAGCATCTATCGGCGAACCTTAGTCGAAAGTGATAGTGAAATGCAATATGTTTTTATCGAATAGCGCTATCAGGCGACTTGTCGAGGCCACTTAGATGGTTAAGCTAACGGCACCGTCAACGGAGTTCACCATGGAAAATAATCTCAAGCGTTGGATCATCGCCCTTAAACTATTGCCGTTGCTGGGAATAGCTTGGTCTCTTTTGTCCATGTCGGTACCCGTGGTTGTCCCCAGTCAGTTTCAAATCGCGCTACCGGGCGATGAAGGACTGAACGTGCTGACCGCAAACGATTTTGACTTTTGGCAGCGATTGGTAGTGATCGCGATAGCTTCGATCACCAATTTCTGCTGGATTTGGTTGATGATTCAAGTGCTGCTAATGGCCAATCGGTTCCAGCAGGGCGAACTGCTAAGTCCGGGCATCGTCTGCTGCCTAAGGCGCTTTGGCGGTGGCCTGTTTGCGCTTGGTCTCTCGGAGATACTGATATATCCTGCGCTCGTTGGTTATCTACGGCTGTTGGATAAAATACCGCCGACCTCCGTTGCATGGTTGGCAAGCTTTGGAAGTGGTTGGATCGAATCCTTCATGGCTGGCGTGCTGGTCGTGATTCTGTCAAAGATTTTTGATCTTGGGATTCGATTGAGACAAGAGGTTGAATTGACGGTATGACCGATCAGGAGCTGTCGCCATCGCTATCGTAGTGAACCTCGATGTCATGCTTGCCAAGCGGAAGATGAAACTGAACGATCTGTCGGACGCGGTAGGAGTCAGTGTACCTAATCTTTCCATTCTAAAGACTGGCAAGGCCAAGGCTGTTCGCTTTAGCACACTCAACGCCATCTGTCGCGTGTTGGAATGCCAGCCTGGCGATTTGTTGGAGTTCCGCGATGACGACGATCAGCAAGAAAATACCTGCCAGTCTTTGGAAACACGTTCCGGACCATAGCGCTCACTTAGTTCCGCCAATTCTAGTTCGAGTTTGATGGAGCAATCTCGTACAATGGCGGGCGCGTTCCGTTACGTCGGTAGATCAAAGTTAAAGTGAGTCGAGATATGCACAAGTTAACCCGCCGTCTTTTAATACAATCCGCTACCTGTGCTGCCGCCAGCTGCATCATCGCCGACCCTGTCCAGGGAGCATTCATCCAATCGGGCGGTGCGAGCAAGCCGAGGAAATTCACGATGGATCTCTGTCCAGGGCGAATTGGCGTGAAACTCGATCAGGAAGAATTGATCGACTTGGCCGCAGAGTTCGGATTTGAATCGGTCGAGCCGTTCGAGGGTGCTCTGTTGGGAAAGAACCAAGAACAAATCCAGCAACTGACTGACAAACTCAAAAAAAATGGACTGGTTTGGGGTGCCGCTGGCATGTCAGTCGATTTCCGGTCGGACGAGACCACGTTCAAACAGGGGCTGCAGCGGCTGCCCGCCGTGGCTCGCTCATTCCAGCAAGCTGGCGTCACCAGGGTCGGGACTTGGCTACGTCCCAGCCACCATGAATTGACTTACCTATCCAATTTCCGTCAGCACGTAGGACGCTTGCGGGAGATCGCCAAGGTATTGGCCGACCACGACTTGAGATTTGGCTTGGAGTATGTTGGACCTCGTACATCTTGGTCTGCCGGACGGTACGCGTTTATTCACACTCTCGCGGAAACGCAAGAGTTGCTCGCCGAAATTGGACAAGCCAATATGGGCTTGGTGCTGGACAGCTGGCACTGGTATACGGCGGAAGAAGATGCTGCAGCCCTACGAAAGCTATCGAATTCAGAAGTGGTTGCTGTCGATCTGAACGACGCTCCGTCGGCAGTGGATGTCCGCGAGCAGATTGACAATCGGCGAGAGCTGCCGGTTGCGACTGGAGTCATTGACGTCAAGTCATTCTTGAATGCTCTAGTGGCCATAGGTTACGACGGACCAATTCGCGCCGAACCCTTCAACAAGGCCCTGAACGAACTTGAAAATCGAGACGCTATTCAGGCAACCGCAAAAGCAATGAGTTCCGCTTTTGCGCAAATCGGATAAGGATCCGTCTCGCCAGGGCCCGCGATGAAGTCGCATTTCTTTTAGGGTGATTTAGGGCAAAGGCTTACTAATCACTAATCCTCGCTGCAGAATTCAATCCGCTATTCAATCCGCTCGGACTAAATTCTGCAGGGGAGGCTCGGACGCAATGCGGCCGGGGCGGGTGGATTGCCCGGATTGCCCCTATCCGCTGGCCGCTCCGCTTCGCGTTTCCCGCTCGCGACTCTCCCACTCTCGCGAGGTAGAGTAAGTTGCCACTCCCACATGCCTGATAGCTCGACTCACCTCGACTCACCCCTCGAGAACGCCTCGCACGAGCGGCAGCGCTGCTACGTATTTCGTAAGCGTCAACTAACGAGCTGCACGACCTCCAAAGCGCAGCGCGCAATCGCGATCGGCACCACAGTCGCTTTGATAGCAATCCACGGTTGTAGCCAAACTGGCGGCAAGACGAGCGAATTTGCGAATAGACAACCGCTAAATCGCGGCGTTGGCACGAGTTCACGCGGGATTGGATACCCTTGCAATGCTCGCATTTGATGTAATCGGCAGATTGTCTTGTTTTGCGAGTTATAGACTAGTAAAAGTCGATATAGCGCTATGAGGTCAACTGGCAGGATGCCACCTCTTTATAACTATCAAGTTTAACCGTAAGCAAGGAGGCGGACCGGTGACGATTGGGCTATGCCTCCAACTTGTATTCGTTGGGCTGATTGCGATCGACGATGCTTCGTCAGGGCGTACGACGGCCAGGCAAATCTACGAATCTGCGGTTGAAGCGTCTCGCGCGGGTGGCAGCTCCTCGGCAAGAGAAAAGCTCGGTCGCTTGTTAGCTGATTTTGGCGAATCACCTATCGCACCACTAGCCGCTCTGCATGCATGCGAGCTGGAGCTGGCGCAGGACAAGCCGCAGAAATGCCTTGATCTGCTGAGGGACTGGCGTGATCGAATCAAAGCGTCGGAGCTGGTCGCTCAGCTGGAACCTGAAGCAGCGGAGCGCGTGGTGCAACTACAACTGCGTGCTCTGTCATCAATTCGCGACCAGCCCGACCATCGACTGGAACTGATGCAGTTCCTGCAATCCATGGATATCGCCAATCGGGCTGACGAGACAAAACGATTGTTCGTTCAGGCTGTTGCCGCTTTGGCTAGCGATTGCAATTCCGCAACGGATTACCGGATTGTGATTGATTTGTTGCAACCTCTTCGAGAGGTTTTCTTGGCTAAGGGATTCCAAGATCTGCTCGAAGCTCTGAACTTTGGCTTGCCTGCTGCCCTCGCGTTCCGTCAGTTGGAGCGGGAGGATGCGAGCGGCTGTCTGGAAACGATTGATTTAATCGTCTTGGACGGCTTGACCCTGGACCAGCAAGAAGTTTTCCATTTCTTGAGTATGGAAGCGCTAATTCGCACGGGACAGGATGCTCAGTCGATTGAACATATGCAGTGGCTGGAGTCTCACTTGCCCAACCGTGTTTCGCCTGCCAACTGGGAAATCACCCTAGCCATTCGTCGTGCGGAACAATACCTGCGAGACAAGGACTACGCTGCGTGCCAGGCGTTGCTCGAGACCGCGCACGAGAGATTTGCGACTTTCCCCGGGCGCTATGAATTCGATTTCATTCAAGCCAGATGCGCCATTGCACAAGCTGATTTTGCTACGGCCGTTGGTGCACTGCGAAGAGTCCTAGATTCTGAACATACGATCGACCAGGATGCCCGACCTAAAGCACTTTGGCTCTGGGGAGAAGTGTTGTTCTTGCAAAAGCGCTACGATGCGGCCAGCCAGCAGTATGAGCTGGCGGCAAAATTCGAAGTGTTTCCGCAATGGCATTCGCGGGCTTTGATGCAATTGGCCAAGTGTCAAGAACTGATGGGGCGATATGAACCTGCACTGGAAACCTACGGGCAGGTGTGTCGTCGTTACTCCGAATTCGAGAAACAAGCACAAGTGCGCATGGCTGTGCTGCGCGCAAACATCGCACATAAACACTAGTAACTAAGTCAGTAAAGAAATGATGAATCGAATCCTTGAGTCTATTTTCAGCGGTCGGCGGATTGCTGGCTGCACCGCGATTGTGCTGATTGTGCTGTGGAGCCAACCGGCGATCTGCCAGCAATTCAGTCCGCCGCCGCAAAACTATGGAGGCTTCGGATCCGGGCCCTCCCTGCCGGAGACCAGCATGCAGCCGACAAGTCGGATTGCTAGCTTGCCGCCAGGAAATCAAGCAAACAACGCCACTATAGATTCAGCGATACCTCCCGATCCGGCTTCGTTGCCAGCAGTAGATGCTGAGGGGCAAAACGCAGACGCAGCGATGGGAGCTTCCATCGACGTCGGGAACCTCGTGAGTATTCTCCGCGAGGGTGGTGTTCTCATGCTGCCGATTATCGCCTGCTCTTTGGTGCTGATGGTCTTTGTGTTTGAAAGGGCACTGTACCTGCGCCGGGCACGAGTCATTCCTCGCCCGTTCGTGCGCGGCGTGATTGAACAACTGGAACAGCAACAGCTAGAGCGAGACGATGCGATCGCTTTGTGCGATGAGAACGGGTCTCCCATTGCCGAACTGTTCACTTCCGGACTGAAGAAGTGGGGACGTCCTGCCGTTGAAGTAGAACAAGCCATCCTGGACGCTGGAGAACGAGTCACCGGCCACTTGCGCAAATATTTGAGGTTGTTCAACGCCATTAGCAATTTGACACCGTTGTTGGGTTTGTTGGGGACGGTGCTGGGAATGATCGAGGCATTCAATTCCATCGCCAAAGCCGATGCCATGGGGCGCCCTGAATTGTTAGCCAGCGGCATTGGCGCAGCCTTGCTGACCACTGCAGCAGGATTGTGTGTGGCTATCCCTGCCTACGCTGCCTACGCGTTTTTTGTCGGTCGCACGGATCGCTTGATCATGGAAATGGACTCGCTTGCCCAGAACGTGGTCGATTTGATCAGCGCCGAGGCCATACAAGGAAATTCGGGGCGTGCTCGCAGTCGCAGTCGTCGCAATGCCGCCTAGGTACGGAGAGAGAACATGCCACTGAAAACTTCTCATGCTGAGGAATTGCCAGTTGTGAACTTGACGCCGATGATCGACGTCGTTTTCCTGCTGATCATATTCTTCATGGTCGGCACCCAATTCAGCGAACGAGAACGACATATCGGCGTAACTCTTCCTGGTGCTAGCAGCTTGACTGCCATGGTCGCTCCGCCAGATCGGCGTGAAGTGGGTGTCAGAGCAGATGGCACGGTTGTCTTCGATCAACAGGCAATTGATGCGACGGAGTTGACTCGCAAACTGCGGGCAATTTCGGATCAATATCCGGCGTTGCAAGTCGTTGTTCGTGCTGATGGCGAGGCTCGTCACCAGCACGTGGTGGCAGTGTATGATGCTGCCAATCGCGCGGGTATTGCCGATGTCGTGACAGCCATCCAACCTCAACGGCGGTAGCACGTGAATTGGCTTTGGCAAATCGATGAAACGCTGTGGCTCACCTGGAGCTACCTGACATCGGGACGCACTTTTGCGATCGTGCTGGGTATCGGGTTTGCGCTGCTGGCAATCACGCTGTTCATTGCTTCGCGGACAAAATGGGGACAAGCCAAGCCTCTCACCAAATGCGTCGTTCTTAGCATATTGGCTCACGTATGGTTGTTGATGTACGCCTTGGGTAATCGCAGCACATTGCCTCAGGGAGATCCCAACGGACGCGTCCAAGATGTGTCTGTCGCATTCGTGCAAGATGTTGATCAATGGCAAGACGTTGCATCTGGTGAATCACAAGCCAATGACAACCCGCAACAGCCCTGGGAAACTCCGGTGCCACTGAGTGATCTTCCAATACCAGAGCTGTTGGAGGATAACCCACCCGAGCTGAACATCCCAGATCTGTTGACCTTTGAGCCAACACCATTGCCGACATTGCCCCCACCCGAGGAATTGGTCGATGCCGATACGCAGGCTACTGCCAGCGCTGAGTCACTAGCATACGATTCCTCACCAAGCCTAGAAACAGTTGAAGAAACGGTCGCGGAGATGCAGCCAGTGCTCCCGGATTTCCAGGCGAATGACCCGAGCCCGATTTCGAGCGAGGGAGTGACTTCGCCGATTTTGCCGAGCGAAACACCCCGCATGACGCCCGTCAGCAGCGATGTGTCGCCGGTATTGCCCGTACACGAACAGCTGCCGCAGGATCCGCTAGTGCCTCGCGAGTACACGCTTCGTCAGGCTCCCAATCGACTGCAGTTGTCTGCCGCATATGGGGCTGATGCCGACAGCGAGGCCGCAGTCGCGGCCGGACTGCAATGGTTGGCCGATGCGCAGTCGGCGGACGGCTCCTGGGTTGCAGCCCACTTTGGCGCGGGCACAGACACCCGGGCACTTGGGGAAACTCGTGGAAGAACTGGTCAACGAGCGGATACAGGAGTTAGTGGCTTGGCGCTACTGGCCTTTTTGTCCGCTGGACACACACACTTGGACGGTGAATTCCGTCAGACAGTAGGACAGGGACTGCGCTTTTTGTTGGACAGCCAAATGCCCTCGGGCGATTTGTCCGGGCCAAAGCAAGTTGGTGGTGACACAACGGTATTGAACGCCCGCATGTACTGCCACGGTATTGCGACACTGGCCCTGGCTGAAGCATATGCCATGACTCACGATGCAGCTATCCAGCCAGCGCTAATGCGGGCGGCGCAGTACACGATCAATGCTCAGGACGTTCGCGGCGGTGGCTGGAGATATCGGCCCCGCGAACCCGGTGATCTTAGCCAGTTCGGTTGGCAAGCAATGGCGCTGAAAAGTGTGCAGCGATCGGGCATCGAGATTCCTGTCACGGTCCAGCAGGGCATGCGGCGGTTCCTCGATTCGTGCTCGGCAGGTTCTGCTGGAGGGCTAGCGACTTACCGCCCCCCACCGCTGAATGGGCATCCGAGCGAAACGATGACAGCGGAGGCGCTTGCCTGCCGCCTAATGCTGGACTACCCGTTGTCCGCGCGGGCGCATTTGGAAGCAACCAGCATGATTATGGCACATTTACCTGGCGAAGATCCCGATAACGTTTACTACTGGTACTACGCCACCATTGCCATGTTCCAGCTGCAGGATGCAAACTGGAGAAGCTGGAACCAAGCGATGAAGCAACGGCTTTTGGAAACACAAATTCCGAGCTATCGCGAGCATGCTGGCAGCTGGAATCCCGATTCACTTTGGGGCGGTTACGGCGGACGGGTCTATTCGACCGCCATGTGTTGTCTTTGTCTGGAAGTCTACTACAGGTACCTGCCCATGTACCAACAGTCGAATGTCGCGCGAGCTCCAACGAATGTGTTCACGAAGTAACGCGCGACCTTGGCATTTCCCTAGCCTACCTTAGCGAGAACTCCCCCCGCACTGCGATGGCGCGAACATGTGCCCCTGATCTTAACTGCTGGCCCACGCTTTGTTTCCTAACGCTCATTCGGGCTGCCCTACGATCGAGCCACAGCACCGAATTGTGCCGTTACCCAGCAAAATCGGGTAGAATAGAAAGCAAGCTTTCACGCACAAGTTTTTCGGCATAATTGGCCGCATAGGCGTCAGCCACCACGGTTGTTTATGCCTTGCCGGTACAGAATGAGGCTGCGCAACAATGGCCCGCTTGACCAGAGCACTACGACTAGACGCAACCTTTATATTCTTTGCCCGGTACAGAACTAGGCTTGCGCGATAGTGGCTGCTTGATCGGAGCACTGCGACTAGACGCAACCTTTAAAAGTATCAGAAAACTTGTGCTTTGGTGCTTATCTCATTCCAAGATATCCAGCGAAGTGGCTTACGACAGCATGTTTCCTACCCAGCTATTGACAGTTTTTTCTACGGTTTTGGCCAAGTTAATCTGTGGCATACTGATGCTATGTGCCGCAGAACAACTGGCCCTCTCCTCAGACGCATCCGTTAATTTCGGTCGCGATATTCTGCCGATTCTGTCTAATCAGTGTTTTGTATGTCACGGTCCAGATGCTGAAGAGGGAATGTTACGGTTGGACTCCTATGCCACGGCGACTGAAGATCGAGGCGGCTACAAGGCAATCGACAGCGAGCGGCTCGAACACTCCGTGCTATTGAAGCGCATTACCAGTGCGGACGACCCGATGCCACCAGCGGATTCTGACCGTCAGCTGACCAACTCACAGCGGGAATTATTGCGAAAGTGGATATCCGAAGGTGGCCGATACAATCGCCACTGGGCGTTTGTCCCGCCTCAGAAAGCGCCGATACCTCCGGCAGAGGCTGGCTCGGCTGTAGGAGCCATCGACTATTTCGTCGAACGTCAGCTGAAGAGCCGCGGAGTCGACTTCGCCGAGGAGACCACCAAACCAGTCTTGGCCCGTCGTGTTGCGCTCACACTCACGGGCTTGCCTCCCGAGCCTGAACAGTTGCAAGAGTTCCTCCAAGACACCGATGCGGGAGCTTTTGAACGCTATGTTGACGTTCTATTGCAGAGTCCTCGCTTTGGTGAAAACCAGGCCAGGTATTGGTTGGATGCCGTCAGGTATGGAGATACCCATGGATTGCATTTGGACAATCGCCGTGGCATCTATCCCTATCGCGACTGGGTGATTTTTGCTTATAACAACAATTTGCCTCTGGACCAATTCATTTCCTGGCAGATTGCTGGAGACTTGCAGCCCGCTGCAGGATTAGAGCAACTTGTTGCAACTGGATTCGTGCGCATGAATCCAAGCACGTCCGAAGGGGGTGTGATTCCAGCGGAATTCCAAGCAAAGAATTGCTTTGACCGCACAGAGAATCTCGGGACTGTGCTGCTCGGTATGACCTTTACCTGCGCCCGTTGCCACACGCATAAGTACGATCCAATCCAGCAGGTCGAGTACTATCGCATGTTGGCGTTCTTCAATAGCACCGAGGAGCAGCCGCTCGACGGTAATAAGTATGATTACGCTCCGGCCATCAAAGCTCCCAAAGACATCGCAGGGTGGCAGCAGTGGGCCGATTTGCAATCGCGACGAACAAAAATGCTCGACGAGGCCAAGCAGTATTTGGATTCGCTGACCAAAGTTGCAACACAGAATACAGAAAAGTGGAGCTCTCTCTCGGCTGAGGAACGCGAGCGCAACTTGTCGGGACTGACCAAGCCACTGTCTGAGCTGCAAAACCAATTGGCGCAATTGGAAGAATTTCAGGAGAATTTCACCACAACCTTGATTGCCCGTGAGCTGCCCAACCCACGCGAGACGCACTTGCTAACGCGAGGTGAATACGACCTTCCGGTTGGCGAGCCCCTGCAGCCAGATATCCCTGCGGCGCTGGGCATTTTTCCCAGTGATGCACCTCGCAATCGACTGGGCCTTGCTCAGTGGCTGACCAGCCGTGAAAATCCGCTGGTGGCGCGGGTGTTGGTGAATCGCTTGTGGCAACAGGTATTCGGCTATGGATTGGTGCGCACGCCCGAAGATTTTGGCCTGCAAGGTATGCAGCCAACGCATCCGGAGTTGCTCGATTGGTTGGCAGTCGAATTGCACGAAAGCGGCTGGGATTTGAAACACATGTTGAGAATTATGCTGCTGAGCAAATCTTTTCGCCAGAGTTCTGCGTTTCGCGTCGACGTGGACGACCCGGAAAACAAACTCTTTGCCAGAGGTCCCAGCTATCGGTTGGATGCCGAGGTGCTGCGCGATATCGGTTTGTGGTCCAGCGGATTGTTGGATCATAAAATGGGAGGCGAAGGTGTGAAGCCCTACCAGCCCGAAGGAATGTGGTTTGCCCTGGCTCATCCAGCCAGCAACACGAAAAAGTATGAAGCAGATCGCGGGGACAAGCTTTATCGTAGGAGTGTCTATGTTTATTGGAAACGGACCAGCCCGCATCCGATGATGACTCTGTTCGATGCTCCCAGCCGAGAAGCCAGCTGTGTCCGACGCTCTCGGACGAACACTTCGTTGCAGTCCCTTGGTCTGCTCAACGAAACGCAACGGGTCGAAATGTCGCGCAAGCTTGCCGAGCGACTGCTGCTGGAAGCTGATCATGACGACCAACGATTGACATTGCTGTTTCAGAAACTGACCTGTCGAGAGCCTGACGTCCGTGAACGGGCAGCTTGCAACCAGTTGCTGGCTGAAATTCGCCAGCGATACCAACAATCGCCAGACGACGCGAACAGCTTGGTACATATCGGCGATGCGGCTGCGAGTGTTGAACTTGCCGCATCGGAAGTGGCCGCCTGGACTCAGGTCGCGTCAACGGTTTTAGCCAGTGACATGGCAATCATGATGTACTAACTTGGGCGAGACACGAGATGGAATCCACCGCACGCGAACACGATTTGATGCTGACTCGCCGACAGTTGTTTGGACGAGCTCGCCTGGGGATCGGCACTGCCGCCATGGCCCAATTATTCGCAAACGACTTGTTTGCCGATGACAGTTCGGTAACGCGGGTTGTTGAATCGACCCAAGGCGGACCGCATCAGCCAGCTACCGCAGAATTGAACGGTGGACTCCACCACCGAGCCCGAGCCAAGCGAGTGATTTACTTATTCATGAGTGGTGGCCCCAGCCATCATGACCTGTGGGACTACAAACCCAAAATGCAGGAAATGGCTGGCCAGGACCTACCCGAATCCGTGCGCGATGGGCAACGCATCACCGGCATGACCAGCAAGCAAGCCACGTTGCCTGTCGCTCCCAGCAAATACAAATTTTCCAAGGCCAACAACAACGATCGCGGTGTGTGGATCAGCGAGTTGTTGCCGTATACCGCTGAGGTCGCTGGCGAGCTGTGTGTTATTCACAGCGCGTTTACCGAAGCCATCAACCATGACCCCGCGATAACCTACATTCAAACTGGCAGCCAAATACCAGGCAGGCCGAGCTTAGGTGCATGGCTCAGTTATGGCTTGGGCAGCATGAATGAGAATTTGCCCAGCTACGTTGTGATGCACGCTCGCACCAACTTCGCCGAGCAAAGTTTGTTTTCACGATTGTGGGGTACCGGCTTTCTCCCCTCAGACCACCAGGCCGTGCTGCTCCGCAGTTTGGGAGATCCCGTGTTGTATTTGAACAATCCAGAGGGAGTCTCACGTCAAGATCGCCGTAGGCAGCTGGATACGCTCGCGCTGCTGAATCAAACCCATCACGAACGATTTGCTAATCCGGAGGTGCTGGCGCGCATCAAGCAGCACGAGCTGGCCTACCGCATGCAAGCTTCCGTACCAGAGTTGCTAGATCTGTCCCAAGAAACCGATGAGACGCTGCGAATGTATGGCGAAGACGTGCGCACACCTGGCACTTTTGCCGCCTGCTGCTTGAATGCTCGCCGACTGGCAGAGCGGGGCGTCCGCAACATTCAAATCTTCCATCGTGGTTGGGATGCACATAACAACTTGCCCAAGGAACACGAATCGCAGTGCAAAGACATCGATCAGGGATGTGCAGCATTGATCAAGGACTTGAAACGACTGGGCATGCTCGATGAAACGCTAGTCGTCTGGGGCGGTGAGTTCGGTCGGACAGCTTACTGCCAGGGCAACCTGACCGCAGAAAACTATGGCCGAGATCACCACCCGCGATGCTTTACGGTCTGGATGGCAGGTGGAGGCGTCAAGCCTGGAATCACCTACGGTCAAACCGATGACTTTGGTTACAACCTGGCCGATAGTGATGGCAATCCAATTCGTCCGATTCCGACAAAAGATGTGTGGACGCCTGGGACCATGCATATCCACGATTTGAATGCGACCATGCTCCACCTGTTGGGAATAGATCATACGCGACTGACCTTCCGCTACCAGGGCAGAGATTTTCGCTTGACCGATGTACACGGAACCGTTGTCCGAGATGTACTGGCGTAGCTGCAGTAGCAGCTACGCTTGCCCGCTACAGCAATCCTGCAATCCTCGGGCAGCGGATCACTCGCTCGCGAACCACTCCAAAGTTTCAACACCTCGCCCTCCGAACCACGTCTCATTGCTAGCATTTTCGCCCTGAGTGATTACGCGGGATAAGCTTCTAGTGGTTTGGGACAGCTAAAAATTAGGATTGGTCCGTAGTGGGATTCGCCAGAATTCCCCGATTGAGAGGAATT
>JAGQPR010000205.1 GCA_020426625.1 Planctomycetales bacterium
GAATACGTTGGGGCGGAACAGTATTTAAACCCCAAATCCACCTCGGCTGCCCAGATTCCCAGCTTTTCACCATCCCACGGTTGGGGTTCATGTCATCCGCAAGAAACGCCGACTCGCTGATTTGCGTCGGTCCGAATGACGCCAGAGCAGCTTCAAGTGATTCCCGCGCGTGGGGCTGAAACCGACCACATGCATTGGCCTCAGCAGGTGCAGCAACTCGGTTGCGCGCTCATGACGAACCGTCCTGAGGCACTAACACCAGCCGTTATGAAGGGACACGGCTGCGAGTTGCGCTTCGACGGAAATCAGCTGAAGTAGGACAAACCGCGGATTCCAAAGTTTCCTCGAATCTGCTCGCGGTGGTGCTGACCGCAACATTTGCGCTATCAATTCGACAGCGACATACGCGCATTAAATTAATACCCATCCGCAACATTCGTGGGGAAAATGCCAGATCGCATCGGTGAGCCAAACCGACGCACCGTAGCGCAGTTTGGTCTTGTTAGGACCGGCCGCATGGACAAATGCGGCAACAAGTATTTGACGCGAAACTATCTTTCGCTGTTAGAGTCAGAATGCGAGATCGTCGCCAATCTTGTCACGCTCGAATTGCGTGATGCGATACATGTCATGCAGCAGCTGCATATCGCATGGTCGCTGCTCGACCTTTCTTCGGCTAAACATGCGCTGCTGCGTAGCGATCATGATTTCTGGCGGCAACGTCGAGATCTGCCCAAACAGACGCGCGTAGTTTACGAAGCTGGGGACGTTGCTGGTAACAAACCCATACATCATGCTGCAGACACCGATCACCTTGCCAGTGAAGATTCCCGTGTTGATTGCTGTCTTGCTGTAGTCTCCCATGACACAACCCAGAAACTGCATGCCGGTTGCAGCTTTCCCAGCGGGATATTCCATGTTGACCGTTCCGTAGGTATTCTTCAGATCCGAGTTGCACGTCCCGGCGCCCAGATTGATCCAGCTTCCCAAGTAGCTGTGGCCAAGAAAGCCATGGTGCTGCTTGTTGCTAAACGGTTCGACGACAGAAGCTTCGACCTCACCACCGATTTTTGTGGTGTGCGCAAGAGATACGGCATCCTTGATTGCTGCATGCTCCAATACTTTGCAACGTGAGCCGATGTAGATCGGGCCGCGGAGGAGCGTATAGGGACCAACGTAGGCATCTTGGTCAATTACGATCGGTCCATCGTGAGTTTCAGTCAAAACGAACTCGCCAAGCTTCGCGCCGCGGGCGACAAACACTCCATCGTTCAGCTGCTGGTATTCTCCAGTTGCAATCCTGTGTTCTAGGTTCGTGCGAATGATCTCCATGTTGGCAGCGATCACGTCGTGCGGAAAACTGAGTAACCTCAAGGGAGCTTCTATCCGTTGCAAGGATGTCGCTTCTGACAACCGCTGGTTTAATCCAGAGCCAGTAAGACTGTCCCATGTCCATTCTGGTCGAACCACCGCAGCCAGCTGATCGCCATGCCAGACCGCGCCGCGTGCGTCCGGTTTGCCGAGAAGGGCACGAATGGTTTCCAGGGTGCTGATACTGGGTAGCAGCCGAGCGTTGAGCAGAATCTGCGGATCGGCTAGGTCATTAGGTACGTCTTCGCCCACAATACGCAATGGAGAACAATCAAGTGTACACAGAGGCTGCAAGTGTTTGCGAACACTAGCAACCAGTGGTTGCCCCAGCTGCCGGACAAGATCGAGTAGATGGTACGAACCGGCCGTTACGCAAAAGGCAGGACGAGCGGTCGTGATTGGGCTGAGGCGGGGCACAACCGAGTCTTCGAAAAGCAGTACAGTCACAGGTGGAGTCCCCTAGAACAATGTCACTTGCTAGCGGCGACTGGCGATGCCGGATTGAAGAATTCGCGTTGCGGAATCTTCTCGAATGACGCGAGCATCGTGCCGATCTCGTTAATACTCAATTGATCATCTTTGGAGAGACGAAAGTTTGCGTGCAGGATACTGCGACTGACCTGTGGCACCTTGGTCAGCATGACAGTCTTGGTGATTTCTTTGGGCAGTTTGTTTTTCTGCAAAATGGCTTCGTTCAGCAACAGCCGCGCGTAGGGCAAGGCGGCTGGATCCCTGCCACCGTTCAGCATCGCTGAAGCGTTCGCAAAGGCCGCATACTCGGCGGCGCACTCCCCCGAAGACGGCTGAAGAGTTGCCTCATAGCGCAGAAGCGACTGTCCGACCGTCAACGAGTCCTCGGCAACCTCGACCAATTGGGCATCTGCAATGACTTGCCCGAGGATTCCAGTGGCGCCAGTTTTTGCATTTTCAATGAGCTTGGTTAGGTCATCGATGTCAATATTGGTCTGCTTGCGACGTTGCTTGTCCAGCAACACAATTCGATTGCGTTTGGGATCAACCATCGTGACGACATTTTGGCCATGTGGCAGGTCATAGGCGACGCCTCCCGAGAACAGGGTGGTCGTTTGATGGAACGGCTCTTTCTCGTCGCCCAAAAACAGGTCGGTTTCAACGCGAAATTCCGTCTGGGCCTGAACGGCGGCGGCTGTTGTTATCATCATAAACGCACTCACAATCGTCTTGGCCATCGGATTCATCGGCTATATCCCTGTCGCAATGCTTGAACGGTTCCCGCTTGTTCCCGCTGCGGTCATCAGCGCGAACCTTAGCAGGATCCTCACCCCTCAGTCCAGATCAACTGTAGAGGCGAACAACACGCCAACACGCACACTGTTGATCTGAGCATCGAATCGTGCGGGCAAAATTTCGCGCTTGCGCTATCAGAAAGGCGATCCTCTGGAAAGCTTCTCAGCGCCGCATTGCGCCGCAGTTTTAAAAACGCTTGGCTCTCGTACTCTGCCGAGTCAAGCGGAATTAAAGATGGTTAAGTGGATACGCGCCAACTAGCCCTGCATTTCCCGCGTCATTTGCCTTTGATTCATTGGATCTTTACAATTTGAATAAAATAGCCCATCTGGGGATCTTTGTGTCTTGTGTCAAATACCAGGTGTCGAAACAATACAGTGGTTTAGAAGACACAACTAGGGTGCAAAATCGATGAGTCTTTATGGAACTGCTTTTGGGGCTGCTCTCATCTCAGCGGCGGGGCTAGCAACCCTGATCACATCGTTTGTCACAGAAACTGATAAGGCGCTGATCGGAGTTTCGTGCGTTGTAGTTGGGGCTTTCGTCGGTCTTGCTATCGCAGTGGTTGGAAAACGACAGCAAGTTGATAAACGCTAGCATCGACGATTACAGTGGAACAACTCGCGCCCTACTCGCAACTGGTTGCCTCTTGCCTTGTCTTCTTTGCCTTTCTCATACTTCGTTACGAGTTTGTAGGGGGGCGAAATTGGAGGCCGGGCCTCATCCTTATTATGTTTGGCCTGTCTGGAGTTTTTGGGCCATTCGTATGCGCAGCATTTTCAATGACAATCATTTTCTTCACTCGCGAAGAAGTGGTTATCGATCAACCCTTGGCGTTTTTGCCGCCGGTAACCACGGCTCATGTAACCATCGCAGGAGTCGCGCTGTTCTTTTTGATGTGGCTTGTTCTACTCTTCCTATGTAGGTGGAGTCCCAAGCGCGGTAGTTTCAGAAGGAACTACGCAATCCCGTACTTCGATAGAGTAACTGCCTACGTCATTGAAATTTTTCAGGCCGATCCATCGAATGACACGTTGGGACTTCGTTCTACGTTGTTGCTGTCCTCTGCTGGCGAACCGGTTGGTCTCGAAAAGGGTGATCGGCTGGGAGACTACGTCCTAGAGGATGTGATTGGTAAAGGTACATATGGGGTTGTGTGGCGCGCGAGAAAGGGCAAACAACTCTTCGCACTGAAGGTGGCAAACTTCATCACTACGGTCAATGAGCAGAACGCGGAAGAAAACGCACGATTGATAAAGCAGGCGAGAGATGAAGCCAAGCGATGGACAACGTTAAGCCATGCGAATTTGGTTCGCATAGTTGACGCGATGGACTTAGGCTTAGTGCGCGGAAACCCGCGAGACTCTGGCGCGGCTGGCAAGTTCTTCGTTATCATCATGCCCTACTACGAACGTGGTGACCTAAGAAAATACTTGGAAAAAGATCGTTCAAAAAACAAACGCTGTACCGTTAGTCTGACTCTAGAGGTTATCTTTCAAATTGGAGCTGCACTTGATTATATCCATGATCGAAAGCTAGTTCATCGCGATGTGAAGCCGAGCAATATACTGATGGACGCGGACAACTACTTACTTGGTGATTTTGGTCTGGCCCGATTTGAATACGAAACAATCAACTCGATTGTTGCCAAGGGTACGACGCCATATTTGCCTCCAGATGTGCAACCTGGTGACCGAAAGGCTTCGCATGACGTCTATGCACTTGGCGTAACTATGTTTCAGATGTTAAATGGAAAGCTACCGAGTCGCAGAGGAAACAGCTTGGACTTTGACGCTGCCGTGCCAGATGTACTACGAAGCTTCTTGGGCTATGCACTTGAGCCGAATGCGGAAGATCGATTTGGTTCCGTACGTGAATTCCTCGCTGCATTGAAGTTCGCTCAGAAACAACTGGAAATCAGTTGAACTTCTTTCACCAAATCCAAGATCAGGGAAGTGGCGCTGGCAAAACGGCTAAACACCTGCAGCTGCGAACTGTCTCGCTAATTGGCGCAATCGAGCAATTCGTTGAGACGAATGATTCGTACTTCGGCTAAGCGAGTAAAAACTTCTAAGGCAAAAAAAAACAATGGAACTTGAAAAACTGACGTTCGGCGTAGGGGATCGATTTGCGCATCAAGCGGCAGCACAATTGCGTGCATTCCAACAGGTAGGCAAACTGGGTGTCGATGTTACACCTGTGTGGAACAAGTCAAATCGCGAACATGGTTTTGTGGGATCAATCCCCGCTAGCGTCAAGGAGGCCGCCGGGCAGGCAGTTGGACAACTGGGTTGGCAGGGCAGCTGGCACGTTGATGCTGATCATATCCAGTTGGCTACTGTTGGGCCATTTCTGGACTGCAGCGACTTTTTTACGATTGATGTAGCAGATTTCATCGGCGCAGCCGTGGCTGAGAGTGAAATCACGACGTTTGTGGATGCGCATGGTGAGTTGGTTGGCGAGCTCTGCTTGCCAGGAATGCAGACCAGCTACAATGTCGACCGAGGTTTTGTCACCAGCGTTGCTCGAAAATATCTTGCCGCCTGCAAAGCGGCGGGCGAGATCTATCGGCACATCGCAGACGCCAAAGGCGAAGACAACTTCATCGCGGAAGTATCTATGGACGAAACGGATTCACCGCAGACACCTCCAGAATTGATGGTCATTTTGGCAGCTTTGGCGGATCAGAAGATTCACCTGCAGACGATTGCCCCCAAGTTCACCGGACGGTTCAACAAAGGGGTCGACTACGTCGGCGACGTCGAACAATTCCGTCAAGAATTCAATGAAGACCTGGCTGTAATCGCCGCCGCCATTGAGCGGTATGGTTTGCCTGCGAATCTAAAACTGAGCGTCCATAGCGGCAGTGACAAATTCAGTATTTATCCAGCCATCCGCGAGGCCATCCAAACGAAGGGCGTGGGCGTCCACCTCAAGACCGCTGGCACTACGTGGCTAGAAGAGCTGATCGGCTTGTCAGAAGCAGGCGGCGATGGACTGGAGCTCGCCAAGGAAATTTACGGCTACTCATTGGATCACATCGATGAACTATGTGGGCCCTACGCAAGTGTTATCGATATTGATAGATCGGCTTTGCCGGATGCGATTGAAGTGGCGCGTTGGGATGGACCGACATTGGCGGCCACGCTGAGGCACGTGCCGAGCGAGCCGCGTTTCAACGCAAATGTCCGCCAGTTGCTGCATGTCGCCTTCAAGGTTGCAGCCAAAGCGGGAGATCGCTACTTGGGTTTGCTGGTCGCGAATCAGGAAATTGTGGGGCGACAGGTCACGGAAAATCTGCTGGAACGGCACATGAAACCACTTTTTATCGGTTAGCTTGAACAAGCAGCACCGGTAATCAGGCAACGATCTCGCGAATGACTTCGCCGCCAAACTGGGACAGTTGCTTGAAGCGACCGCCGTGGAAGTAGGTCAGTTTGTTGTCGTCAAGTCCTAGCAGGTGCAAGAGCGTGACGTGCAGATCGCGAATGGGATGCACACACTCCACTGCCGACGAGCCTAATTCATCGGTCGCTCCAACAATTCCCGGCCTGACGCCTCCGCCTGCCAGCAGCATGGTCATGCCTTTGTTGTTGTGTCCCCGGCCCAGCGAATAGACTCCGCCACGTTTGTTGTTGTCGGGTGTACGACCGAATTCACCAGTCCATATAACCAGTGTATCCTCCAACATACCGCGTTGTTTCAAGTCGCGAATCAAAGCTGCAATTGGCTTGTCGACGCTCTTGATGCGAGCGGTGTGGCCGCGCTGAAGGTAGTCGTGGCTGTCCCAACCACCACTGAAGATTTGTACAAAGCGGACGCCATTTTCGACCAGCCGCCGCGCCATCAAGCATTGCCTTCCAAAGACTTGCGTTTCAGGGTCATCCAGACCATACAAGTCTTGAGTGTGCTGGGATTCTGTCGACAGGTCAATCACGCCAGGGACCTCCGATTGCATGCGATAAGCCAGTTCGTAACTTTGCATGCGAGCCTGCAGTTTGGCGTCTTCTTCAGCCAGTGATTGCAAATGTTGCTGGTTCAACCAGGCAAGTTCGTCCAGCGCGCGGCGTTGGTGCTCGCGTGATTTGTAGGATTGCGGGGTGAGGTCAAGAATGGGGGAGCCCTGTGGTCGCAGCCGCGTACCCTGAAAATGGGGTGGCAGAAATCCATTGCTCCAGTTGGTAGGTCCACCTTGCGGCAAGGCGAGTTCCGTCATCACCACGTAGCCGGGCAGATTTTGATTGACCGTACCTAGACCGTAGTTGACCCAAGCGCCGAGAGCTGGGTCACCGCCCAGTCGGCTGCCAGTGTTCATATGGAAGAGCGCTTCGGGGTGATTGAGCGATTCGGCCTGGCAGCCTCGATAATTGCAAAGCTCATCGGCAATGTAGGGATCAGCCAAGTGTTGCCACTGGTCACACATTTCGATGCCATTGCTACCAACGGTGCGAAACTTGAAAGGACTCCCGACGAAAAACTTGAAACCATTCTCTTGACCGAAAGCGAGCTTCGATTCCTGTTTGTGCAAACGAGTCAACTCTGGTTTGGGATCGAAGGTGTCCATTTGGCCGGGCCCACCCTCCATGAACAAGAGAATTACATTCTTGGCCTTGGCGGGGTGCATGGGCCGCTTGAGAGCAAGCGGTGCCGTCGCTTCGTCGCCGCGCAAGAGCGACGAAAACGCAATCGATCCCAGCGAGGCTCCGAGACCGTAAAGGAAGCTTCGTCGAACACCGTTCATCATCTTCGTTCCTCTTGCTCCACAGCGAATAATTCACAGCCAGAAATTTACCTCAGTTGGCACCTGTTCCGATTCGTGCCCAGCGAGTCGGCCTACTCCACAAACATGAATTCGTTCGTGTTAAACAGTAGTAAACACATGTCTGCCAGCCCACGAGTTGCTGCCGTCACATCGCCAGGCTTCTTATCTGAGGTGTAGTTCTCGAAACCAGGCAGTATCTCTTCGTAATCGAAAGTTTCACCGCTGAATTCTTCCACCAAAGAGCGGGTGATACTCGTTGGATAATCGACGGTTGTTGGCGTTGATTGCTGATGGTACTCAGTCATCTCGGTTACGTAGCGGATTAATCTTTCAGTTTCGCTGCCGGTTGCCTTTCTTGACAAAATCAATCGAAACGCCAATTGAATCTGATCTTCGAGCTGTTGCTGTTCGGCTTGCAACCTCAAGGCCATCGCAATGGACCGATCCGTCATTTGGTCGCTATTGAGCAGAGTGAATGCTTGCGGCGTCACTGCGGCCGTCTCTCTCATTTCACAGGATTCATTGGGATTCGGCTGATTGAACAACTCAGTGAACGGATCGGCCTGACCACGTACTTGGTAAGCGTAGATGCTTCGTCGATTTCTCAATTGTGGCGTAGGCGATGGCTGGTAGGCTGGTGCCAAAGAAAACTGAATCATGCGAGGTTGGAGTGCGACTTCCATGTTCATCTCAGGCATGATCGGCAAACCGCCGCTACAATGGACCAATTCTCCGGTGGCAGCCAGTATCGAGTCTCGCAATTCTTCTGCCGTCAAACGCCGGCGGGGAAAGTGCGATAGCAGCGCGTTGGTCGGGTCAACCTCATTGAACGATGTATTGGGAAGCGGACTTGCGTCTCTTCGATAAACGTCGGACATCATAATCAGTCGGTGCATGCTTTTGATCGACCAGCCCGCTTGAACAAAGTCACCCGCCAGATAGTCCAGCAATTCGGGGTGCGTTGGTTTGGCACCTTTGGCTCCAAAGTTATTTGCGTTGGCCGCGATTGCTCGCCCAAAGTGATATTGCCAAATCCGGTTCACGATGCTGCGAGTTGTCAATGGATTGGAGGGGTCGGCAATCCATCGTGCCATACCTAGCCGTCGACCACTGACTTCCTCAGTCAAGGCAAAGGGATCGCGACCGTTGTTATTTGCTGGCAGGGAAATGGCACTCAATACTCCTGGGAGCACCTGATCCCCAAGCGCGGTCAGTGCACCACCAAGCAGAATATGCGTTTCTGGCGAAGTGTCGCCTGCCTTCTGGCGTTGAATCCTCAATTTGCGGGCGCCATTCCAAGCCATATTGTAGCTGGGTGCGCTGTAAACGCTCTGAGCCATGGGTTCGTAGCGTTCCAAGCGCCGATTCCATATCCACTCATCTTGTTCCCGTACTTTGCGTTGGCCCTGTTCGACATGATCAAGTCCAACGTAGCGTGGGGGCTTCATTTCGTCCGGGTCATTTTTTCGATCATCTTCTGTTTTGTAAGGAAGGTTATTCTCTTCGTACCACTGTCGCGCTGCGTTTTCTTGCTTGGCCAGGATCTTGTCCTTTTCAGCAACCGCGAATTGAAGCATCCTATTGACGTGGGACTTGCTAGCCGCAAACAGGCTTCGGTCTTCTTGCGGCAAGAATGGTACTGGCCGCTCGGCCATGTGCGTCGTCGAGAACGCCGCGTAAATGCGGTAATAGTCTCGTGTTGGCAGGGGATCAAATTTATGGTCGTGACACTTGCAACACCGCATCGTTTGCGCTAAGAATGTTTGGCCGGTGATGTTGACCAGGTCATCCAGATAGATCTGCCGCGCCTCGTCGGCTTCGACCATCGCGTTGTCCCAGGGCCCAAGTCGCAGGAACCCAGTAGCGATCAACCATTCGGACTCCTGCTGGTTGTAGTTTCCGTTCAATCGCACATCTTCCATGTTAGTCTGGCCAGTACGTCGGCTCACCGATTCATCGGCCAGTTCGTCGCCAGCCAATTGCTCGACGATGAATTCGTTATAGGGCTTGTCCGCATTGAAGGAACGAATAACGTAATCTCGGTAACGCCACATGTTCGACCGCTCGTAGTCGTTGGACATACCTCCAGTATCCGCGTAGCGAGTTACATCCAGCCAATGCCTACCCCAGTGTTCCCCATACTGTGGGCTGGCAAGCAAGCGGTCGATCAGCTGTTTCCAAGCCGATTCAGGATTCTGTGAGTAGGCATTGACGAAGCGATCACAATCATCTGGCGTTGGTGGTAAGCCTGTCAAATCGAGAGTAGCTCGCCGGATCAATTGCGCTGGCTCGGCGGCTGGTGAAGATGTCAAGCCAGCTGCAGCTAGTTTGGAGTTGATAAAATAGTCGATCGCTTCTTCCCTTGGCAGATCTTCCGGTAAGAGCTCTGTGACTGGCTTGACGGGCATGAAGGCCCACAGATCCTCAGGCAAGTACCGACGGTTGGACCATTCCTGCGAAGTGCCACCACTGGTCGCGACCAATTGTCCCTCGTCCGTCAGCGCGGCCATGGCTTCTTCGTCACGGAACCGCTGTTGAGTTGCCTCATCCGGCCAAGGCGCTTCTAATTCAATCCATTGTTCAATGAGCTGGACTTGAGCATCGTTCAGTCGGTCGTTTTCTTTGGGAGGCATTTCCAAATTCTCCCACTTGATTGCTTGCAGTAACGTTGACTCAGCAGGTTTTCCGGGCACGACGGCTGGCTCGCCCGATTCGCCACCCCTTAAAAGATCTGATCTCGCCGCAACGCTGAAGTCACCTTTGATGTCTTCTTTGTCGCCACCGTGACATCCCAAACACTTGTCCTTTAGCAGAGGCAGGACCTTGAGCGTGAACAGTCGATCTGCTTTATCGGAAGCCATCACGGAATGCAGAAAACTGGTTGAAACCAAAATTGCTGCCAAGAGCGCCGGTCGATGGCTGGAGCTCATTTGTGGATCCTGTTCGATAGAGTTCAAAGAGGTTGGATTGCGTGCGGCTGGCTATCGCAGGCGAAATTGGTGCGTTCTATCGTAAGCGCGAATACGCCCGTCTCTCGATTTGACCAAATTCCGGGATTCTCGAAAGCGACACCCTCTAATTCCGGAGCGTCGCTCATTGTTAACAAGAATTCTGCCGAAATCTTATCTTTAGAGTCGGGAAAGCGGGTGCTCGCGCATCCTCATGGGGATTCCCACAGTCGCACCGCCGGACCGATGCGACTCGAAAACAGCACAGATCATTTCGACCGTCAAACTCGCTTCATGGTGGTTGCATAACGGCTGGCGGTCGTTGAGCATTGCTTCAACGAGATCTTGGGCTGCGGCGCGGTGGTCGTAGATTTGTTTCACCAATTCTGGCAATCCGACCGGGTCCACGTGGGGAGGTAGGATGGCTTGCAAGTGACGCGGTTCAGTCGAGTTACGAAACGGATTTCCGGGCAGGAGATATGCTAAGGGTTCTCTATCGGCTTGGATGGCGATCACCCCCTCACTGCCAATGAGCTGCAGCCCGAAGGCTTCGTTATTTGTTTGGTCGTTCGCCACGGAATCGAAATAAGCGGTGACCCCGGAATCAAAACGGAATCGCGCATGCACTTCGTTTCCGGCTAGCAGTCCCAAGCCTTCGGCTCCCTCCCGAACATCGAGCTTCGTAACAGGACGTCCATTGGCAAGCATTGTTGCCGAACAATCCAGCGGAGCCCCTGCCAGAAAGGTCATCATGTTCAAGACATGCGACCCCAAGACCCAGAGATCCTCGGCCCCGCCGCGGCGATCACCTTTGCCACGTCCGCGAATTTCCAAGAGGCGCCCTATTTTGCCGGTCTGGACAAGTTCGGAAATATGATGCAGCACTGGATGATAGCGATTGCGGTGAGCCACTGCGACTTTACAAGAACTGCCAACCAAGGCTGCTGAAATCGCGTCCGCTTCGGCAGGTGTTCGAACGTAGGGCTTTTCTACATAGATGCCTTGTGCTCCACTCTCGATGGCAGCGACAATCATGTCGCGGTGTTGATCGGGATGTCGAGGGCAAACGGCCACGATGTCGGGTCGAATCTTATCGAGCATCTCGCGAAAGTTCGTATAACCCGACGATGCATCGACTTGCAACGCTGATAATTCGCGAGTCAATCCTACGGGATCGGCGTCGGCCACCGCAACGACTCGCATTCCAGCTATTTTCTGCCAAACCGAATCGAGTCCGTGGCCATAATTACCGCGGCCAGTATGCCCAATGACAGCGACCCGCAATTCGGGTTGGTCTGCGGTGGTGGTCAGTAGCGTAGGAGCAAGCAGCAAGCCGCCGAGCGAAAACGTTCTTCTGGGGACTTTCATATTCAGATAGGGCCGGAAAAGGTGGGGTGATCTACGGCTTCCATCTTATCTGAATTTCAGCGTGAATTACCAATCCGCCGCATAGGAAACACTGACTTCAATGATATTTCGCGTTGAGCGAAAGTGCTGAAGTTGAATGGCAGTTATTGGTTGGGCGGATGTTTCCGCTAGCCGATTCGATTCATGGCCTCGTACCCCGAGCGCGTCAAGGAATAGGCGCCTTTGAAATCATCTGGCACGATCAGCCCTGCCTCAATCATCTTCCTGAGGACAGCTTGCATAGAATCGATCCCAACATTGCTAAGGCACAGCATTCGACCGGGCGTCATCAAGTATTGGCGGAAGATCTTTAGCACACGTATTTCGCCCGCAGTGATACTGTTGCTTGTAGTGATGCTGTTGCTAGCAGAATCAAGCAATTCTTCGCCTGATTTCTTGCCTTTATTCGTTGACGTTGGCACTTTTCTGGATGGGGATTTACTTGTGCGAGCCATTGGATACCTATGCGTTTAAGGCCAATGCGTCGGGTAACCAATACGCAGTGACAATATCGTTTAAGGGTGAATTCGCGCCCTTGAGGTCGGTGGGATAGCAACTTGGTCGTTTTCCATTGTAGTCACGCGCTCCGCCGTAATGACCGACCGGATAGGCCTAGCCTTGGAAATCCGCAACTCTCCAGTCGATGCTGCCGAGTTCTTGAACTTGGGCCTTGCGTGTTCCAAATCGTTCCACTCGGAATCATACGCTGTTGAACCGGCTGCGGCCACCCTTTCGAAAGCTGGTCATTTACCTTGGCCTGGGCTCGGTCTAACTGAGAACTGGCATACGTGAGAACTTAGGCAATTGATTTCTGCGAGAACGAAAAAGGCGAATCCACTGGCTGGCGTGGACACCTACGATTCGCTTCGGAATCCAAAGCTGACGAGGTCTTTTCCACTTTTCCACGGACGAAATCACAGGGGAAGTAGTAGGGATGTACGTCCATAAAGTATACGTCGATAACGAAGATTGGGATAATTGGTCCACGGAGCTGTTCTTACGTTGACCGATGACCTGCTTCACCGATACTCTTTGTACTAGAGCTCGATCCCCAAAGTTTCATTGAGAAACTGAACTAGAAAGCGCAATGTTATGCAATCCGAGATCGATGACGAGCAAATTCGCACCGAGATTTGGGATGAAATATACAAGTCCGGGCCACAGTCCATTGCAATCTTGGCCGAAGTCAAGCAGCTTGACGAGCAAGTCATTTTGAGTGTAGTCCAGCACGACTGGTTTGACTTGGACGATCAAATCGTTTCCATCGCCACGGAAGGCTAGCTGCTGACTGTCACATGCAGCAGTGACCAGGCAAATTACCGTCGCGCACTGTTCTTGCGGTCGCGCACTGATCGGTCAGTGTGTTCGATCACACAGCCTTCTTTTGGGGCAGCTAAGCACCAAGGCACAAGTTGTCTTGTCGTAACTTGAACAACCGCGGCTAGTGTCAAGAATTGGAAATTCAGTTTCATGTAATCCTTCCGCAAAATTAG
>JAGQPR010000206.1 GCA_020426625.1 Planctomycetales bacterium
ATTCCGATGCCACATCAGCCTCTAGCGCGCTAGCGTGCGGTTCCGTCAAAAGCCGCGTGCTAGTAGCGCACAGCGGCTAATTTTGCTGAAGGATTATGTGGAACTGAATTTCCAATTCTTGGCACTAGTCGCCGGTTCTGGCCATTTAGTAAATGGACCGAGGCTACTTGGAGTTTTCTCCCAACCAGCTTAGCGCCCGACCGTGGTTGGGATTTGCTTGAAGGCAACTTGCGATCGCTTGCCGCTGGCCATCGCGATTGCCGAGTAATCCCTCCACAAGTGACAACAGATACCAGGTCTCTGCCTGGCTAGGGTCGATTGCCACCGATGACGCGAGCTTCTCTCGCGCGGTCGACATGTCAGCCGTTTGCATGGCTTCGTTGCCTTCCCACGCGAAAAGCCGGCTTACGTGGAAGCGGGCTCGCGGCAAGTCTCCGAGTTGTTCGTAGAGCTCAATCAGCAATTCCCGGCTCTCTTGCACGCTGTCGCGGCCATCCAATCGTAGTCCTGTTTTCAGTAACTCAATTGCCTCTTCCGCTTTGCCATCGACAGCATATGCTCTCGCCAGACGCAGGCATCGGTATGTGCTCGCCCCATCCAGGGCGATGATGCGCTCAAGTTGTTGCTGCTGAAGCCGTGAGTTACCCATTGCAAACTCGACGTTAGCTAGCAGATCTGCCAGCTGTGGTTCGAAACCCTCAAGGCCGAGTCCTTCAATAGCTTGCTTCACATTCCGAGCTTGCCCATGCTCGACTTTGGGACGCTGTTCTTCAACGAATTTCGCGAGGGCAAACTTGTTTAGTTTAGCCAGGTAACGGTCGCGAAAGGCGTCAAGCGGGGTTGGGAATTTGCCACGATTCAGCTGCGAAATCAACCGGTAGTCTCGCGCTGCGGCCTTGTCGCCCAGCTGGGACTCGGCATCGGCGCGTAGCCAAAATGGTGTGCTGGCATTGGCATAGTCGGCCTGAATTCTTTCCAGCCGCTTGATGGAGGTCGCAGCGTGGCCACTGCGCACATCCAACTTGGCCAACTCGAATGAAGCGGCTACCAATGGCTCCGCTTTCTCAAGTGCGCGCCGCCCATGCTCAACTTGCTCGAGGCGCAGATAGTCACGTCCCATCAAATACCAAACATCTTGAGGCGACGTGTGGCCCAATTCAATCGCCTGCTGGTACCTGCTGATTGCTTCCTCCATCAAACCCATCGCAGAAAGGCAGAATGCCCAACGAAAGCACAGCTGACTATCTTCAGGTGCCAACTCGCAAGCAACGCGCGCCGCTGCTTCAGCTTCCGGATAAAAGCCATGCGCAATGTAGGCGTCGCTAAGGTCCATCCAGTCCTCTTGTGAAAGCAGATCACAATTCGATCGCAACGCGCGAAGTTTAGATACTGTGTAAGTGTTGTAGCCATCCATGCTCGGCAACGGTGGAACGATCGGTTTGGAGGGGTACAGGACCAACACACCGATCGCCAAGAGTTCAGCGAGCAAGACGCCTGTAAGCAAGATGCGCAATAGCTTCATGTGCTCGCTCAACGAGAGTTTTTCCAAGCCACGATTCGGCCTAGACGATGGAAGGGTTCGTAGGTGTGCAAGGCGCCACCGACAATATCATTGCGACCATCGCCATCTAGATCTCCTACGGCCAAGGTGCAAAGATGCGAAGGGCTGTCGTCAATCTGCCAAGTCGAGAAATTCTGCTTCCCGTCATTCTCCAGCCAAACTAGACTGGCAGTGCCTTCCTGCCGCCAATCGTTGAACATGCTGCCAAGCGCGACATCTACGTCTCCGTCACCATCCAGGTCGCCAGCCGCAACTGCGTACACGCCTCCCAACGAACCAATCTTGCGAGTTTCAAACTTGAGCCCGCCTTTGTTTTCCAGCAGCCAACAGCCGTGATAAGGCTGCGGGTAGTGGTAGACAAGTTCCAGGTTGTCGCCGGCAATCATCAGCAAGTCGGCGTCACCATCCAGATCGACGTCATGGGCTACTAGCCCCGATCCTCCAAGATCAAAATTGGTTGTCCAATACACTCGATGCGGTGTGAACGATGCAGTTCCGTCATTCTCAAAAATCCAAACTTCTTCTTGATCCTGCGTGACATTGGCTGCAAAGTCGAGATCGCCATCTGCGTCGTAATCAGAAATTGGTACATGGATCGTGCCCGGCACAACCATCAATTCTCGGTCGACGAACTCCAAGCCACCCATGTTTTCCATCCAAAGAATTCGACCATGATCATAGCCGAATTCCGCTACGACCAGATCCAGGTCGCCGTCGTTGTCCAGGTCACCAGCTTGAACGTCGGTAACCCGCCTTAGATCATCCAGCAACGTGGCAAGCTCGAAATTGGATTGGCCATCATTGACTAACAAAATCACGCGACCTGATTTGGAGTCGTCTGGAATAACGCTACCCAGTACTGACACCAGAATATCCAGGTCGCCGTCGCCTTCGATGTCGACTACCGTCGCGTGCGCTGGATCACTGAAACGATTGGCCTCGACAAGATCTTGTTCGCTTGCATTTGGTAGGCCAACACTTTTGATCCAAACGATCGTGTTTCGGACTGCATCGCAAGCGAGCAAGTCGGTATGGCCATCTTGATCCAAGTCGACGATCTGTACGTTAGTAATGCGAGGCACGAAGGGCGAAGCATTGCCAATGCTTTGCCGTTGGAAATCAAGTGCTGAGGGAGCAAAGTGCGACGCCAGACGAATCAGTTCAGGAGATTCCTGCTTCGTTTGACGATTATTGAAAAGCCAAATCAGAACAATCCCAAGCACCGCCACGGCGGTGAGCATTGCCGCCTCGATAGAGGGCTTTGTCTTTGATGAAGTCATTGGGGCTGGACCGGCCGAGCAGGTGCCAATTGCATATTTATCAGGGACATTGCACCGCAAGTGTCAGAGGATTCAAGGGACTGCATGGTAAGCGAACTTCTGCACAGCGGGAGGTTGTTAAAGGTAAGCACAGCAATGGGTTTGGCAAGTTGCCATAAGAAAATGAATCCGCAGTGGCTGTGCCAGCTCAGGAATGGGACTTACCGCCGCCCTTTGCTACCGCAAGCTAACCTAGGCTTTAAGTATGACATTTCGAAACGGTAATTACTTTTTCTTAACCTAAGGTGCCCCGGAGAATGACGCCAACGTCCTTCATTGCCTGCTAGATCGCTGAACCTAAGGGGAATTTGCATTAAGAAACATTAATGCTTGCCGGGTGGCCTTTAGTGCCTTTTAGTGGCGGCAGAAATTGCGTTGACCAGTGGGTTCTTGGATATTAGCATCTCGCAAGCGTTGGCTTCTTTCTTATCTTTTCCGTTACAGGTGCTGCGATGATACATTCTCGCGTAAGATTGCCCCGTTCTGGTTTTACTTTGGTTGAACTGCTGGTAGTGATTGCCATCATTGGCATTTTGGTTGGGCTGCTCTTGCCAGCCGTTCAGGCTGCGCGGGAAGCTGCGCGACGAATGCAGTGTTCGAACAACTTGAAGCAGCTGGGACTGGCAGCTCTCAACTACGAATCTGCGCACAAACGATTCCCGATGGGGTTTCAGTTCCGAGGACACTATGATGGCAACCTTACCGATGGCGATGGCGGCACCGGCTGGGGATGGAACGCCATGATTCTGCCATTTATTGAGGCAGGGAACATGCACGCCCTAATCGACTTCAGATTTCCGTTTTTCAATGCTACTTTGGGAACTCCTGAGCAGCTGCGAAACAACGAAGCTATCAAGTTGACTCAGGCTTGGGCACGCTGTCCCTCGGATATTGCCCCTGAAACTCGAAATTACGGTGGCTCCAATCCTCACGCTCACACCCACTGCATAACCAGCTATACGATGAATGCGGGTTCGTTCCACAATTCCCTTGGTTCAGCCTATACTGCAAACGCGAATCTCATCAACGGTATCGGTGGTCGCGATTGGTCAGTCAAAATAGGCGAAGTCACGGATGGTACCTCGAACACGTTTATCTTCAATGAAAGAACTTACAAGTTGACGCCCGACACAACGCTCTACGGGATGATCAATCAATCCCTTGGTTTCGCCAATGGTCGGGTAAGCCACGTGCTTTCCAATGGAACCTACCGCATGAACCCAGTAAAGCTTCCGGCATGGGGAAGCGTGGAAACATCCGCGCACAGTTTGCACGTTGGCGGGGCCAATTTCACGCGATGCGACGGTAGCGTTCAGTTTGTTAGCGAGAATATCCATCACACCAGTCGTGGAATTGGCGAAAACGGCGGATGGGCTTCCATCAGCGCTGATCCGTACGATGCTGCGAACGGAAATGTTGGCTTTGGAACTTACCAACGTCTCTGGGCTCGTAGCGACGGACTGGTTGTCAACGATCAATAATCGTACTTCCACGTTGTGGCTGATTTTTGTGTTACGGCCGGTCCGCTGTACTCGGCCGTAACGGTTTGGTTAACCCGTGGTGTTTGCTAGTGCAGAGAATGACTTTATGAACGTAGTTAGGTTTGCAGGCATTGCGCTGCTGTTGGTATTTTTTTCCGGCTGCGGAGATCAAACCATGGGGCGAGTTTCTGGTACCGTCACTTTGGACGGCAAGCCATTGCCTAACGCGGTGATCTACTTTCAACCTGTCAATGGCGAACGCCCCTCCGGTGCGCCGACCGACGAGAAAGGTCATTACGATTTAATGTACGCAACCACCACGGCCGGTGCTCGCGTCGGAGAACACAAGGTTACCATAACGACGTATTCGGAGATGACGATCGATAATGAGACCGGCAATCACTCTGATGGAACCCCCGAGCTGGTGCCGGACATATACAATGTCAAGTCTGAGTTAACGGCAACCGTCAAACCGGGTCACAACACGATTGACTTTAATCTCGAGCCTGGTCCCATCTCGAAACGCGCTGCGACACCTGGCTATTAGTTAGAAAATGAAAAGCTGCTCAGTGCGTTTCCTGCTGTCGCCGCTTGGAATAACTTGGTGTCCGCAGGGCAAAGTACCGCTGGAGTGCGGATGCTGGTTGTTTGGGTTAGGCGCTGTTGGTCAGCTGAGCTAGCTGCTCTGTCAAGCGCAGTGCTGCACCGGAAGAGAGCGCCTCGGCGACTTTGTCGGCACACTCCCTCAGCTCTTTGCTGAAGCCTGTCAGCCACAGACCGGCTGCCGCATTCATCACGACCACATCGCGTTTGGGTCCACTAGCTCCAGATAGAACTTCACGGATGCATGCGGCGCTGGATTGTGGGTCTTCCGCAAAGAGACTATCTCGCGGAGATAGCTCCAAGCCAAAGTCCTGAGGGCTCCAAACAAACTCTGCGATTGACGTAGCTGTGACTTCCAAGACTCGCGTGGGCGCCGACAAACTCAGTTCATCCACGCCATCCTCGCCTCGCACGACAATCGATCGCCGCGTCCCCAATTGCTGGAGCGTTCCTGCCATAGTTCGCAGCAGATTTTCGGCCCCCACACCCAATACCTGGTGATCAGCCAACGCAGGATTTGCCAGCGGACCGAGGCGGTTGAAAACGGTGGGGTGGTCGATCGAGCGTCGCACGGGGCCAACATGCCGCATGGCCGGGTGGAAATGGGGGGCAAAACAAAAGCAAATCCCCAATTCATTCAAACACTGCGTGACAACCGCTTGAGGTGCTTCCAGGTTGATTCCCAACTCGGCCAACACGTCTGCTGAGCCAGTATTGCTCGTTATCTTTCGATTCCCGTGCTTGGCGACGGTCACGCCCGTAGCCGCCAAGGCAAGGGCTGACGCGGTGCTAATGTTGAACGTCTTGGAACCGTCACCGCCAGTGCCGCATGTATCCAAGACGGGTCGGCGAGCGCTTTCCACGCGGACCATCGAGTCCCGTAATGCCTTGGCGGCTCCTGCCAATTCTTGCACCGTTTCACCCTTCTTGGCCAGCAAAACCAAGAATTCTCGCATCGTTTCGTGAGGAATATCACCGCCGAGCAGCTGGCTGGTTGCACCATGCATCTCTGCTTCCGTCAAATCTCGCGGTGTCTTCAAGGCGTCTATTAAATGTTGCATTGTCAATTTCAGCGTGCCATTGGGTAGATTCGTGTCATTGGATTGGTAAACAGAAACTCGCCGTGAGTAGCAAGCGGCTACAATCTCAGGCGAGCTCGGCTACAATTCTAGGCGAAATCAACCAATTGATTGCATCTATTGCCCTGGGGCGCGCTCGGTCAAGCGATGCGAAGTACGTTGCACGTCCATTTTTATTACATTCTGTACTTCAATCGCAAAGCGTGATAACTCCGAAGCTCAATTCAAGGCGAACTATGCGTATCGACAGTCATCATCACTTTTGGAATTATTCGCCGGAACAATATCCTTGGATTGGCCCAGGCATGGCTGTGCTGCGCAGCGACTATGGACCACGCCAGTTGCAGGCTGAAATCAATGCCACTGGTATTAATTCAGTTGTGTCCGTGCAAGCGCGGCAGTCAATCGAGGAAACAGACTGGCTGCTGGAAATTGCAACGGACCATGAATTTGTAGCTGGTGTGGTAGGTTGGCTGCCGCTGGCTGATGATAGCTTGCGATCCGAACTAGAGCGACTGGTAGCATCACCGAAACTTAAGGCGTTACGACACGTAGTGCAAGACGAGCCCGATGACCAATTTATCTTGGGCCGAGAATTCAATCTCGGAGTGGGGCTGCTGAAGCAATTTGACTTGGTCTACGACATACTGATCTTCGCCAAGCACCTGTCCAACACCGTTCGTTTCGTTGACCAGCATCCTGAACAGCAGTTTGTTCTCGATCACATTGCAAAGCCCACAATCACAGCTGAATCGTTCGACGATCAATGGGCGGCCGATTTGAGAGAATTGGCCAAACGCGAGAATGTCGCCTGCAAATTCTCCGGCGTGGTTACTGAAGTGCGCCAAGGTCATTGGTCCATTGAAACCATTAGGCCATACTGGGTTGTTGCACTGGAAAGTTTTGGCCCCCGGCGGCTGATGTTTGGAAGCGATTGGCCCGTTTGTTTGCTGCAGACGGATTACGTTCGCTGGGTGCACACAGTCCAGCAGTTGGCTTCAGAGCTTTCCACAACGGAACAGGACCAGTTTTGGCGAGGTACAGCGCTAGCGACTTATAAGTTGTAGCGCATTTAGTAGGTAATCTTCCGTCCACAGAATGTGTCATATTGGCGCAGAGCGGATTCTATGGGACTTAAACTTCCTTCAGTTATTTTCGGGGCCACCAGTCTTGGCAACTTGTTTCGTCGCGTTAGCGATGCCGAGAAATCTGAAATCGTTCATGCCTGGCTAACTTGCCGTTCCGCTCAACCTAGGGAATTGCAAGTGCATGCGCTGGATCAAGAAAGTGAACCAAGCGCGCTCCATTCTGAAGAAGCAGACTTGCCCATCGTGATTGATTCGGCAGGCAAGTACGGCGCGGGACTCTCGCTGGAGGTCATTGGTCGAGAACTGAGTCGGCTGGGTGTTGCCCCTGAGAGAGTCTTGATCAGCAATAAACTGGCATGGCGAAGAGTACCGTTGTCAGCAGCGGAACCAACTTTTGAACCCGGCGTGTGGTTTGACATTCGTCACGATGCGGTCCAAGACATCAGTTACGACGGTATTCTCCGTTGTTGGAAGGAGGGCAACGAGCTGCTCGCTCCCTATCGCGCTGGATTGGTTTCCGTTCACGACCCGGACGAATACTTGGCCGCTGCACGCAGCCCCGACGAGCGGCAACAGCGGCTGGCGGACGTGATTGAAGCCTATCGCGCTTTGACTGAATTGCGTGATGCTGGCGAGATAATGGCGACCGGTGTCGGCGCTAAGGACTGGACCGTCATAAAAGAGTTGGATCAGCATTGCCGCTTCGACTGGGTGATGTTTGCCAATAGTTTTACAATTTACTCTCATCCACCGCAGTTGGTCGAATTCATCAGCGAGTTGTCCAGGCGAGGTATCGCAGTTATCGATTCAGCGCTGTTTCATGGGGGGTTTTTACTTGGCGGCCAGTTTCTGGACTATCAGGCAATCGATGAAAATCGTCAGGACCACTGCCGGGCACTGCGTTGGCGAGACGAATTCCACTCGCTTTGCAACGCCAACTCCGTCACGCCGTTCCACGTGGCAGTTGCTTTTGCGCGATCGCACCCCGGTGTCCGATCCGTAGCACTTAGCTCCAGTCGGGCAGACCGCGTTGCGTCCCATTTAGCAGCCAGCCAGACACCGGTCCCGGATACGGTGTGGCAGCAATTGAAATCTACCGGGCTAATCGACCCCAACTATCCCTTCCTGTAGGAAATGCTTTCATGACCGTACGTTGCTTTCACTGCCGTAACTATTGTTATTGGTTAATTGCAATTCTAGTTTCCGCTTTGCCCGTTGGCGTTAATGCGCAAGAGAGGCCAAATATCCTCTTCTTGTTTGCTGACGATCAGTGTTTTGATACGATTTCTGCCCTCGGCAACCAGGAAGTTAAGACTCCGAATCTGGACCGCCTGGCGCGTCGGGGTGTGGCATTCACCAATGCCTATAACATGGGAGGTTGGAATGGGGCAATCTGCGTTGCCAGTCGCACCATGATGAATACTGGTCGTTTCATTTGGAGAGCCCATGCGTTGGAGAATGATCTTGCCGACGTCGCTGCCCAGCGGCAATTTTTGTCCCAGCTGATGCACGATCAAGGCTACGAAACCTATTTCTCAGGCAAGTGGCACGTCAAGATCGACGCTGAGAAGATTTGGGATCACGTGGCCCATGTTCGACCTGGGATGCCGCCGACCGTTGAGGCAAGTTACCAACGGCCGAATGACAAAGATGACTGGCATCCATGGGACCGTGAGCTAGGGGGGTTTTGGGAGGGAGGCAAGCACTGGAGCGAGGTCTTAGCGGATGATGCGACGTCATTTTTCGAGCAAGCCCAACAAAGCTCAAAGCCATTCTTTATGTATTTGGCCTTCAACGCACCTCATGATCCCCGGCAGTCGCCTAAAGAGTACGTGGAAATGTATGACCGCTCATCCATCGCGATTCCAGCCAACTTCCTGCCGGAAAATCCTTATATGGAAGTGATGGGAGCCGGCAAGACACTTCGCGATGAACGACTTGCTCCCTGGCCGCGCACACCCGAGGCCGTTCAGTTGCACAGGCAAGAATATTTCGCGCTGATCACACACATGGATGCGCAGATCGGCCGCATTCTTTCCGAGTTGGAAGACCGGGGACTTGCCGATAATACATATATTGTCCTAACTGCCGATCATGGTTTGGCTTGTGGTCAACACGGTCTGCTCGGAAAACAAAGCATGTACGAGCACAGCATGAAGGCTCCGTTGTTGGTCGTCGGTCCTGGTGTCGATGCCAACAAAACAATTGCAACGCCCGTGTATGTGCAAGATTTTGCTGCGACCGCGCTAGATATTGCCGGAATCGAGAAGCCAAATTCCTTCGAATTCAATAGTCTTTTGCCGATTATCGATGGCAAAATGCTCGAACAGTACCCTGAGATCTACGGTGCGTACGAAACCGATCTCCAGCGCATGATTCGAGTGGGGGATTTCAAGCTCATCCACTATCCGGGCAATGACGCATATCTCCTATTTAACGTCGTTGACGATCCAGGAGAATTGCGTGATTTAGGGGCAGAACCGGAGTTTGCGGAACTATTAGCAAAGTTGAAAGTACAACTTGAAGTTCTGATGAAGAAGATGGATGACCCCCTACTTTCCAAGCAGGCAACCGGTTCCAAGTAGGCTGACTTGAAGGAGAATTGCTTTTGAGATTTGTGGTAAACCATAAGAGGGGGGGGCGGCTAGATGGAAATCTTGAAAATATCTCGATTTATTGAGTGCTAATCGAAAGGAAAAGTCGCTAAACATTTTGAAGAGCGGGTTGAGCACGTTTCAAAACTTTGGGTTCCGGCGTGGAACAAAAGTGGCGATTGAGTTTCTAACGTTCTGTCCTGCATCAAGACGCGTCCTTGATCACTCTCAGCGGTGAGGGAGACTACACGACGCACACGGAGCGACGAAATCGATGTCATCTGCTCTCCCGACCTCGGGTACCAACGTACCCGACCTTGGGCTGCTGGGTTGTCTCGCAGATTTAAAGGATTCCAATTCATCTTCCGTTCAGCCTGCTTTTGAGCATGGCCCAATCGTTGAGAATTGTGTTTCCAACGACAAAAAGCCGGCCGCTCGAGTGGAAAATGACCAGTGTCCGGAGTCACACCGTAACGGCGATTTATCCGCCAGAACCTGCAAGACAAGTATCTTCCATCGAGTAGCCGAAGTGCGAAAGAGCCAAGGGCTGACCGAGCGAACCGTCGCCAAACGTATGGGAGTTGACGTGCGGACGTACCGCGCGATGGAAACTCCCACCACAGACTTGACCCTATCTGAGCTCAACGCTGTACAGCGGGCATTGGAAGTCCCTCTCGTCGATCTGTTGGTAGATAGTCAATCCTTGTCGCGCCCAGTCGAGGAGCGGGCAAAGCTGGTTAGGACGATGAAAACAGCCATCGCGATTCGTGAAACCAAAGCTAGCTCCAAGATCGCTCGCCTGTCCCAGATGCTGTGCGAGCAATTGATTGAGCTGATGCCAGAATTGAAAGAGGTCGGAGGCTGGCCGCAATTTGGAGCTCGCAGAGGTCAATCCGCTGTCGGCCGCGTACTATCCAATCCCATCGACACCTCTGACTTGCACTTAGATTAAATTGGTTCTCCATACTGCTAATTTCTTCGTGCAGTTCACGCTTCTCCAAGTTTGCAACGTCCTGGCAGGCTCCGCTTGCGTGTAAGAACATGAGCGGCTCCTGGTTCAATGCTTTCATTGATGTCCTCGTGGCCCGAGTTCCGAGGCCAAAAGCCTTTGCCAGGCTCGTTGACAAGTGTTTCACGGAATCGCCGTTGGGCAATTGGCTATGTCCATGCTATGCTTTCCCCTGCCTTCATTGGGGAAGCGCCCGTTGAGATTGGGCATGTTTCCCAATGCTGCTGACAATTTTCGAGAAGGTAAGCATCCACGCAGAAGTTTTCAGCATTAGTAGCCGCTTTGACGTTAGCCACGGTTGTCAAGTATCAGAAAACTTGCGCGTTGGTGCTTATCTGTTCATGGAGGAACAGTTCAAATGCAAGTCATTCCTACGCGTATCGAGGGTGTAGAGATCATTCGCTACGACAGCGAATACTCTCCCTTTGGGCTTGGCGACTCTAAAATAGCTCGTGGTTTTCAAGACGCACATGGCCTCACAAGACAACCTAGATTGGCCCCCGAATCTTACGGACAGCGCGTAGTTCGATGCTTCGAAGGTGAGCTATTTGTCGTTGCAGTTGACGTACATCCGGACAGTTCGACGTTCGGTCAATGGCAATGTTTCTATTTGCGCGGAGGCGACCAGCGTGCTGTGGCAATCGCTCCTGGAATTGCGTTGGGCTGGCAGATTGTCTCCGACGACTGTCGACTCAGCGTATCGCGTCAATGCAGCCGGATGCCTGCGACCAAGCGAACGTCTTTTAGCCTTCACTGGGACGATCCTGAACTTGCCATTGCCTGGCCGGTGAAACCAAACGGATTTGTTGGCTCGCAGCTCAACACCTACGATCTGGCCAAGATACCGTCGTGTCCACCGGTGAAAAAGCGATTTCATTTACTCAAGCCTCCATTGAAAGTTGGCGAAGCAGATCAAGAGAATTCCAAACAGCCAGGACAAGAGACAAATCCACAAGCGGTATCGGAAGCACCTCAACGGTTGGGGGCAGCAAAGTTTGTCAAGTCTGCGACGATTCAGCCCGATGTTCGGCCAATACTTGTCATAGGCAGTAGCGGTCAACTTGGTCGCGACTTGTGCCGTCACTTGCGCAGTGTTGCTCCCGTGATCGGAGCCTGCCGATATCCTGGTAAACAGGATGTCTTACCTGTTCCGACGCAAGTAGATGTAAGCCGTCCCGCGTGCATTCGAGAAGCAATCCGCAGAGTTCAACCGCAATTGATTGTCAACGCGACCGGCATCCGAACCGTCGAGCACGCTGAGCGAGAGCCAAGGGTTGCTCAGCTAGTCAACGCTACGGCTCCTACAATAATTGCTGAAGAGGCCCTGCGGATCGGTGCTGGCGTTCTCCACTTCTGTTCAGATCAAGTATTTGATGGTAGTGGCGAACGCCCCTGGAGTGAACGCGACGAGCCGCGTCCTCTAAATCAGTACGGTCGCACGAAACTCTTGGGAACACAAGCTATCCAAGCCAGCGGTGCCCCACACCTGATCGTACGGACTGGCTGGCTCTATTCGACTCATAGTGACAACTACGTGCGGACCATCATGGACTTGTGTACCTATCGCAACTCTCTGACGCTGGCGGCAGACCACTTCGGTTCGCCGACTAGTACGGATTGGCTGGCGAGAACGATTTCGCAGCTTTTGGGAGAGCGTCAATCGCGAGCGGCCAGTGGTAGCCAGCTGGGAGAACATTTTCGGAACCGCCCCGTGCCAACGATCCTAGATTGGCTCCGCGAGAATGGTGGGCTGTATCACCTCACCGCGAAAGGCTTTGCCAATCGCGTCGGCGTTGGTGACCAGGTTGTGGCAACCTGCCGCCAGCACGCCGTCCCAGTTGTTCTGAGCAAGTTGCACGCAGCCAAGCTTGATGAGCTGCCGTCCTCGCGCATTCTTCCCAAGAATTGTCGACTCGATTCCACTACCATGGCGGTCAAGTTTGGCTTGGATATTCCACGCTGGCAAGAAGAACTGCAGCGGCAAATAGCTGCCATCCTGATCGGCATACCGGCAGGTACCGTTTGTGTAGCCTAGTTCTTCTACAACTAACTGCACTTTAGCCCATCGGCCACGGCAGACGTTGTTCCGGGCTGCCGGCCATAAAACACTGCCGAGTCAATTTGCTAAGGACACGAGTCAATTTGCTAAGAACAAAGATACCCGGCGGCTTACGCGTCGCGGCTCACATAAACCAACAGGCCGCACGTGCATCGCGGCTCACATGAGTTTGTGCGCCGTCAGGTACCAGGTTCTCATCAAGCGAGCCGGGGTCCGTCAGACGACTGACGGACAGGGACTCACGAATCTTAAAGGATAGCTGAGACTAGTGGTTTGGGACAGCTAAAAATTAGGATTGGTCCGTAGTGGGATTCGCCAGAATTCCCCGATTGAGAGGAAT
>JAGQPR010000207.1 GCA_020426625.1 Planctomycetales bacterium
GTTCTATCATTTTGCGAACGGTGTCGTCTCTCAAGAAGCTGATTGCCTTGAAACCTGTGGAAATGACGACTCGTTTGGCGGGGTCCACGAAGACCATTTTACTTTGGTCATTACCAGTGGTTCTCAGTTCGCCAATCTGCTTACGCGTAAGCGCCTTCTCCTCCCATGAATCAAATAACAGCAGCTGCTGAGACAGTCCGTCGATTTCGGCAAGGACCTTGGACTCGGTGCCAGCAAGCATCGAACCGAGTTCTTGCTTCACGAATGTTTGGTACGAGGCTCCGTTACCTATCCTCAGGAGTGTTTCGCTGTCCAATTCACCTGGACAGACGCTCTTCGCCGCTTCGCCCAGCGACAATGCAACTGCATCGGTAGCTTTGTTTGTTGTCGAGACAACCAAAATGCGTTCGCTTTGGTCGCTTAAAACTCTCGCGATTTGTTGGCCGGTTGTCCAAGTCTTGCCAGTTCCCGGTGGTCCCCAAAGCACGTTCCAAGAGTGCTGCCACCATTCTTGCAGATGAGAAAGCCCAACCAATGCCTTGTGCGAAACTTCCGGGTGAATGTCGCCCTCGGCAGCGTTCAGCCTTGCCGTAAGCTGCTTTCGTGCGTCCGCAAATTCATCGCCGTTGTAGATGGCGTTCAGAACCCACAGGAATTCGAACGGGCGGACGAAGAAAGGACCGACCTTTGGAATCGCTTCCGGATTATCGAGTGATACGAACAGGCAACCATGCTGCTCATCCACTTCCACGATCTCGCCTGACCAGACTGCATCGTCTTCATATTCGGCATCTGCGAAGACTTGATCTGAGAAGCGGCCGCCCTCGTCGAGCGAAATCGGGCAGAGCGCTTTCGCGCCTTCCCAAGTCCAGTCGAATTCGACGGTTTTGCCTATGTCAACGACGTAGATGGTCCCCCGATCTCGCTCAGCAAACACGCTGACTTTCTTGCAGTTCAGTCGCTTCCAGCGCGCGCTGTCCCGAAACTCCTGCCGCACAGCAGCGGCGGCATCTTTGAGTTGCTGTTCGTCGCCATCCGGAAGTTGAAGGTCGCATGGAAATCGTGCAGGCTTGAACTCGGCGTTGTCCATCGCCGGCTCGTGTTCGAAGTCACCAAGCTCATCTTCCATAACACGTGTTACCGACGGGTTGCCAACTGTTTCAGACTCGAATCCATTGCGTTGTCCTCAATCCGCACGACAACTCGAGAAATATTAAGACGTTCAATCATTGATCCATCCGCTTGTGTTGCGATTGGTAGATTGTAGTCTAGTTGCCAAGCGGAGTGCGAGACAAGTTTAACCACCGATCAGGGCACTCTAACTGCGACCCTGGTCACGAACAAAGCGATTTCCAGGTCGCCGAGCGCCTTCTAGTCCTCACAAAACTGACTTTCGCAGTTTGCCTCGTCGAGCTGCCTTCGGTGGATTACGCCGCCGCCAGTATGAGCGGAAACGACATGCAACGGTCGATGCAACCGAATTCAATATGCTTCTCAATGTACTCGCATCGGTGTCTGTCCTCGGCGGCTTTGGCGCCCCAGGTCATGCCCAACTGTGCGCATTTCAAAGCGCCGATTCAGGACCGACTTTCGTCAGTGTGTGTCAGGCTAGGATAACTGTCCACATCCTGCCAGAGGTTCGCGCAACAGGGGACTACGCGCTCCTGACGCGGCGGGAGTGGGGCTGGACGAGCGCCTGCCCTGAACTGTCACTGCAAGCGATGGGAAACCTGCAGCAGAGGCAGGAATGGTTGTCATCACTCCAATCACAATTGCTCAACTTATGGCAGGTTACGCTCCATTGAGGCAAGATCCGACCCGTGCATTTGAGGGTGCCATCGTGTTTCCGTTCATGCTTTCTGATCCTCAAGAGCGTCAATCCTTCTCCCGTTCATGGGAAACGAGCGGTCCCGTTTCCCGCGAGCTTGTTGCGGTTACACTCAGAAATCAGCGACAACTTCACGTCCCCGCAAGGTCGTGATCGCTTAGGACAGCTGGATCTGTGGACGCAGATAAAAAACGAACGCCGGATTCTGCTCTAAGGCCATATATACCCTGCCCGCGACGCGCGAACCTCAGCGCGAAGAACTTGATGTAAACAGCAGACCGCAGCCAATCGCTTGGCTGCGGTCAAATGAGAGAATGCCGCCAGAGATTCAAAGTCGCTGATGCGATTATTCGCCCCAATCTCCTAGCACAAGCCCGTCATTGCGGGCAAACAGTCGTTGAAACGTGCGGAAGTCTGCGCCTCCGTTTGCGCTATCGTACAAATCGTTCTGCGTGTTGCCGTTACGCTGACGCGATGTGTTCTCGATGTTCTCACTGATGAAATGCACGGAACCATCAGCAAACGCAAATTGCGCTCCTCCGACATGGAAGCTTGCAAAGCCCTCTCGTTTCACCACGTTGCTTGCTGTCAGTGGCGGATTGAGGCGGCGGTTGCCGTGTCGAGCTGCACCCAGGGTACAGCAGGCCGTTTTGGATCCTGCCTGATGTCGTCCGTAAACTACTGGGTCCCATAGGAAATTGTAGGAAATAGTCTCGCCTAGCATGATGGTGTTCGATGTCCCATCTGAGATATCACGAAAATCTACGCCAGAGTCACGTGCGAACACTCCGTTGCGCCAGGTGTTATCCGAGCTACCTGATGGAGCTCCCGCATGTATGAAGCTATTGTTGAAGGCTCCTCCGCTTGCCACATAACTCGACGTAGCAAATACGACTTCATGTTCTGGCTGGCCATTCCCCGGACTTGCTCCTTCGGGACGTGAAAAGGGTTGTCGCGACGAATCCGAGGGACAACCGAACATAGGTAGATTGGTGGCCACCAGGGGAAAGTTGATGGGATCAAACAGATCTAGATCCATGCGCAATTGGTTAAACATGTTGCCTTGTTCAATGAAGGGCAGCACCGACGCACTCCAAAACCACCCCTGCTTCCAGGAAGCTCGGGCAGTGGTACATGGAATGTCGCTCCGGCAATAGTATTGTGCCGATGGAAACTTGTTGTAGGTGCTCTGATAGTTGTGCATGGCCAGTGCGAATTGCTTCAAATTGTTGGAGCACTGCATACGTCGGGCAGCTTCGCGGGCTGCTTGCACGGCTGGTAAAAGCAACCCAACTAAGATGCCAATAATGGCGATCACCACCAGCAGCTCAACGAGCGTAAAACCTCGAAATCGTCTTGTCACACGCATTACAGTGTCTCCAAGCAGAAACTGAAAGAAACTAGAAAAACATAACTACAAGCCTTCAATCGACTTGGGCTGAACAACCTTGCCACCGGCAGATTCCAATTCAAAATCCAATTCATTACTGCCAGCTTTAACTGTCACCACAAGCTCTGAGTTTGCGTTGTAACGAGCGGGGACTTTTTCAGGCACATGAACCTCCTTACCACCATCATCCAAAACGTCGTGCGTAGTAATGCGCACTACATTTTCACCAACCGAAGCTCCCTTCACGGTTCGAGAATACATCAGGAAGTACTCGCCATTTTCGTCGGTCCTCCCGCTGGCAACACTACCTTCAGCCTGAGGCGAAAACTCGACAAAGGCATTCGGAAGTGGCTTGCCGTCAAGTGTTACTGTGCCGCTGACTAATCCTAAATCACTGCGACCGCTGCAGCCCGCGGCTACCAATAGCGTTACGATAGCGCAAACACTCACTCGTTTGGAAATTAAGACACACATAGCTAGCTCTGGAAATGGTGGCTAAATGAGCAGGGAAAAACTGTGCGCACATCAGGAGCTCTGGCGCGCCAGCAATCGTCGGTTTTGAAAGCAATTATTGAGTTCTTCCACAAATTGAAATTTGTTGAAGCCAGTCGCGATTGGAGAGGCGACCAAAGGAAGAAAATGAAAATGGTAGGTGGGATGACCGGAAGGTATACCTGTACGGAAACCGTCAAATTGTAACGAAACGCGTCGAGACTCCAAGGAAATAACGATAATGTAATATTCATCATTACTGTTGAGCGGGGCTCATGCCGTCATTCTTCAGGAAGTGATGCCGTCATGCCATCCGAGCAAGTTTTCCTATGATGGGTCGAATGCTGTCCCAACCGTCTCAATATGTTTGCCGACCACAATCATCACACAGGTGCAATTCCATGCTCGTAGCAATGCAGGAACTATTCTCAATGACTCGCGTAGCCGCCACAGACGCTGTGCCACGCGAGAAAACAAAAAGTGTGTCTTCGACAGAATGTCCGCAGTTTCCAGCAAGCTGTTCGCTCGCCGTTCGCAGGCTAGCCGGATTGCTAATAGCATTCGTTGCATTCTCTCATCTACGTCTTGCCAATGCGCAGGATTGGAGCAAGTCGCCGGGAATCGCCTCGAGATATCTGCAGGATGTTGGTATTGGCTCGGACGCGGCCGTTGTGTTTGCTGAAGAATTCGAGGGCGACTTGGAAGAAATTGAATCTCACTGGGACACCGTTCGCGACAAGGGGATCATGAGTCTCAGTAACGAGATTCCGCCGGACAGCTCGGGCAAACATTCTCTGCTGATGAGCCAAGTGGCTGAGAAAGGTACCGGTGGTGATCTGTACCGCGTCCTGAAGGGTGGGCACGACCGGCTGTTCACACGGATGTACGTGCGGATTGCCGACGACTGCGAGCCGATTCATCATTTTGGTACATGTGTCGGTGGCAACTACCCTGCAACGCCTTGGCCCACAGTCAAGGCTGGACAACCGACGGACGGCAGCAAGGCGTTTTGGCTGGGCATCGAGCCCTTCGGGTCCAAGTGGCAGTGGGACTACTACACCTATTGGTGCGATATGCGCGGTAGTCCGCCACGTGGCCAGACCTGGGGCAATTCGTTCATTCACAACCCAGAATTGGTGGTGCGGCGTGGAGCGTGGACGTGCATCGAAGTCATGGTGCTGATGAACGACGTGGGAAAATCCAATGGCGAATTAGCGCTGTGGATCGACGGCACAATGGTCAGCCACTTGGGCGCTGGGTTTCCGCGCGGCAAGTGGGAATTCGACAAATTCAAGCCAGGAGTTGCTGGCGAGGCAGTCGTCTGGGACCAGACAGCAGGTCGACGAGAACACTATCAGACAGCTCCACAAGGCGATCCCTTCGAAGGCTTCCGCTTTCGCACCGACGAGCGGCTCAACGTCAACTTCATCTGGTTGTACACTTACATCACCAAGGGCACGCGGGGACATGCAAATCGCGTCTGGTTTGACGATGTAGTTGTAGCCACAGAGTACATTGGCCCACTGTCGCCCCAGAAACCCTTGGCCTCAGAGAAGAGCAAGCCATAGGCCATAAGAACAAGTCGCAATTTCTCGCCGTCTTGCTCGTTAACGTCTTCATATCGCCAGTCAATTCACCACCAGCACGAGGCAATGGGGGTTGGAGGTGCAGCGATCAATCGCAAGGTTAGCAGCTGATCGATCATCGTACACCGACATAGGGCCAACGGAGACGTATCCGCGTCGCGCATTTTGATCCGAACTCCTGACGTCGGTTGACAACGGCAAGTCAACGTCACCTTGATGTTCAGAGCAATTCTGTTCCAACTCCGTTCGCAGTTGACGAAGGACAGCGGCGCAGATGCGCCCCCCAAACCCGCGGTTACGACTACTCGTGACGAAGCGCCGTAATTGGGTTTAGCGATGCAGCTCGCTGCGCAGGGTACCATCCGAATATGACGCCGACGCCGACCGAAATGGCGAAGGATAATACTACAGACCACCAGCTGATTACCGTGTCCAAGTCGGTCAGCAAGCTGACAACCGTAGGAATCGTCACTCCCAAGAGTACGCCCAGTACACCACCTGTCGAACTTAGCAAAACAGTTTCAACCAAGAATTGAATGGAAATGGCTCGCTTGGTTGCACCTAACGCGCGGCGTATGCCAATCTCTTTGGTGCGTTCGGTCACACTGGCCAACATGATGTTCATGATGCCGATTCCGCCGACCAGCAGCGATATTCCGGCGATCGACCCCAGCACCATGTTCCACATGCGTTTCTCTTCCATGGCTTGAGCCAGCAGTTCTAATGGAACTTGGATGCTAAAGTCCTTCGCGTCCGGATGATTGCGCAGCAATAGTTCTCGAGCCATTTCTGCGGTCTGGCTGACGTACCGCTCTTCGCGAACTGTCAAAGTGATTTCACTTAGTTCGCTTTGTTCATAGCTGCGACCGCCGCTGGCCTGGACGGCTTGCATTTCCCCCAATCGTCGCTGAACGCAACTGATCGGGACATAGATATCGTTGTTCAGGTCCTTTTGCCCGACCGCTCCCGGCGTGTTATTCCCACTGTTTTGCGATTCCAGAATGCCCACCACGCGATAGACATCGTTGCTGATCAAAACATGTTGACCGATTGGATCTTCAAACTTGAACAACTCCTTGGCGGCCCCATCTGCCAGAACTGCTATGTTCCAAGCGTTCTCGATGTCGACGGTACTGATGAATCTTCCTCGCTGTATTCCCAGTTTCTTGATTTCCAGGAATTCTGAGGTGGTACCCAGCACTCGAGCATTTGGCATACGATTGCGTTGGCGGCTGACGTTTGTATTGGTCAGCGCCACTGGAACAGCTCGCGATATCGTTGGCAATGTCGCTTTCAGCCGCTCCAAATCGGAATGCTTAAGGCCATACTGCAGGACGCTTATAGGGATGTTACCGTTTTCATCGCGGCTGGGTTGCCGTCCATCGTTTTCGTCTTCTGTGTTTGGTCTGACACTGCGCAGGATAACGTTGTCAGCGCCCAGATTACGAATGCGTTCCAAAGCCTCTTTCTTGGAGCCTTCACCGACGGCCAACATAGCGATGACCGAACCAACTCCCAGAATTACACCCAACAGTGTGAGCAAACTCCGCAACTTGTGCAGCAGCAGGTTCTTGAAGCCGACTTTGATAACATCGAAGTTCATGTTGACACCGGTCTTGTCGAGCTATGATGCTGTCGTCAGACACAGAGAGTATTGGGCCCTGATTCCCATGCGAGAATGGAAGCCAACTGCGGCAGAACACCCTAAGTAGCGTTATCGTTGGGCTCTCTGTCCGATACCTGGACTTTGACCAAGGCGGCAGCTTCTCCATCGTCATCAACTGGTGGCTTTGAACCAGCGTCTGGAGAGATTTGGTTTTCGCGGTTGCGATTTTCCAAACTGGCGATCACTAACGGGTTAAGCACTACGCGATCCGCCTCGGATACACCGTCGATGATCTCCACAAATTTGTCATTGTTGCGGCCAAGCTCGATGAGCTTCTTTTCTACGCCGGGGCCATTGTTACTGCTAACGTAACACCAAGTCTCTTGCTCCAGCTGCACAACGGCCTGAACCGGCACACTGATGACATCGCGCAAACGATCGATGTGGATCTCGGCAACCGCAGTCATTCCGGGCTTCAATTTGTCGACAGTGCCTGGAATTAGCACGATGCATTCGTACGTCTTGACCGTTCTCGAAGTTGAGGTCGGTACAACCGCCACGTGCTCCACGATACCCTGATAGGAAGTATTGGGAAAAGCGTCAACACTGATCGACACAGGCAGACCCCGGTGGACTTGATCCAACACTGCTTCATGGATCTGAAGGCGAACTTGCATCCTCGAAAGGTCAGGCAGCGTTACTAATTCTTGCCGTGTTCGAACGTCTTGGCCGACGCCGACGCTGGTAGAACCGCGGCTGTCCTGTGCGTAGACGACCATGCCGTCGTGAGGAGCTTGTATTGTGCAGAATCGCAGCTGCTGTTCGTAATGTGCAATGCGCGATTCTTGACGGTCCACTCGTTCTTTTGCTTCGAACAGCTGTGCTTCAACCTGAGCCAATTCCGACTCGTTCGTGACCTGGACTTGTTTCAAGTTTCGTCGAGCCGTTTCCACTTCACCATCCAGCTTCATTAGCTCCATCTGGCGGGTGTAGGTTTCGAGCTGTTTCTTGGAGGCCTCGATGTTGGCCAATTTGTTGACTGCAGCAGCCAAGGCGGCTTCCGACTTCAGAAAGGCGTAGCGGCTCTGCTCCAAATCACTACGCCCTTTGTATCCCAGCCTAAACAATTGCTCGATACCGTCTTTCTCGGTCTCCTGCAACTTGAGAGCTGCCTGGGCCTCTAGAATTGCATTGCGGGATTCGTCGACCTGCCGCTCTATTTCACTTAACGAAAGCTTAAAAGCACCGCTCTCCTCGTCGACGTACATTTTGCGATTCAGCTCGGCCAATTCCAATTCAAGTTTTGCATGGGCGAGGGCAGTTTCGTTTTGAGTAATACGATTTTTCTTTCGCGCTTCCGCTTGCCTCAAGCTGGACCGGTCGCTTTCAAGTTCCAAAGCCTCTGAATCGAGATAGTCTCTAATCGAGGCGGAATCGAGCTCAATAAGGATATCGCCCTTCTGAACCAAGCTGCCGTTGGGAACAATCGAAATTATGCTAGTACCACTGGTGCCGCTACTACGGTCATAGGTGTCCACCATGCAGCGAATCGACGTCTGTTCTTGGCTTTCCAAATGGCCTCTCTCGGTGACCACAATTGGCAAATCAGCTCGATTGACTTGGTAATAAACCAACTCTTGAGTGGACGTCGCCGAATTTTGGAAACTGAGAATATAGACTCCGCTGGCAATCGCAAATCCTAGAAACAGGATCGCTGCAATGAAACGTTTCATAGGTTTTTCCTGGAACACGGCGAATTCGGAGGGCAAAAAAACAGGGATGGCTCCCTGGTTTTTCGGGTTCGCTTTGACCCCAAAATATCGACCTGTTTAGGTGATTGCGGGATCTGATCGTAGTTAGGGGTGGGATGCAAGGCGGGATAAGACCGCTTTCACTGCCATACCTACCGCAATGATCGGCAAGTACTAGCAGCCAAGGCCGTCTCTAATTTCGATTGTAGTCCAATTAAACAGTATTGTCACAGCTGAATCGACGATCATTGCATTTGTAATCATCGTTTTCACCCGCAGATTCCGTAGATTCATGATAGGCGTCATAATCCGACTCACCGCCTTAGCATTCCCCTTGCTAATACTAGCAGCCGGAACCGGCTGTCGCAGTCGCGCGGAGTACGTTCGACTTGCGGATCGGGATGCCTATTGCCTTATTCAACAGAAATCAGCCGGCACGCCATGGTCTCCCCCTGAAAATTACAGCCTCAGACCTCGTCCTGAGTCGCGTTTGACGGACGACGGTTGCTATTTCCACCCACGCCTACCCGCACCGACCACCGCTCTTTATGCCTACGAACTTCCGCTGTTGAGGGCAGATTGGGACGAACCCAACAGCGCTCGAGACGCTGAGGCTGATCAGGAGGAACAACCCGTTGGACGCCCAATACCTCCTGAGGCATGGGCTGCGATCCCCAAAGGTTGTCTGGTGAGAATGGTCGATTTTGACAGCATTCGGCGCGAGGCCGAGTATACCCAGACCAGTTTTGATATCAGCGTTTTTGACGAACAAGCGAGCCAAGCCCGCAAATTGACGTTGGAAGACGTCGTCGATTTAGCGCTGCTGAATAGTCGCGAGTACCAGACTCAGAAAGAGACCCTGTACCTGTTCGCGTTGCAACTCTCCCAAGAGCGCTTTGAATATCAACGCAAGTTTCGGGCAAATGGCAACTCAGCGTCGCTGGGATATGGTCACAATCGCTTTGCTGGCATTACCGAAAACAACTTGTCCATCCCTTCCAGCGTTGGCATGACGCGAGCTCTGGTCACCGGTGGTGACATCGTTGCCAGCTTTGCCAACAACATATTGCTGACATTCAATGGCCCGGCTGGATTCTCGAAACAAGTCAGCTCGCGACTACTTTTCAACTTTGCGCAACCCCTGATCCAGCGAGATATTCAATTCGAATCATTGACCCAGGCCGAGCGAGACTTGGTGTATGCGGCGCGCAACTTCGCGAGGTTCCGCAAACAGCTATTCGTATCGTTTGCGTCGGACTATTACAGCTTGATCCGCTCATTTCGGCAGATCGAAATCGACTCGCAGAACTATTTTTCATTGGCCAGAACCTTCAACCAGGCAGAGCAGGAATTCCTAGCGGGTCAGGTGCCACGGTTCCAAGTAGATCAAGTCGAGCAAAACTTGCTCAGTGGCCGTGGACGCCTGATAGGTACATGCAATCAAGTCGAACAGTCCCTGGACAGGTTGAAAATCGCGATCGGCATTCCAACGGAAACGCCTATCAACATCGACCTCCGCGAGCTCAACGAGCTGACCAGACTAGACCAATTGTCCGTTTCGGCTGACTCAGCCAGCCGCGTCTTGGAACGATTGAGAGTCGCGTTGGAGAAACCCGATCGCATCGAGCTGCTCAGCACGGCCGCTGTTCTACTGGATCGCATTGTGGTTGCAGCCTCCTTGAGCGATGAAAGCGAGGAGGAACGTCAGGCATATCTTCGCCAACGACAACAATATCTGGTCGACTATGCACGACTCGGCAGCCAGCAAGTTCTTGAAGACTTACTCGACGAAGTGGAAAGTGAATCACCTTCGATCGCAGTCGTATTCGAACGTTCCATGTCTCACTGCGATTCATTGCTGCGTTTGGCGGAACGCCAGCTCGACTATGCAGAAACAGTTGGTCGCGACTCGGAGATACTGCGACAATTCGAGCAACATCGCAATGAACTGGCGATGGCAGTTGAAACCTTGGATAACGAGAATCAAACGTTTGGGAACGACTTCAGCGGCGTTCCCGACCAAAGTGCGATGGTCCAACAAGCAAATTCACTACGCGAACGACTGACTGCGCTGACCACTGAACTGGATCAATATCTTGAATTGCCATTCATCGACGATTCGCAAGCAGATTTGAAACGTATCGTGGGAGAGGTGGCCGAGTTGGTCGAACGAGCCTCGGCAACGCTGGACGGATCAAGTTTTGGACTCAAGCCGATTGAGATCAATCCAGACGACGCCATGCTTACCGCTCTGCTGTTGCGATTTGACCTGATGAATCAGCGGGAGTCTTTGGCCGATGACTGGCGGCAAATCAAACTGGCAGCGGATAACCTGAAAGCGATCATCAATGTCAATGCGACCCAGGTAATCAATACCGACTCAAACACCAACGATCCGTTCAATTTTACGTTTGACGACAGTTCCACCTCGCTTGGACTGACCGTCGATGCCCCGTTAAACCGCTTTGTACAGCGCAATAACTTCCGCGCGTCTTTGATCGCGTACCAGCGGGCGCTGAGAAACATGTCACTGCTCGAGGACAATATCAAGTTTTCGATTCGCAACGACTTACGCAACCTTGCGTTGGATCGCGAGCAATACTTGATCGCGGTGGCAAGTGCCGCGTTGGCGTACGAGCGAGTAGTCAGCACTTCTCTCCAGTTCAGACTTGGTACCGGCGGCGTTGCAGCCAGAGACTTCCTTGAAGCACAAACGGCTTACGCAGACGCACTGAGTAACGTAGCTGGCCGCCACATCCAATACATCGTGGATCGCTCCAATCTATTCTTGGATCTAGAATTGCTGACAGTGGACGAAGATGGATTTTGGATGGATATCCGCAACGAAGATCGCCAGCCCGAGCCGGTCTATTCTCTGCCTCCGTGGTCTCTCCCAGTCTATGGCAAACTACCATGCGTATGGTACTCCGACGAGATTCGCCAAATGTTCTGCGTGCCAGTATACCAACCTTCAATCAACCCCATGTTTACGATGCAAATCGATGATAATGGTGGCGAAACATGGACTGCGACTGATTCTCCCTCACCAGATGGCGAATGACATTATCCAGTTAGTTTCGTGCAATTGCTTTCACAGGCTTCGACGAAGTGATAGTATTAAAGGGTACTTAAATTGTAACTCTTCGCCGAAAAACGGACGTTGATTCATGCTTGATTTGATTGGCAATGGCAAGTCCCACAACTGCAATGGAGTCACGCGGCGAGATTTCCTCAAAGTCGGCACGCTTGGTAGTGTCGGCCTAGGTTTGCCACAATGGTTGCAGGCCAGAGATGCTGGCCTACTGGATGCGGGTGCCGATCGTAAATCATGTATATTGATCTTCAACCTTGGCGCACCCAGCCAGTTGGACACGTTCGACATGAAACCTCAGGCGCCCTCAGAAATTCGCGGGCCCTTCCAACCCATCTCGACAGTGGCTGACGGTGTTCAGGTCTGCGAGATCTTTCCTGAACATGCCAAGATCGCCGACAAGATTGCATTTGTGCGATCCTGTTTTCACAAAGGCGCTGCCGTTCATGACTCGGGATGGCAAATTATGCAAACGGGTCGATTATTCACCGGTGGAGTCGATACACCGCACGTAGGATCTGCAGCCTGGTTTCTCAAGGGTCCTCGCAGCGATCTACCTCCGCACGTCGTGCTGCCAGAAACGATGGGGCGCGGTGGTGGAAACCTACCCAATGGTCAAGCGGGTGGTTTTCTCGGCAAGGCCTACGATCCATTCGCGCTGATGGCCAATCCAGCTCAGGAGAATTTCAAAGTTCCCGACTTGCTACCGCCAGCATCGATTCCCGCTGCGCGGCTGGACCGTCGCCGCAGGTTGCGTGAAGCCGTCGAAGAATCAATGACACAGTTTGAATCTAGCGAAAGCGCTCGCATCATGGGTGAGCACTTTGAGACTGCGTACCGGCTCATGACCAGTCCACAGGCGCGGGATGCATTCGATCTGTCCAAAGAACCAAAGCAAGTACGTGAGCGCTACGGCATGAACCGCTTTGGCCAATGCTGCTTGCTGGCCAGACGCTTGGTTGAAGCTGGCGTTCGCTTCGTGACGATCAACACCTTCTTGACGGTGTTCGATGAAATCACCTGGGACATCCACGGCAGCAAGCCGTTTACTTCGATTGAGGGCATGAAGAATATCGTCGCTCCCATGTACGACCAGGCCTACTCTGCATTGATCATTGATCTTGCCGAGCGCGGAATGTTGGATGATACGCTGGTCGCCAATCTCGCTGAATTCGGACGAACCCCGAAAGTCAATCCGGCTGGCGGTCGAGATCATTGGCCTCAGTGTTTCACTGTGTATTTCGCTGGAGGAGGTGTTCTCGGTGGACAGGCTGTTGGCGCTAGTGATCCGATTGGTGC
>JAGQPR010000208.1 GCA_020426625.1 Planctomycetales bacterium
ATTTTGCGGAAGGATTGTGGAACTGAATTTCCAATTCTTGACACTAGCGCAGAAATGGCCTGTTTGACCAGAGCGGCACTACTGGAAGCGACCTGTATTGGTTCGGAACCGGCAAGGTTCCCTACCTGAATTAACTAGTTAGAAAGCACCAAAACTGTTTTCCTCAGATTCTACGCGATCTCAATCAATTGGAGAACGATTTGTCCAATATGCGCAAGTTCGGTACACAACTTCCATTAGTTGGTTTGTTTTGTCTACTCCAATGTTCGCTTGCCAAAGCTCAGTCATTGGACTTTGTAAAGGACATTAAGCCAGTTTTGAGCGAGTATTGTTTCTCTTGCCATGCCAATGGTGAAAGTAGCGGCGGTATGTCGCTTGATCAGCTGGTTGCAGAGAAAGATGAATCGCGTGCAATCGATGAATGGTACCGAGTGCTGAAGCAGCTGCAATCAGGTTTGATGCCCCCTGCTGACGAACCACAACCCAGCCGCCAGCAGAGAGTAGCAATCGAGCATTGGATCAAGTATGGCGCGTTCGGACTAAACCCCGAATCACCAGATCCAGGACGAGTAACGATTCGACGGTTGAACCAAGTCGAATACCGAAATACGATTCGCGACCTGTTGGACGTTGACTACGACACTTCAGCCAATTTTCCAGCAGACGACACTGGGCACGGCTTCGACAACATCGGAGAGGTACTCTCCATGTCCCCGTTGCTGCTAGAGAAATTTGTCAATGCCGCCAAGGATATTGTCACGTCGGTTGTACCAGTTGTTTCGCGTGTTCCCAGAACTAGATCCGTACTTGGAAAGCAATTCGAGCAAGTCGGGCCTTTGCCAGAGACGAATGAGCAAATGGGGGGAGGAAGCGACAGTAACGATTACCTGACGCTTTCGTATTATTCAGAGGCTGAGGCAAAGGCTAACCTCGATGTCGAGTTTCCAGGCAGTTACGTGCTGCGACTGAATTTGACCAGCAAAGAAACTTACGTCGACAATCAGTTCGATGCGAATACATGTGAGTTTTCGTTTTCAGTTGATGGAGATGTACTGCTGCGAGAAACCTTTGTCAGGCAGGGTGGGCGCGAGTACGTTTTTGATTTTGAGCGTAGCTTTACACCGGGCCTTCACGAGCTTCGCGTTGGCGTCAAACCGACGAGCGACACGACGCAAGTTCGCCAATTGCGGTTAGACATCAAATCCATTGATCTAGTTGGACCAGACAACCCGGAACTTTTTGTTTCGCCGGCAAGCTACGATCGTTTTTTCCCGAAGCCAGTGCCAACCGATGAGCTTGCACGCAGAGGCTATGCGCGAGAATTGCTTGGTGCATTTGCGAAACGTGCTTTTCGGCGTCCCGTCAATGAAGGTGACTTGGACCGATTGGTCGCATTGGCAGAAAGCGTCTATGGCCAAGGAGACACATTTGAGAGCGGCATCAGTCAGGCAATGATTGCCATATTGGCCTCTCCTCGCTTCCTCTTTCGCGAAGAATCATGGATGGTTGACGGCGACGGGAAATATCCACTCATCGACGAGCATTCCCTTGCATCAAGATTGAGCTACTTCATATGGTCGACGATGCCTGACCAGGAACTTACGCAGTTGGCCGATCACGGGAAGCTGCGGGCGAATCTAGATTTGCAAATCGATCGCATGTTGCATGACAGCAAGGCGCAGGCGTTGTTCGAGAACTTCATCGGACAATGGCTAAGGGTCCGGGCTGTCGATAATATCCAGATTAATGCAGACGCGGTGATTGGTCGCGAACCGACGTCTATCGATCCAGAGGCAGATATTCGGCGGACACGCTTCTTCACCTTGTTTCGCAAGGGGGTTCACCGCACGAAAGCCGAAGAAATCGAATACGAGCAAGAGAAGGAAAACTACCTGCGTTCCTTCGGAAGAGGTTCAAGATTTGAGTTGACCGAAGAGTTGCGAACCGCCATGCGACGCGAAGCGGAAATGCTCTTCGAACATATTGTTACATCTAACCGTTCTTTATTGGAATTGGTCGATTGCGACTACACGTTTCTGAACGAGCCCTTGTGGGCACACTATCAGATTGCCGGCATTGAGCCCGTCGTTGGTGAAGAAATGCGGCTAGTATCTCTTCCCAAGAGCAGCCAGCGCGGTGGTGTTCTCACGCAAGGTGCGACCTTGGTGGTTACCTCCAATCCGGATCGCACCTCGCCAGTCAAGCGAGGATTGTTCATCCTGGAAAACATTCTTGGAACCCCCGCCGCTGCGCCACCGCCAGATATTCCGCCGCTCGATAATGTAAAATCCGATTCCAAGAAGCAGTTGAGCTTGCGGGAAACGCTGGCAATTCATCGGCAGGATGCCCTGTGTAGCTCGTGCCACAATCAAATGGATCCACTGGGCTTGGCATTGGAGAATTTCAATGCGTTGGGTAGATATCGTGATCAGGAACTGGGCCAAGCCATCGATGTCCAAGGCAAACTGACGACCGGTGAGTCCTTCACGTCAGTCAGTGACCTAAAGAAAATACTAGTTACCAATCGAAAAAGCGAAATTTATCGGTGTATAACAGAGAAGCTGATGACTTACGCATTAGGTCGCTCGGTAGAGTATACCGATACTGATACCGTGGACTCGCTGGTTTCCGAACTTGAAAAGCATGATGGGCAAGCACAAACGCTGGTTCGTGGGATCATCCATTCAGCGGCCTTTCAGCGCGCACGCAATCGTCGCTCGACCATTGTGAGCAGTAGCGATTGACCAATTATTCGTCCTGCGAATGTGAGGCCAGCGCGATGATGCGTGTTCGTAATAAACGACGCGGCCTGTTGCGTCTTGCTTAACAACTTGAACCAAAGACCGCTTGAGATCGATTGTGCTGCAGCAGCTACGAATTCACTAGTAACAACCTGGGAAAGAGGAGTAACGATGACCCAACCAACTTTATCGCGACGTAATCTGCTACGTGGACTGGGCGCATGCATCGCGTTGCCTACGCTGGCTTCCCTGCAATCTCGCAGTGCCATTGCGGCCGCTGCAGGTGAGGCAGGTCTAGCAACAACTGCCAGCGGAATGCCATTGCGAACTGCCTTTCTCTTTTTCCCCAACGGTTCCATCCCTGAAGCATGGTGGCCCAAACAGACCGGCAAGGATTATGCGATTAGCCAGACGCTACAGCCGCTGGAGGCGGTGCGCGACAAGTTTCAAGTCATGAAAGGTCTGGACAACGTGGCTGCCGAGGCGGGCCGTGATGGAGGTGGCGACCATGCGCGTGGCAACGGTACTTTCTTGACTAGCGTTCGTTTGAATAAGAGCGCCACCAACATCCGTGCGGGTATTTCCATCGACCAAGTCATTGCCAATCGAATCGGGCATCTCACTAGGTTTCCGTCATTGGAACTCGCGTCCGACCCGCGACGACAATCAACGGGCTGCGACTCGGGTTACTCCTGTGCCTATCAATACAACATATCGTGGAAATCGGAAACGACGCCGATGGCCACAGAACACAATCCTCGCCAAATATTCGAACGATTGTTTGGAACGGGCACTCCAGGAAATCGAGTTGAGAACCTTCAGCGCCGTCGCGAAGAGCAGCGGAGCATATTGGATTACGTGATGGAAGACGCCCGTGCCATGCAACGTAGAATTGCTGCGCACGACAAGCGAAAACTTGACGAATACTTGACTGGTGTTCGCGCGCTGGAAGCCCAGATACAACGAGCGGAAGCTATGGGAGACCCGCGGGACCCTGGCATCGATACTCCCGTAGGTGTTCCCCAGGGCCACGAAGACTACGTCGAAATGATGTTCGAGCTGATGGCTTTGGCCTTCGAGTCGGATTCCACTCGCGTTATTTCATTGATGATGGGACACGATGGCGACAATCGCTCGTATGATTTCTTGGGAATCTCCGAAGGACATCACGACCTAACCCATCATCAAGACCAGGAAGATCGAGTTGCCAAAGTTCAGCGGATTGATCAGTGGTATGCGGGCCAATTCGCTAAGTTGATTCGGCGGTTGGATTCTGTCCAAGACAGTGACGGCACTTCCGTATTGCACAACTCGATGATCATGTTTGGCAGCGGCAATGCGGACGGAAACCGGCATACTCATACGGATCTACCAATTCTGCTGGCCGGTTCTGGCGGCGGACACTTGCAGCCAGGACGTTGCAACGACTATGACGGCGTACCGCTAGCTAATCTGTACATAAGGATGACTCAAAACCTAGGCATCTCCGACGTCACCGAGTTCGGTGATTCCAATGGTACTCTCGGAGATGTCTAACGGTTGTGGTCGGCCATTGTCCAGCCAGCTCCGGTTGCCAACGGTCGACCAGCAAAAGTGCCAGTACAGTTAAGGGTATCTATCCACTTCTTGCGTCGCCAAAAGTTTGAAATACTCTTGGCGACGCAGTTTCCGTTTCTCCTCGTTGATCCTACCTTCTATTAGCTCGGGACAGTTCGGATAACAAACGATTTGTCCTATCTCATTGGCGTTGAACTTCTTGGGAAAGCAGCATCATGACTTGTCTTCGATTCGGTTTCCTGTTTGCGTTGGTTCTTACTACTCAAGTTGCCCACTGCCAGAGTGATCGGCCGTCTTCAGTCTCTGGGGCTAACATTAGCGTCAATCCAATTGGGCTATGGGAATGGGAGTCCGGCTTTGGAGGACGAACGCGCCAGCAACAGATACGGCTGACGGCCGAAACAGGTCAGCTGGCAGGGACGTACGAATCGCCTCAACGCGGGGGCAGCCAGCGTTCCAGTCGATTCGGTGCCGAGCCCACACCGCTTTCGAATATTGTCTTGGAGGGTGACAAAATCTCCTTCGACGTCACTCGAAAGTTTGGCGACAACGACTTCACCACAAATTACGCCGGTGTCATTTCGGGTGATGAGATTGCTGGCGTTACCGTCACGTTGTTTGGTGGTCAGACTCGTGAGTCTCCCTGGATGGCCAAGCGAATCGTCGAAGTTAGCGGCGTGGCCATTGAGGCCCAAGAGGGCGATGCCCAGGTAAAGCTTGCTCCACCGCAAAACGTGGAAACCGCGCTTGCAGCGAAGTCCGATGATATCCCTCCTCCGATGTGGCTTCCAGATCCGGGGCAGGCGACGGAAAGTGCTTATTCTCCCCGCGCCATTCTTCCAGGCGGAATCGTCATGCCCCTCTACCCGGAGAATTCACCGTACTTAAATCACGAAAGAATCAAAGAACCTGAGACTTTTAATGTTTCCACCAGCGTACATGGGCGCGTCAATAGTATTGTCAATATCCACAATCCGTCTATCGAGATTCACTTCGCCAGTGGCAATATGAATACCGGCTCGGTGGTGATTTTGGCAGCAGGTGGAGGTCACCGAACCTTGAATGTGGGAAGCGAAAGTGCTGACTTCGTGCCATTCTTCTACAACTACGGAGTCAACACCGTCATCCTGCGCAATCGCCTGCGTAGCGACGGCTATGAACCAACTACGGATGCCGTACGCGATGCTTTGCAGGCGATACGGTTGGTGAGAAAGCATGCTGAAGAATGGAAAATTGATCCCCACCGGATTGGCATTATGGGCTTTTCCGCCGGTGCCGAATTGTCTGCGCCGACGGCAATACAGTTCGAAAAATTCGACCGAGACAACAACGACCCTTCCGACCCACTGGCCGGTATAACCTCTCGTCCAGATTTTGTCGGCATTATCTATCCTGGACCAACTCCATTCACTCGAGAACCCGAAACGGAAATACCTCGCAAAGCGCCTCCCGCGTTTATCACCTGCGCAGGAGCCGGTGACCAAGTACATGCTATTTGGGCTGTGGATTATTTTTCAGCAATGCTCAAAGCCAGGATTCCAAACGTCGAGTTGCACATCTACGGTAATGGCTATCACCCAGGCGATCGAGGTTCGACCGGCGGTCTGACTCATCGCAATGGAATCCCTTTCGGGACTTGGCATCACAGGTTCATTGAGTGGTTCGACGACCTGGGATTCCTTACGGAGCCGGGAAGTGAAACGAAAGCAGCGCGAGACATCGAAGAATTTCTCAGTCAACCGCCCAGGGCGGGACGAGGACCGGGACGAGGGCAACGCCCCAATCGCGGCAATCCAGCACCCGCCGAACCCCCTCAACCGCCAGCAAGTGAGTCGACTTCGGCATCGGATGGAAGAGCTGCAAGTATGAAGTCGTTCTTGGGCCACTGGAATGTGGTATTTGAAACCCAGGTCGGCCAGCAAAAGTACGATTTTGTAATCGAAACGAAGGAGGCAAGCGTCAACGTTTCCGCCACGGCTGTGATGCGAGAACAACCACGTGAGGTTAACTTTGTCGACGTTGAACACGTTGACGATGCATTGACGTTTGCGGAAATCTTGTCCTTCGGCGGGAACGAAATACGTATCGAATACAGCGCCACCGTGAACGGAAACAATCTGGATATTGTCCGAAAAGTCGGCCAGTTCGGAAGTCAAACAGCGACTGCTACGCCAGCACCCAAGTAGTGCCAGGCCCCTTGAGCTAAGCTACTGCGATCTGGTAGAGAACCCAGACGACCACTGCGCCAGCTAGCGCGGTGATGATTCCGGATGTACGTTTTAGTTTCAAGAAAAAGATCAGCACGAACCCTGAAATCCCAATCAGCGTGCCGATCACGGCGGAAATATCAATAAGCCATGACCAGGATAGTCCCGTATGCCTTCCCTTGTGAAGATCGTTCATGATCGTCACAAGGTCATTGGAAATCGTGTTGACTGTGAAATCGCCAGTGCTGCGATCGATGCGAGTAGTGGACGCATAGCCGGGGCCCTGAAACGTGACTTCGCATTCGTCTTCAAAGGTCAGAAAATCGGTGACTTGGCCATGCAAGTTGAGCTGCGTGCGCAATAGCTCAGCAACTTCCAGCTTGGCAACTTGATGACCAAAGTCCACTTCGTCCCAATTCTCCGGTGGATTGCCGCCATTATTTACCAACGCTTTATCTAAGTGTCCCGAATGTTGCGACTGGTGCTCGACGAAGAACCATTCAGGATGGTTTAGCGTCAGCCCGGTTACACTAAAGAACAGAATGGCAACTGAGCCAAACATTGACAGATAAATGTGCAGCCAGCGACTCCACGATGCAAGCACGCGTTTGTACCGTTTCGATGGACCACCCTTGTTGGACTTCAAGTTGGCTTTTGACTCGGAGGGAACTGACATCAAGAATATCGCACGTCGTGTCTGTTACTTGTCGTTGTTTGAGTAGTGTACCGACGCGGCAACGATCTCGGTATTTGCTTTGAGCTTTTCCTCAAAGGACTTGCCGCCGAATTCGAATTCATGCTTGATCAACTGATAGCTACCATGTTCCCGGGCAGATTCGATCAGCAGCGTGTATGAGCCCGGTTTAAGTAAGTTTCCTGCATCGTCGCGTCCATCCCAGACTACTTTGTACTTTCCAGGATTTCTGGTCGGTTTGGAAACAGTTTCGATTAGGTTGCGGTCATCCACCAACTGTCGCAGCTGATCATCTGCATACCAACGGCGCATGTCGCGGTACCATCTTGGACCAGGATCATTTTGCATCACAAACAAACTGAGCGTCTTGACGGGGAATTTATCCTTGTCTTCGATCCAGACTGCGACATAGGGTCGGCGATAGCGCTGGGCTTCACCTGGCTTACCAATTTCGAACTCCACCAACATTTCGTGGCCGGTATCCGCCTTGGTCTTGGCTTCCTTGGATTTAGCGCTTTCATCGTCTGCCTGTGGCCAATTCTCGCTGGTGACGATGGTACCGGTTGCCGAAACCAACAGGCACTCTACCTGCGGCAGTGAATTGACTAGCTGCAAACTATCTTGCAGAGAGATGACGCTTAATACGGTGGCCAGAACATCGGCCGTGCTGGCGTCGGGTGCGAGAACAGTGGCGCTGACCGTTTCCTGAACTGGCATTCCACTGCGCGGATCAAGGATGTGAGAATAGTGTTTTCCTTGAACGGCAACGAACCTCTCAGAGCCTCCACTGGTAGCGATTCCGCCGCCGCGAAGCTCGACATGTCCAAGCGATCTTCCGCCAATGGCATCTTCACCTGGCGCAGGGATGGATACCTTGACTTGCATATCACCCGCAATGCGTATGTCACCACCAATATTCAACATAGCGCCGGTCACTCCATAGGATGGAGAATCGCAGAGGCCAACTACACAATCCAAAATCGAGCCTTTGGCAATTGCGTTCAACGAGAGCGGCACGTTTGAACAACGCACTGCGCTACAGTCGTCGTGTTTCAGCAGCCAGTGTTTTTGGTTGGTAACCGCAACGGCCCGGTTTAGGTCCACCGCAGTGGGAAGCCGATTTTCTTCTGCTCGAGCGCGCCAAACCTGAACAATCGTTTCTACTGCCGGATTGAAGGCGCCGTGGCTTTCTCTTTGCCAATGGTCGCATTGTTCCAGGACGCTGAAAAGCTCTTTTGACAAAGGAACGGTCGTTCCCATTGGCGACTGAAGGAACTTCGAGAATTCACTTGTCGCGTCGTAGCTGCTAAAAATGCTGGCTAGGCGATCAAGCTCAGCCAACACTACTGATTCGAATTCATGGGCGCTGGAAGCGGAATCGCAACACACACGCAACTCCATCGAAGTACCGAGGACGTTTTCATGGAAGAATCGGTACTCGCTTGCTTGGCAAATCGAGCCTAGCCAAACTAGCATCACTAGAGTATTCAGGCAAACTGGACGCAGCGTAATTCGAAGATTCATTAAACGTGCTGGATTGGAAGAAGTTTGAGGGAATCGGCAAATGGGAACTACAGTACATCCACCTGCCGGAAAGATGTGGCTTGCAAAGGCGACGGGCAGATGAGTTCATACCTAGTGTCAAGAATTGGAAAGTCAGTTCCAACTTGCGCTATTATTGAACGCGCAAACGCAGGAGCCGACCTGTGTCGCAAATCAAGCTCGGGCTTCTGCCAAGAAAAGGAGGCAGAAACCCGCCCGTCAAGGAATGAGCCGTCCGGACGATGACTGGGCGGCTCGTTTTTAATTCACGACAGTTTACTGCATCGGTTGTCTAGTCGGCAGTCGGTCGGCGAGGGCGATCCCCACCCTCGCCTTCTATCCTCCCGCGTCCAAGCCCTTCGAACATTTTAGCAAGCTCTTCCTTGGACAACTTGCCATCCTTGTCGGCATCGAATTCAAAAGCTCGCTCGATCATTTGTGCCGGTGGTCCACCAGGTCCCATCGCTCCACGCGGCCCGCCTCGGCCAGCTTCGCCTTCACCTTCACGACGTCCTCGTCCGAACCCCTCTCCAGCTCCACCTGGACCACGACCTCGGTCGTTGCTCCCCATCGTTGCGATAACGCTTTCGATTTCTTCTTTCGTAGCGACTCCATCGGCGTTCTTGTCGACACGCTCCATTAGTCTCTGCATTGGTTCAGGCAATTCTTCTATGGTGAGTTGTCCGTCACCGTTCTTGTCAAACTCAAAAATGCGCGTCAGAGGGCCTCTTTGTTCCTCGCGTCCACCCGCGGCGGGGCCAAACCTATCAAAATCTGGTCGCAATTCATCGCTGGCAAGCTTACCGTCCATGTTCTTATCCAGCTTTTTAAGGGCAGCCACGGAGCCCGAGATTTCCTCAGCGGAGATTTCCCCGTTACCGTCCGCATCCAAAGCCGCCATGACAGGCAACATTCGGAACATGCCTTCCGGTCCACCCCCTGGACCACCACGTCCACCAAAACCACCACGTTGGGCCATGGCGGAGTTGAACGAACAACAGATTGCTGCCGCACAAAATCCAGCGGTGCGAAATCGTCGCGCGGCGAAGAGACGCGATTGCAAATTCAGTATGCGGGTGGTCATGAGAATCTCCCTAGGCCTTTTGATGAGTATTTGGCAGCCAGTGAGCGAGCAAGATCGCAAGTACTGCTTCGAGGGTATGTAAACGGGGTTGAAACGCAAAAGTTTCTGTCAAACAGTCGCGAATTCCCAAATTTGAGAGCGACAATAGAAGTTGCGGGACCACCTGGTCTGCGCAGGAGTCGTGGCTTCTGAACGAACTTTTCGCGGATCCATTGTTCCGTCAGGATCTGGTCGGCCTGGACCGGCAAGGCATAGGCCCACAGCTTGAGTTCTCATGCCAATTGTCGGCCCTTCACGCTAAGATCCGACCTGCAATCGTTGCGTACAGCGCGCACACCTTGTTGAGCGGTTGTCGTGTGCAAACAGAGCGTAGAAAGCTCGACTTGCCACGTTTTGGCGCGGACCTTACTGGCAAGTCGTAGCGAGTTCTGCGGGCAGCAACAGGAATTGGCGGTAGCGACCACTCCGTGGGGTGCTCGCTTGCAGGCAATCATAAATTTCATGGCTTACTGAGCTCGCATGCCCACCGCGCAACAAACCGCGATCTCCGTGTTAAGCCTAATGAACTGTCGCAAGCGGCGTTAACGACGCCGGCGAACAGCCTGAAATCCTAATACGGCAAGAAGAACCAAGCACTGAGAGGGTTCGGGAACCGCCGTGAAATCCACGCTTAGTGACGGTGCACCTACGGCGTTTTCGTGAGAAGCGAAGCGCATTGAAGTTGCGATCGTCGCCTCGTTGCCACGCAAGAGCCAACCAAAGTTTGTCGAAGGATCGTTGACCCAGCTCTGGACGTCGGTGACCATTGCGGGAGATGACCAGTTGTAATTGCCGTTTGCGTTCAACGACTGAGTATCGCTAGCAGCTGCCACAAAATCGCCCCCAACATTAGTCCAGAGCACTGGATTGGAACTATGAATCCAAGTAGCATCGCCAATGGTTGCAGCTGCTCCGCCACCTTCCTCTCCGGTGGCATCTGACGTTCCTTCGCCCCAAGCTGTCGTCACTTTATGAAGCGATACATCTTGAGTTCCTGCAGCAGCTGAAGCGCGATTTAAGTTCAACGTCAATGTTACAGAGTTGATTGTCGCACCTGCAGGAACCATCCCAGCTAGATCGAATTGTATCAGGCCTCGCCGTATGCTCGAACCAGGTGGCTGGCTGGATCTACCAGCAAAGAAGTAGTCGCCAGCTCCATTGCTAAAGGCTCCAGTTGGGTTTTCGTACAGCGTATTATCTTGCACAGCCCCAAAGGTCACGATGGCTGCCTTGGTGTCAGCGAGATGACTTGCGACCAGCAGCCACACAACGGCCGCCAACGTTCGTTTGAAAAACATGAGCTAAGTCCTTTGAAGAAAACAATTGAATAAGCAAGAAAGCGGATTCAGATTATTCTGACCCGCTCTAGCTATCAATTGTATTTCGCCCAATCTTCTCGTTGTCAAAACGCACGATCGCTAGATCTGTTGCTTAGTTAACAGAATTCAGCTGAGCGATGTGCTTCGGGACATGCAGTTGTGCAATTGCCGGACAATCGGCAGAATCCGCTTAATCCGTGGCTTTTCCCAAGTCGATATGTCGAAGGTGGCTTCAGTTTTGGGGGACGGCAGATGCGTGGAATCACCAGATTTACCTTCGTTGCGATGTTCGCAGCTCTATTGATTCATAGTAGCATGCTTGCATTTGCTCAAGATCAAATACAGGTCGAAGCAGACGCTATACACATGCTGTTGTCGGACTATGCGTCACTGCTGACTTCCCAAGATGGCGTGGTACAAACCGCTGCGGGACATGCATTCCAGGAAGGTAAAAGCAATCGCGACTCGGAACCTCAGAAAACCAGCGGAGAGCAAGGGCGCCAGACTTTTCTTGATGCCTGCACTCAGTGCCATGATGCTGAGCGAGCGTTGACAGTCTCCAAGACCTACGAAGAATGGATGGAAACCATTCGGGAGATGGCCGCTAAAGAAGATGCTGAGATCGCTTCAGAGGACTTCGCCGAAATTGCCGAGTATTTGACACGCACCGCGCGCGGAACGGGTGCGAAAGACTCAATGTCTGATGAGGACCAGGATTCAGATTCGAACGAGAAAGACAAAGATTCAGCTCTCAACCCTGCCTTGGTTGCGGGAGGTCGCGCTGCATTCAATCGTTCATGTCTCAAGTGTCATGATGCCGAACGTTCGTTGAGCAAGGCGAAGAGTTATGCCGACTGGTTATCGACCGTTCGTCGGATGGCCTCCAAGGACGGTGCCGACGTGCGTTCCGCGGACTTCTCCGCCATAGCGACCTACCTGGCTTCTGTAGCTGGCGTTGGTGAAAGTGGCGAAGATGCTCTGGCAGGTGCAACCAGTAGTGGGAGCGGCGGCTGGTCGTTTGGAACAACCGTATCCACCATCCACCGCAGTGCCAGCGACGAGTTTCCATTGGAAAATCCTGGTTTTTTTGCTGATGTGTGGGTAACGGCATCCTACCAGTCGCAGGGAGCATGGAGCGCCACAGTGACGGCTTGTACCAGTTGCCATTCAACCAACAGCGCGGTGAACGGTTACAGCCTTGAGTTACTCGAAGGTTCTGCAACGCTGGACTTGCGTCAATTGTTTAATTGCACGAAAAGCAAGGTTTCCAGCAACCAAGATTTGATGCTGAAAGCGGGACGATTTGTCGTACCGTTCGGAGCGTTTTCTTCCATGAGCCACCCCGGTGTCTACCGGTCCGTCACGGCGCCGCTGATGTTCAATATGGGACGCCGCGTGTTTGCGCCGGGCGCTGCACCGCCCAGGCAGCCCGTTCTGCCGCTGCCATTCTCCGACGAAGGTGTCGACCTGATGTATCGGGCGCGATTGACCCAGAACCTGAATCTGGCAATTGATGCATATGCAGTTAACGGTTTGCAAGGCACGGGTCCGAACGTATTCAATCGAAGCCGAGCGTATTCCGACAATAACGAAGCTCCAGCATTTGGCCTGCGGACCACGTTGGGCGGCGAATACATTCGTTTTGGAGGTTCAATGCTGCACGGCAATCTCGCCGACTTGGGTGCCCCAGCTTTTGACTACACGCTGTGGGGAGTTGACGCCACCTCGAAACTCACCGATCGCTCGCGGGTATACTTTGAATATGCGCGGCGACGTCAGGACTCACCATTCTCGCCTACTGCGGCCCAAGCTGCTCGCGGCTTGGTGG
>JAGQPR010000209.1 GCA_020426625.1 Planctomycetales bacterium
ATCGGACCGCTGTGAAGAATTTGCGGACGCGTACTTAGTGGACCATGTGCTGCGGCCTTTACAACAGACCATCGCCCTGAAGTGAATAAGAAACGGAACAAGAATTGGCCTTATATCTGGTTCCCTAGCTCTGCCTGGGAAGCAAGTGTTTTGCCTAACGGCGATCGGGAGAAGTGTCCTTTTGCTTCCTGTTTTTTGGCAGGTATCGCCTTTGTTTTATCGACCAGGAATTGGCCTTGATGTCCACCAAACCGCTTCATGTTCTCCCATCCATTATCGCGCTGGTTTGCTTTTCTGTCTCCGCATCGGCGCAGACGGATACACGTGTCAAAGCGCCCGTGATTGTTGACGGGCAAGCTCAAGTTATCCCTGAATTCGAGGATCCCGATCTGTGGATTCGTCACGATCTGTGGGTTGAAACCGAATTCGACACCGATGGTGATGGGCGGTTGGATCGAATGCATGTAGCGGTAACACGGCCTCGCCAGACGGATACGGAGGGTTTGAAACTGCCTGTGATTTACATCTCCAGCCCCTATTTCGCGGGTACTGCCGCTCCAGTGCACGACTTCATGTGGGATGTCGAGCATGAGGTTGGTGCGGTGCCGCCACCGCGGCAAGATTCGCCACCAGTCAAACGCACGGGCGTCCGACCAATAATCTCCAAGTCGCACACAAAGACATGGATTCCCCGTGGTTACGTTGTTGTCCATTCGTCGTCGCCTGGTACCGGGCTTTCGCAGGGATGCCCAACCGTTGGTGGCGATAATGAGTCGCTAGCCCCCAAAGCAGTCATCGAGTGGTTGTGCGGCAAACTTAATGGATACGCTTCCCCCGATGGTGATGAATCTGTTGAAGCCTATTGGTGTACCGGGAAGGTTGGCATGACAGGCACTTCCTACAATGGAACGTTGGCCTTGGCAGCTGCGACGACGGGAGTCAAGGGCTTGGAAGCAATTATCCCGATCGCGCCAAACACTTCGTATTACCACTACTACCGCACGCACGGATTGGTTCGTTCGCCAGGAGGTTACAAAGGAGAAGATATCGATGTGCTCTACGACTTCATCCATAGTGGAGACCCTGAAAAAAACGAATACTGTGATTGCCATGTCCGTGATGAAGAAATGGCCAAAGGGATGGACCGGATCAGCGGTGACTACAATTCTTTCTGGGCTGGTCGCGATTACCTGAACGATCTCGAACCACTCAATACCGCTGTCTTGATGGCGCATGCATTCAATGATTGGAATGTGGTGCCGGAGCACTCGGTGCGGATCTATGAAGCATTGAAATCGAAGGACATACCGTTGCAGTCCTACTTTCACCAGGGAGGCCACGGCGGCGAGCCACCGCTGGAGCAGATGAACCGCTGGTTCACGAAGTATTTGCACGGCGTGGACAATGGAGTTGACCAAGGTCCGCGAGCATGGATCGTTCGTGAGGATGATCCGCGAGATCAACCGACGGCCTACGAAGAATACCCAAATCCCGAGGCGAAAGTCGTTACCCTATATCTTGAGGGTGCCGCCCCTGGGGTGGGAAAGTTATTGACAGAAAAGCCTGTTGAGTCACTAGTGGAGACGTTCGTAGACAACGTATCCTTTAGCGGTTCTATATTGGCCGCTGCGGCTGTTACCAACCATCGCTTGCTATACGTCTCGCCAGGGTTGACGGAGACTCTGCACATTTCTGGGACACCCAAATTGTCAATCCGCCTGGCTAGCAACAAACCCGCCGTCAATCTCTCCGCTTGGCTAGTTTCGTTGCCATGGGACGAATCGCGGGACGCTAAAATCACGTCCAACATCATCACGCGCGGTTGGGCCGATCCACAGAACGCGGTCAGCCTCGAACACAGCGAGCCGTTGACGCCAGGCGAATTTCGAGAGCTAACATTCGCGTTTCAGCCCGATGACCAAGTCATCCCGAAGGGACAGCAAATCGGACTGATGATTTTTTCAAGTGATCGCGATTTTACTCTCTGGCCAGAGCCTGGAACGGAATTGACCGTGGATCTCAATGGCACTGTACTCAGTCTGCCTGTGGTCGGTGGTGACGAACAGTATCGTGCGTCTACCACTGCCGCAAAAAATCCTCAGTAGCGGTTCGCGGGATTAATCCTTGACTTGGCAATGTTCGTACGAATTTGGCCAGGCTGGACGTCGAACATTCGTTGATTGTAAAGTGCGAGCGCACGCAATGCGTGGCCGCGAGGACCGATGGCCCAATCACGCGATGGCTCTGCACCAACTGTTGCCAAGAGAAATTCTACTGAGTCCTCGATGGCATCGCTTCGCAAGTGCTCTTCTGGCAACGAGAAGACCAGCCACTCCAGAATGTGCCCGGTTGTTTGCACCTTGCGGTCAATATCAGCTGCCGCCCCGCGTGACTCAAGCCACTCGGTGCTGAAGCTGCCATCTGGGTTCTGTAACGACAACGCGTAGCCAATGTAGTCGTTCAGATAAGACCTGGCGCGTTCCCAATGACCGTCCAGTGGATAGCCGTCTTTTCTTCGCTTGATCACGGCATAGCTCAAACCCATCAATCGATGCGTTCCGCCACATGCAGCTCCCACTACAGGTTGCTGCAACTCTTCTCCAACCATCTTTTCGAGATTCCATAACTTCCCAGTGTTGTCCCGCCACCGCTGGTTCGGATTCAAGTAGTGAGAGAGTCCGATCAGTTTGAACGTAAGCTCTGATTTTTCCCGGCAAGTAGACATTTCATACTTGACCAAGTCGGCGACCGTGTAGCGCCTGTTTCCAATCTGTAATGGATAATCGCTGCTCACGCGAGATTGGGCCAGAATCGCGAGAAACTGTCCCTCATGTCCTTGAACGCCCGGTCCCGAATTGGTGCGAAAACCCGTCCTTGTGGGTTGGAACATGCGTTGCTTTGCACAAACGCCATTGAAGCACATCCAACCGATAGCGTTCACTCTTCGATTGCCAGCAATGATCTGCGCCTCGACGCCAAACGGCAACGTCGCATGCATCATTGCCCAAGGACCACGTCGATTGACGTTCTCTGGATTGTTCAAGAAGTATTCCAGGCAGGCGTTGATCCGCCGATGGATGGCCAATTCGCGGGCGGTATAGGAGTGATTTGAAGTAGCTAGACTGAGCTCCGTTCCGCTGGTTTGCAATGCGTCTGGCGCGTCGTAGGGGTGCTCCTCCTGCTCGAGCGGAATGTCATCTGGATACGAGGCTTGCAATTCGATTCCGTCAGTGGGCGAACCTGGGCATTCCGTTGCATTGCTCAGTTCGTGCCGCTGGATAGGTTCGATCTTCTGCGGCTCTTTGGCTTCCTTCAGTGTCTGTACGGAGGAAACTTGCTCAGCTGGTATGCCGTTTCTGGCACCTTCTGCCACCGTCACGGGAATGCTGGTAAAGCTCAGATCTGGCGCAGCGATTTCGTCCGCCCGATCTGCGGGCGACTTGGTTGATGTTGCCTCTGCTTCGCTTTCGCCAGACCTTATCTCGCTCTTCCCGACCGGCGATACTAAACGCATGACAACCGGAGACTGCGTTGAACTGCCTGGATTTGCTGGCAATCCCGGGTTTTCATCAGCGAGGGTCGCTGCGGCAAGAATGAGTGCAAGCGCCAAATTGCCCAACGCAGTGGACGCTGAGCAAAATGGTAGGGTTGAAAAGCGCATACGCTACGAATTCCAAAGTCAGGGTTGCTGAGGTAACCGCCGTGCGTCGCTGGATGACGCAATAGCTAGCAAAGCCGTTAGTGAGAAGGCCACTGCTATAGTCGGCAGGAACTAGAGCTTGTCTAAAGAGTGAGTGCCTTGTTGAGCGCGTATTGTTTAATCGTCGAAGTCTATGAATGCCCAGGAAATGGCGCAAGTGAGGCTAGTTTGATTTTTTGGAGTGCGGTGACTCGTCACCGCTTTGGATTTCGGCGGGACAAGGCTCGGTCGATGAAGCTGAGATGAAGCCCGAACAAAAACGTCAAAGAGCAAGAGCTCCCGAAAGTTGAATAACAAGAGCTCCGAGCAACTTCGGAACTTGGTTTTGCTTGTGGGCCAACATGCCGGGTAATACTGCTGTCGCCGCTTCGCGGCTCTTACGAAAGACCGACTTTCGATCCATTGGCTGACGCCAACGGCTACATGCTTACACGGCTTCGCCGCTAGAACCTGAATTGGCTGACGCCAACGGCTACATGCTTACACGTCGTCGCCGATAGGACCTGAAGAAAAGAAAACTTGGCGGATTCATAGACCCTCAACTCCTTTCATGCGATGGACCATGGGAAAGCCAATCGGCGTGTTGACTCTCCATCGGCATAGGGACATAAAGCACAAATGCTAGAATAGTGACGGGTTTCGCCGGTTTCCTCCTCCGCGGTCGTGTGCTGGTCTGTCCACCTAAAAGGCTGCTTGTCCGGTGGCAGCAGGTGAAGGCAATCCTATTTTTATGATCGCGAACCATTGTGAGTCTGTTGCTATGCTGAGTATTGATGAAGATGCGCGACGCAAGTTCGAAGCCGATTGGCTAAGCGGGACGCCGTCGGTATCCATTCGTGAGTATCTCCCCCGCACCAGTACCCAAACCTACCTGGGAACCCTGGAAGAACTGGTATGCATCGACCTGGAATTTCGCTGGCGAAACTGCAAGAATGCCAGCGCATCAGGAGATGAAACGGTGGCGGGCGAGGACTCGCTCAGCCCAACGCGAGTCGAAGACTATGTGCGTGAATTCCCCGAGCTGGGACAGTCGGAAATCCTGCAACGATTGGTCGAGCAGGAGATCATAGCTCGCGTCAATTCAGGGTTTGTGGTCGAAGTTAGCGAGTATCGCAGTCGCTTTCCGGGCGTCCCCTTCGACGATTCCTTGTTCGAACAGCATACCGTCGTCCAGCCGACCGACGCCTCGGGAAATGTCATCGAGCAGGTCAGTTACCCAAGACAATTTGGCGCGTACGTCATCACATCCGAGCTTGGGCGGGGAGGAATGGGGGCCGTATACCGAGCGCGGCAGCCATCGGCGGGACGTGAAGTGGCTATCAAGATCGCCGATGTTTCCAGCTTGAACGCGGCCAGCAGGAATATGGTCGCAGCCCGCTTTGAGACCGAAGCACATGCCGCTTCCTCGCTAGTTCACGATCACGTCGTCCCGATCTACGACGTTGGCGTAATCGACGGGTTCCCTTACTACGCAATGCGTCTGGTAGAGGGCGGTGACTTGGCTGGGATGTCCAAGCAGGAGCCGTTGGAGCCAAAACGCGCGGTTAAATACATTCTTGGGGTCGCCCGGGGGATCGCAGTCGCCCACTCACGGGGCATGTTGCATCGAGACATCAAACCGCAAAACATTCTTGTCGACAATGTCACCGATCGATCCATGTTGACCGATTTTGGTTTAGCAAGATTCATGTTGGATGACTCCGGGCTTACGCAAACTGGCCAAGTTCTGGGAACTCCTTCATACATGCCACCAGAGCAAGTAAGGGATTCCAGCAAGATTGATGGGCGAGCAGACATATACAGCCTTGGAGGAACACTGTATCAGCTGCTGACCGGCAAACCACCCTTTCGCGCAGCCGATTTGCAAGAAACGCTTCGCCAAGTCATGGTCGATGATCCCGTTCCAACCACGCGAATTAACTCTGCGATACCGGTAGACGTTGACACCATCTGTCTCAAGTGTTTGGAAAAGGAACCGGAAGCTCGATATCAAACGGCAGACGAGCTGGTGGAGGATTTGGAACGTTTCCTCGATGGTCGTCCGATTCTAGCCAAACCGGCCAGTCCACTTACCAAGCTGAAAAAATGGTGCAACCGCAATCGAGCACTTGCGGGGACACTCGCAACCACCGTTGCTGCGGTAATCGTGGCTTTGGTAGTCAGCTTTTACGGCTGGTCGGCGCAAACCCTACTTGCTACCGAACAAACTCGATTCGCTATGGAACAAAGCGAATCCGCCAAGGAGCAGTCTCGACTGAAAGACGTCGCCAATGGTGAAAAGGCCAAGGCTGTCACTGCTGTCGGCCAATTGTTGGACACTCTCAATGATTTCCACACTCAGGTCTCCAGCGATCCTGTGATGACGACCCCCGATTTGGCACCACTAAGAAAACAACTGCTCGAGCGGGCCTTAGAAATCTACCCACAGGTAGTCGCGCTTAGTGAAAGCACATTATCCCAAGCGCACCGGGCCGCCGCGTTGGTTAAGTTGGGGACGTTGATGTTGGATCTCGAACAATCGCCAGATACCGCTGGGACTCACTTTGGCGAAGCAAACGCGTCCATCGAAACGCTAACGCCTCAGCAGCAACAAACAGAGCTGATGCTGGAAGCAAAATCCAGCGCTCTCAATGGTCTCGCACTTGTATCTCAAAAAAAGGGCGATGTACAAGCTGCGATTGAGTACTTTCGCCAGGCTGGCGAGGTGCGCCGCAAGTGGACCGAGTTATGGCCAGATAGCTTGGAGGCTAAGCGAAAGTTGGCCAATGCCTTGATGAACGAAGGTCTACTCTTGGCAGCGAATAACGACTTGGCCAGTGCCGAAGGACGTCAAATGACGGCGCAGGCAATCCGTGGAAAGGCTCTGGACGAAGGTACCGACGATCCGAAAATCCGGCGAGACTACGCCAAAGGGGCTTTCAATTTGGCGATGCTCCATTGGCGGGCTGGTGAGCTGAGCCAAGTTGTCGATGCATTGAATACGTCCAGTTCAATTCTGCGGGAATTGGCCAATGCCTCGATGGCTGATGCCAATTTGTGGAAACTGCTGGAAACGTCGCTGATCTACGAAGCTGAATTTACGGCAGAGATAGGCGGCCCTGCCTCCTATGGCCGTGCTACGAAGTTGTTGGATGAATCCCTGGCCGACCTGACGAGTCTCATTCAGCTTTCGGCCAAAAATCCGACCGCATGCCTGCCCTTGATTGAACTGTACCAGCAGGGTTTGGAAACACTACTGCGAATCCAAAGCCATCCAGAACTGAAGCCCGAGTGGACCACGCCCAACGCGGCAACGGCGTGGGAACAACTAAGCGCACTGCTCAAGACCGTAGCCCTGGATATTGAATCCCAAGGTGAGATGGCGCAAAACGATGTGGCTCTGAACCAGCTGGCGCTGCGCAGAGTGATATCTCTGCGGCAAAAATCACTTCTGTTGTTGGCCGAAGCACATCGAATCGGCTCCCTAGCGGATTCTGGCGACAATTCGTCAAGTGATGCACAAGTCCTTGACTTGCAAAAGGCAGCTTTGGATCTGCTCGATCAGGGACTGGCTCTTTGCGAAAAACATATCGCAGATAGCGCGCTGAATTCTAGTTTTCAAATGCAGCGAGAATCTCTTCGTCAACTGCGTTCTGCCGTAGTGCCAATTCAATAAGATGCGCTGTCCGGAGCATTCACCCCCTTCTGGCTGCCCAAGAGTAGCCCTTGCTGGCCTTCCTCGTCCCGGATACACTACTCCATTCCGAAAACAGGGCCTTTGCCGACTTCGGAACGATTAATGGAGAAAATCATGCCAAAAATGAAGACACATAAGGCGACGAAGAAGCGTTTCCGCGTGACGGCTAGCGGGAAAGTCAAGCATCGCGGTGCCGGAACCAGCCACTTAGCTGCTCGCATGAGTGCTAAGCGAAGGAGAAATCTCCGGGGAACTCGTGTACTTGCCACTGCGGCGACTCGCCAAGTGCTGGATTGTTTGCGACACAATAGTTACTGAGTACTTTGACGACTTGGTGAAGTTTGCAAATCATTCATCGTGAAACTAGCCCAGATGTCTTGAGCTTCCATAATTGGATAGCGGTCTTGACATTGGTGTGCTGGCAAAGCGGGAAAGTAACCAGGTAACTGGGTAAAAACATCTGTTCTTGCGGCTCCCGCGCCGCCTGCTAACCGACATTCACTCTTGTGGTTTGTTGGACCTGCTGAATTGACGAACAGAGACCTGAGATACCATAGCATTAGAGGTTGATGGGATGAGGACTAGAAAAGGAGCTGCTCGCCGCCAGTCGAACAAGCGGCTGTTGAAGCGAGCAAGCGGATATGTCGGTGGCCGACGCCGATTGTTGAGAACCGCCAAGGAGACTTTGGTTCGCGCCGGTGTGTTCGCCTTTCGAGATCGCAGGGTCAAGAAGCGCGAGTTCCGCCGTTTGTGGATTATTAGAATTAGTGCGGCCTGCGAACAGCATGGCCTACGCTACAGCCAATTCATTCATGGGTTAGCCAAGGCGAATATCGGTTTGGACCGAAAACAGCTTTCAGAAATGGCGATTCATGATCCCGCCGGCTTTCAGGTCGTTGTCGAACAGGTCAAGTCTGCATTGGCTGCCTAAATTGGTTGGCGGCTAAAACTTTGTTAAAAGAATCAAAAGCGGCAGACGGGGAAACCGGTCGCCGCTTTTTTTATAGCGATTACCGATTCATGCGACTGCAAAAATACATGTCGCGCCGCGCCCCAACAAAGAGTCATACATGGAATTGGAAGAATTCATTAAGCAGTTGGATGCGTTGGCCGAACAAGCGGAAGCGGCTTTTCAGTCTTGCCAAGGAGCGGAGAGTTTTGAAGCAGCACGAGTCGAGTTCGTCGGTGCCCGTAGCGGTCAATTCAAATTGATTCAGAAACAACTCGGTCAATTGGACAGGGATGCCAAACCTGCGGCTGGAAAGAAACTTAACGAATCCAAAGCGCGAATTCAGGCTGCAATGGAAGCCGCTCAACTGCGACTGGATGAAACTGGCAACCAGCAAACGCTTGGTCCCATGCTGGATGCAACGCTTCCCGGCATTAGACAACACTTGGGTAGAGTGCATCCAATTACCCAAACCATCGAGCACCTTAAAGATATTATGGGGAAGCTTGGCTTTGCCGTTGTTGAAGGTCCCGAAGTTGAAGACATCTGGCACAACTTCGTCGCTTTGAACATCCCCGAGGATCACCCCGCCCGCGACTCGCTGGACAATTTCTATCTTGGTTCTACCGGAAACACTTCAGGAGCGCCCGATACCGAAAGACTCCTGCGCAGTCAGACCAGTACTGTACAGATTCGAGTCATGGAGAACACCAAGCCTCCGGTGCGAATTATCTCGCTCGGTCGCGTCTATCGCCCCGACGAGGCCGATGCGACTCATTTTCCGATGTTTCATCAAATGGAAGGGCTGTGGATCGATACCGACGTGACGATGGCACAGCTGAAGAGCGTTTTGCGAATGTTCGCAACTGCCTACCTAGGCGAAGACGTTTCCATACGGTTCCGCCCCAGCTTCTTTCCGTTCACCGAGCCCAGTGTTGAGTGCGATTTCTTGTGGAACGGCAACTGGATCGAGTTTGGCGGCGCTGGGATGGTGGATCCCAATGTGCTCCAGTCGGTCGGTTACGATCCAGAGCTAGTCAATGGTTTTGCCTTTGGCCTGGGCGTCGAACGACTTTGCATGCGGCGACACTGCGTCGAAGATATTCGCGATCTTTACCGCAATGACCTAAGGTTCCTACACCAGTTCTAGCCAGAAAGTTGTTAATTCGTTGCGGATTGTGTCTGCAACATGGCTGACAATTTCACTACTCACTTGAAACTTCCGTTAAGGTCAATTTGATGTTGGTTTGCTGGGATTGGCTGAAGGAATACGTGAACGTTACGGTTAGCGTCGAAGAGTTGGCACACCGCTTCGCTATGTCGGGTTTGAATCATGAGTCGACAGCTGAGGTTGGCAGTGACACCATTGTCGATCTAGAGGTAACAAGCAATCGCAGCGACTGCCTTGGGCATATTGGGATCGCCCGTGAAGCAGCAGTTTTGCTGAAACAATCCCTGTCGATCCCGTCCGCAACTCCTCCGGAAGTCGCCCAGGCTGCGAGCCAGTACATTCAGATTAGCAACCAGTACCTTGCTGCTTGTCCCTACTATACGGCGAGGATTATTCGCGGCATCAAAGTTGGGGCCAGTCCGGCGTGGTTAGCGCGACGACTAACGTCCGTCGGTATAAATTCGGTAAATAACGTCGTTGATATTACGAATTATGTCATGCTGGAATGCGGTCAGCCGTTGCACGCGTTTGATCTTTCACGATTGCGGGATGAGAAAATCGTTGTGCGTCCAGCCAGAGCTGACGAAAAATTCCTGGCAATCGACCACAAGACCTATCAACTGGATGAAGAGATGGTCGTCATCGCTGACGGCCAAGGTCCAGTCGCCCTAGGTGGCGTCATGGGCGGCGCTGAGTCCGAAGTATCAGATGCGACGGTCGATCTGTTAATCGAAGCTGCCAGCTTCTCTCCACAGTCCATTCGACGGACAGCGCGAAAACTGAAACTGCACAGTCCGTCGTCTTTTCGCTTCGAACGACGTCCCGATCCCCAAGGGCTCGATTGGGCCAGTCGACGCTGCTGCGAATTGATCTTAGAAATTGCAGGGGGAGAACTGTTGGCCGGTACCGTAACGGCAGGTTCAGTTGCACAGCCTCCCCAAGTCATTGAGTTGCGTCGGACGAGAATTCCCAAGGTACTGGGAATCGAGATCTCTCCACAAGAATCAGATCAGATTCTGGTGGCACTGGGGTGCCAAATTATTGCTTCGGATAGCGAACGGGTTACCGTGTTGCCGCCCAGTTGGCGCGGAGACTTGACTCGCGAAATTGACCTGATTGAGGAAGTCGCCAGGATCCATGGATACGACAAAATCCCGGAGAACGTGTCCGTACCAATGCGAGTCGCGCCTGTAAGGCCTAAGGATATTGCCCTTGAGCGCGTGCGTCATGTGCTGAGCGCGCGTGGGATCGACGAAGCAATGACTCCGAGCGTAGTCAACGACAATCTCGAGAGTTTCGGCAGCCTTTGGACCAAGCAATCACCATTAGCTACAGATACACCGCTACTGGTTGGTGCCCGAACATTACGTCGCTCGCTTATACCTAGCTTGCTGTCAGCCCGGTATAACAATCAGACTCAGGCGATTCGCAATGCCCAACTGTACGAAGTTGCCAACGTTTATTTGCCTGGCAGCAGCGCACAGGAACTGCCCAGGGAGAATTGCATGTTGGCTATCGTCGGTGCTGGCGACCTGCGTCAGCTGCGCGGAGTTGTTGAGGAAATTGTGTCCCAACTGGTGAGCGTCTCGACCGTAGTAGACTGGACTGCGGAGAAGCAGGATCTATTTGAAAATGGTAGCTTGCAGCGGCTATCGATCTCGGGGCAAACAATTGGCTATGTGGGGCTGATCTCTCCCAAGGCGCAGACCGCTTACTCGCTGGAACAGGCGACGGCAGCAGCTGAGTTGAACTTGGACACACTGACCAGCCATCTACAAGAGGTTCGTCAAGCAGATCCAGTTAGCGTTTTCCCCGCCGTTGCTCGCGATCTCAATTTCGTGGTGGACGAGGGTCTGAAATGGAGTGCGTTGGCCAGCCTTTGCCGTCAGCATGGCGGCGACTGCTTGCAGTCAGTTGATTACCAAGAAACCTATCGAGATGCAAAACGCGACGGGCCAGGAAAGAAACGGCTGTTGCTGTCCCTGCGCTTCGTCAGCCTCCACCGCACGCTGACTGGTAAAGAAGTGGATCAGGCAGTGCAACAGGTTGTTAGTGCATGCGATCGCGAATTCGCTGCCAAGCTGTTAGGGTGATGTCTATCAAGTTGACGCGCAATGGCAGGCAATCGTGAGCCACAATGCGGTTCGCATCTATAAACAGTGCTGCAGAATCAACTCCATTTCCCACCAGCAAATCCGCTCAAGGTCCGCTTGCCATGGCAATGTTTTCTTGGAAACGACCTGCGCGGACAAGTCGACTATTGTTTCCCCAAGCTGATTAGCCCGACCCAACCGATCCATTGGTAGCCCGCGACCAGCAAGTTGACCGTGGGCGGACGACGCGAATTCGGCAAGCTTGTGTTGTATCGCATGCGTGCCAGCGTTGCGAAACCAATACTTGGCGTTCGAGAAATCGCCTTCGCGGCGATGCATGATGCCATGCAAATACGAACCATCTGGCGTTTTAATGCCCTGACTGATCGCATGGGAACGATCCAGATCGCCTGCAAGTAACCAAAGCCCCGCTAACACCTCATCAGGAACTTCAGTGGTTGTCTCCAACGCCTCAATTCCCTGGCTTGTTTTGGCGCAACTTGGGCCACTTCCGATGCCGGGCATTGGAGCACTGGTAACTATGCGGAGCACGGACTCAGGCCAATCGCTGGCAACCGTGTTGGCTAAATCAGGCACAGGAGCTACTCATCCGTTGTAGGATTTGGCGGAGAGACACTTTCAGCCGAGCTGGACTTTTGCCAGCCATCCTCCACTGACTTCGGCTCGCTGCTCTGATTGTCTGTGGGCGTGAGAACAATCATCTTGGGAAGCTCGGTTCCTTCCTCCACGAAACGCATGGAAATTGAATTAACACAATGGCGAGTGTTCTTATTGGTCAGACGCTCACCGATGAATACGTGGCCCAAGTGCCCGCCGCAGTTGGTACAAACAATCTCCGTCCGCATTCCATCCTTGTCGGCGACACGTGTCACGGCCCCCTCAATCTCATCGTCGAAACTCGGCCAGCCACATCCACTTTCGAACTTGTCCTTGCTTTCGTACAACCTGGCATTGCATTGTCTGCAAATATAGGTGCCACTCTGCTTGTTATGCTCATACTCTCCAGTGAAAGCACGCTCGGTACCTTTGTATAGAATAACGGCTTTCTCGGTATCGGTCAGCGGATTGTACTCGCCTTGCATTACGGCCTCCCCGGACGCCATGGCTGTTTCTTGAATTTCAACTTGAGCTTTTTCATTTTCTGCTGCGGTCGGCAGTTTGTCCACCTCGTCGTCGCAGCCAGTGAGCATGAGGGATGTGCCAAGTAGAGCCACCAAGCCAAAGCTAAACATGCGAATCATATCGGCAATCCTAAAGTTATTCCCAGCTAACGGCACCACCCACTGAGCTGACGATCTTAATGTATTTCGTCGACGCAATGGAATTCACTACTAAGCATCCTCGCATAA
>JAGQPR010000020.1 GCA_020426625.1 Planctomycetales bacterium
TGACAATGGAGCGACATCGTTGTCATTGACAAGAATCACCAGGTCGTCACATGCCCGCGAATGGACCCGATTCATTTCCGCACTGGCTTTTGCGGATACCGCATGGGGTTGGGCATTGCGTTCTATGAGCCGAGACTGGGTAGCTCCTTTTCCGACGATTGAAAGCGAACCGCACCACGCGGGAGCGTCTTCGGCGGCAGCAAGAATCAACACTCCCGAATTGGCATCTGGGGGGATCGACAGGGCTGAGCAAGTAATCTGGTCGGGCAAACCCAAGACTTCGATATCGATTGGGCCAGCGTACCCATGTTTGCGATTGACCAGCAGTCTCACGACTTCTGTGCCCCCGCGTAGCAAGTTGGAACCCATGGGCCGGGCTCCCGCTGGGTTATTCGTCGGAAATGGACGATACGCGAACAATTCAAAATCAGGTCGCGGCGGAGATACTCGCAGAATGAATTCCGTGGAGTCTACCGGTCGTTGACCGCTCTCATTGTCGAGAACTGCGACTCGATAAATCCCATCCTGCGGTGCGTGCCAGTCCAGCGACGGGTCTTTGCTGGGCAAGAGCAACTCGGGCCCCCCGAAGCCAGGTTCATCGTCTCGTTCAGAGAGAAGCGGCATAGTCCCTGCCGTCTCACCGGTGGCAGGATGTTGGAACAGGTAGAGGCGCGGATCAGTCAATCGCCCCAATTCTTGGGAGCAAACGTCCAACCTCAGTTGTTGCCCAGCCTTCACTTCGAAATCAAATTGGTTGGGTATGCCGCTTTGTAGATTGCCAGCCACGGCAAAGGGAACTTGATACGTCTGGGTATCGCTTGTGTTTTGAGCTTGAGCGGTAGAGCCGGAAACCGTGGCCCGCTCATCCTCGTTCAATGCAAGTTCGCGACAGGATGTGACTTTCCTGCGGCTAGAAGGGCGAAGCCATTTATCAATCGAGACTTGAGTCGCGGACTCAGGGGAAGTCACGATCCCCTCGAGTACAAAGGCAAACTCGTTTCCACCCCGATACAAGAAATCATGGAGGACAACGGTATAGCTGCCTGCCACTTGGGCCGTCCAAGAAAACTCGGCTGGCCAATCCTCAATCCCGCGCGCACGGCATATTTCACCAGCGCTTGGGTCGTACAAGGCCATTGCAGGTATGGCCTGCGAGTCGAGCTGTGTGGTGTACGCACGACAGCTAAAAACCTCGCCTGGAGAGAGTTGCACTGAAAAACTCACGCGGTCGCGGGGCGCGAAGTGACCAAAATAGATGCAATCTGTTCGCAACGGCGCGTTCGCCGATTGCGGGATTTGAGCGATTTCAACAGGCTTATCGACGACCAACAGGGGCCTTGGGTTGGAAACTCCGAAGCGCCCTCGCATGCGTACTTGGTGCAGCCCGCTAGGAACCTCGGTAGGCACACGCAGACCAAAACGCGCGCTAGATTTTGCTTCTTCAAATGGCGCGGTGGAGGGCGGGACGGCAACCGCTTGTAGCGCCGAATCGGAGAAGAGCAACTCTGCGGGCTCGTCGACGAACGTTCCGGTCACTTCCAGTTGCACCTGCGTGTTTTTTTGCACGACTGGTTGGGTGACGCCAGCGAACTCAATGGTCGGAAGCTGAGCCCAGAGGCAGGGGGAGGTTACCAAAAGTGTGAAAAACGTTACGAAAGACCGCATTTGCTGCAGCAGATTCTCTCAAATTGGTTCAGTGGTTGAACAAGAATTCTTTACTATTGATCAATGCCCAAACCAAGTCTTCCATCGCATTGCGACGATTGTCGTGCTGATGAACGTATTCATCTGCTGCCTGCATTTCGGACGACGTCGGATATCGGCTGAGCGAGGCCAAGTATAGTTCCGTTACCAGCTCGCTGACAGACTGTGAGCTGGCAGCCATCGTCGCTGCCATGCCATCGTCGGCGTTCAGTTTACTTTGCACCTCTTTCGAATTCAGCAGATGCAGACTTTGTGCCAGCGTGGATTCAGCGCTACTTTCGCATTCGCAGGCGGTCGTTGCGCTCGATCGACCAAATGCATCCAAAAAATACGACTGAAATCCGGAATCGGGCAAGCACACTGCGCGCGTCCCAGGTGGCAGACCTGAAAAGTCGGACTGAGAATGGGTAACGGTATTGACTGCATCCAGCAAAACCTCCGCCGACAGCCGCTTGGGGTAGTATCGCGAGTACGCTCCCTGTTCGTTCAGATTGAACGCGTTGGCTTCCGAGCTGAAACGATAAACGCTGGACGTGCAAATCAATCTCAATAGATCTTTTAAGTCAAACCCGGATGCAATAAAGTGTTCCGAAAGGCCTTCCAGCAGTTCGCTGTTTGAGGGCGGATTGGTAACCCGCATGTCGTCCTCAGGTTCGACGATGCCAATCGCAAAAAAGTGCTTCCAATAGCGATTCACCAAGCTGCGGGCAAAAAATGGATTTTCTTCGGCGACCATCCAATTCACCAATTCCTGCCGCGGGTCAGCGGTAGCTGTTACCGATGCGGGTGAACTATCCAGGCCAGCGGGAGGCAGCGATTGTCCTGTTCGCGGATTGCGGGCTGTCGCATCGCCCGTCCGCGACACAAACATGGGTTGATCGGAATATGTTCCATTCTTGCGAGAAACGTTGGCGAAAAAGGCTTGCAGCCGAGCGTAATCGGCTTGACTCCATTTCTCGAACGGATGGTGATGGCAACGCGCACACTGAATTCTCTGACCCAAGAAAAGTTGCGCTGTATCTTCGACGCGAGATTCACTGTTATTCACCTCACGCAGCCAAGCCACGGCTGGACTGACTTCAACCGACCCAGATGCAGTTAGTAGTTCACGAACGATTTGGCTATAGGGTTTATTCTCGTGGAAGCTGGCTCGCAGCCAATCGTAAAAGGCATAGTTTCCGAGCTGATGGCCTGCCCCTGCGCGGCGGTTTCGCAGGATGCTCGACCACTTCTTGGCAAAGTACTCCGCGTAGTCGGTGGAGTTCAACAAGCGGTCGACCAAAGCTTCGTGCTTGGTCGCACAATCCTTTTTGATAAACTGAATCGTTTCTGCTGATGTCGGCAGGCGTCCGCACAAATCCAAGGTTACCCGCCTGATGAACGTAGAATCATCGCAGGAGGGGGATGGGGGAATGCCAAGAGTTTTCAATTTCGCAAATACCAATTCGTCCACCATGTTACGCACCGGCGGCAGTTCGTTGACGCTTGCACCCAGCGGAATGGCAACGCGAAAGACAGCGACATGTCCTTGATACCTGGCCATGATCGCCACCGAGCCAGGTTGATCGGAGAGCGTTACCAAGCCAGCCGAATCAACATCGGCAAGATCCTTGTTGTTTGACTCGTACTGAGCTGTATGAGTAATGTCCTCGCGGCTGCCATCCGAATAGTGGGCCACCACGGAGATCTGTTGTGTGCTCGAGGCCGCTAAACGCCGTTGCTTAGGGAATACCTCAATGTCCGTAACCGTCGGGTCGCTTGCGTCACCATAGGGCATTCCGCCCACGATCCACCGCTGTAGTAGGCGGTATTCGTGCGAATCGTCAGCGAAACGCTGACCGCCACCGTGAGGTGTACTATTGACGGCTTTGGTAAGTATCAGACTTTGGTTGGGAGCGGCTGGAAAAACACGCCTTCCACGAGATTCCAAGACCAGGTGATCGTAATCCTGCTCTGGTTCAAAACCCAATAGAGAAAGCTTAAATCCAGCTTGGCCAGCCAGTTTTCCGTGACACGCGCCGCTGTTGCAGCCGTGCTTAGTAAAGATTGGTACGATTTGATTGGCAAAGTTGACGGTCTTGTTGGTATCTTGACCAGCGACTTCGATGGGCAGTGTCGCATCTAAATATCCCGGCAAGCGCGCAATGATCTTTGCCGACCCGTTGGAAACCGGGGTCAGATAACCTTGCCCGTCCGCAAATGCAACCGCGGGAACAATTTTCAATTCTAGACTACGCGTTACATCGGTGGTCGAGCCATCCGCTGCAACTGCATTCACGACAAGTTGCCAGCGGGAATCGCTGCCCGAGAGAAATACTTGCTCATGTTCAAAGGCTAGATGGGCTGCGACAACTTCAGAAATAGCCTCATCAGCAAACGTGCAGCGATTGGACAACAATAATTGAAACGCAAGCAGGATTGGTATCGCATGCTCAAGCCGCAGACAGAGCCAAAATGATGCACAACTCAGCAGTTTGCCGGCCTTGGGATACATTGGGACTGGTCGGCTCATATCAGTTCTTCCACGGGCGGGTGCTCGACCAAGTACTGGGGACGCCCTGTTGGATCTACGAGAGTTGTCGTGGCAGTATTGATACCTAAATTGTGGTACAAAGTGGCGATTAACTCTTGCAAGTGGACAGGTCGTTCGGCTGCATATTCCCCCAGCCGATTGGTCGCCCCGATGGCTTGTCCTCCGCGGATACCACCCCCGGCGATCCAAGCGCAGCTAACTTGGGACCAGTGGTCTCGACCAGCTCCAGCATTGATCTTCGGAGTCCTGCCAAACTCGCCCCAGACGATAACAGTGACATCGTCTAGCATGCCCCGTTGGTCCAGATCCTCGATCAAGGCACTCAAGCACAAGTCCAGTTTTCCACCATGATCCCGCACTAGATCAAAATTGGCGCCGTGGCTGTCCCACCGACCGTAGCTCAAACTAACGCACCTGGCGCCGGCTTCGATCAAACGCCTCGCAATCAAGAGATGCTCATTGCAAGTCGGTGCACCGTCATATTGATACTTGTATGGCTTGCCGTCTCCATATCTCTCGACAATCTTGGGGTCCTCTTTTGACAAGTCCAATGCATCCAGCAATTTGCTGCTAGTCAATACATCCAAAGCGCGCTGACCGAATGCATCCATACTTTCCATCGCCCCGGTTTGATCCAGTTCGCGGCGAAACGTATCTAGGCTGCCGAGGAGCCGTCTGCGGTCTTGCAGCCGCTCAAGCGAGATGTCATTCAATTTCATGTTTTGCATACCGGGTCCATCCGGTTTGAAGGGCATGAAACTGGTGCCGAGAAATCCTGGCGACCCGGAGTCCGACCACGGTACATGCGAAGTTTTTTCCGCCAAGCCAATGTACGGTGGCACTGCGGCATCGACCGCTCCATGAATTCGCGCCACGGCCGAACCGATCGAGGGCCGGCCTCCTACCGTACGTAGATCGGTGGCCAACCATCCGCTCATGCACTGCGAAGATTCGTGACGGTCCTTGCAGCCAACCACCGACCTAATCACGGCAGCCTTGTCCATCAGTTTGGCCAAGCGCGTGAAAACTTCGCAAATCTGAATGCCGGGTACATTGGTCGGAATCGGCTGGAATTCGCCACGAATTTCCGAAGGAGCCTCGGTCTTGATTTCCCACATGTCCTGATGTGGAGGACCGCCTGCCAAGAAAATATTGATCACCGCCTTGTGTCCAACGCCACCCGCGCTCGTCGAGCCCGGCTGACTCGATTCGGCCCGCAGCAAATCGGCTAGCCCGAAACCGCTAGCCCCAAAGGCAAGTCCTCCCACGGTGAGAAAGCTCCGGCGGGATAGGCCACTACATAATCTTCCTGACTGACCGTAGAGCGTTAGCATGCGGTACCTCGCGCTGGTGAGAATGAGGCTCGTTCAATGATCTCATAGCCGAATGCATCACAATTCGACTTGACCTGTTCAGTTAGGCGGGGGTGATGCAGGGAAAGCGGGCGTCGACTGACTTGAAACCTATTTTGGCCTATTTCCGACCAAAATTGCAAGTCAGAAAGGCAAAATGGTCTGATGCATTCCACCATTTGGGTGGGCGATTGTCTTTCGCAAATGACCAGAGTAACTGTGAAAACTGTGAAACGGCGGGCAATAGCTGCCACCTCTGCGTCAGCGGGGGCATTGGTTTCTCGCCACCACAGAGGTTAAGTCGACCCTTCGGGCCTGCATTCGCTGTAGGAAAAACGAACGGAACAACTGATAATCGTTGGAGACTTGGTTCCCATGGTCTGGGTCATAAGAATCGACGCCAAACCAGCGCCGTGCTCTAGTTCTTTAAGTATATGGCATTGGCCGACGTTCGCCGTCAGTAGTCAGTCAAAACTTCGCCATCCGAAATCATCGAGAGTTTGCGAAACGTGGTGAGGTTAATCGAATCACTTATTGTTCGGACCGAACCGTCAGCCAATGCAATGGTCACCAGGTTTCCCTGATGGTAGCTGCCCCAACGCGAGAAGCGGTCGCCAAATCCAAACGCCGAGCTGACAGGCGCTGCCGAAAGCCAGATGTAGGTGAATTGTGGTCCAGCTTGCGTCTCACCGAACAATATAGTGTTGCTGAGACCATCGCTAATTTCTCCAAACTTGGTCTTCGAGCGGTTGAAGAATGCGCCGCGGACCGACTGGACGACTGCGCCTCGGTAACCTGCGCACGCCGCATACGATGTACCGCCAAAGCCGATATTGGTCAGTGTGAAAGACTGATGAGTCATGCCGCCATTGTCGTTGCGATACATGTGAGTTCGCGAAATGATTCGTTCGGCCGATTCGACTTCAACATCCGACGGGCAGGTGAAGATCGAGAGTTTGGCTTGTGCCAATTCGTAAAGGGCCGCAACACGAAACCAGATCTGCTCACCTAACAGATTTACTTTGCGATGGTCTTCCGGAATTCTGACATAGACATTCGCCTGCTCTAGCTGTGGCAGAAGAAATGGCAACGTGCCCAAGTACGGTTGTTGCCCTCCGGTTTGGATCGTCAACGATACGTCGCTCGGGTCTGGGCCTAAATAGCCGGGCGGCAGCCGCGAAAAAGAACTTTCAAAATTGTGACTGGCCAAACCCAGCTGTTTTAAATTGTTCGAACAACTCATCCGTCTGGCGGCTTCCCTAGCAGCCTGAACAGCTGGCAACAGCAAACCAACCAAAATGCCAATGACGGCAATCACGACAAGCAATTCAACGAGAGTGAATGCCGTGCGCCAGCGACGATGGAATGAGAACATTGGACGCTCCTTAGCGGATTTCTTGCCAAGAAATCACTGTCAAATGGAATGGTGTACCACATGACCTCGGAGCGAATTCCAGATATTCGGACTTGCCGAATCTTGAGAGAGAGGGACCAGAATCGCCAGTGAAACACTATAGCGGCCTAGCCCGGCGAATCAACCGCGGAGAATCAAAAATCAAACTGAACGCGGCCAGCCAAGGTGTTGGTAACGCTCTTGCCTACAGTAGGATCGGCCAAGCTGGCGTTGATCCATTCCATTTGGCACTTGGAGTTCGCCGTCCAGTACCAATTGATTCCCAAGTCTGACGAATTGAGGCGTCTTCCGGGGCCAGTTACTCCCGGCAAGCCAACGAGGGGATTCAAATCGATCATCGAATACCGGGTGGCAATTTCCCACGCTCCCCATTGGCCATTGCCAATGTTCAACGGCTGCTCCGGTTTTACTCGCCCGAAAACGCCTGTAGCTCGATTGTAAGGAATGGCTTCGCCGGAAAGCACATAGCGGGCGGTAACATATCCTCCGTGAACGGTCGCATTTTGACCGGTGGGCAAGTTGACGTTTGCCCACCGGTATTCGGATTGGATGGCTGCTCGTCCTAGTCCGACACCACTCTCGACATTGAAAAGGTGCACGTGGTCGACATTAAAAACACCTGAGTTCACGAAGGCGGGCACATTTACAATTGGCAACACGCTCAGTCCATTGGGTCCAAGGTTGGGTTGCTGTCCCACGAAGACCTCGTCCTGGCTGGCGAATTGCAACTGATTTCGCGCGGGGTCAATGTAACTGTGGTCAAATCCTACATGTAAGAGAGTTCCACCATCACCGCCGTCATGCGGGACAAAGGAAACACGTTCCGCGGTTCCCCAGCCGCCATCGTCACCGTAGATGTTTCCAAAATTGTCAGCCAGCGTGCGGAAACCGGATACCGCCCATGTCGCTGCCTGGTCGAATGCTGTGTTCGAAAACATGATGCCGGTTTGTCGGAATGGCGCCAGCGCGAAGATCGTGGGCCGCTCCAGGAAAGGCAACTCTCGAATACTCGTTAACTCCGTCATGCCAAAAGGCTGGCGAAACCGTCCAATGCGCATCGTTCCAAAGGGCGTGCCCTTGACCTGTCCCCAAACGTCTACAAACCGCGCTTGGGCCTGAGCGAAATCGAATTCCATTTGGTAGGAGCTTTGTTCGCTGATATTGCCCGAGGCACTCAAGCGAGCTCGACGAAATCCGGTACCATCTTGAATATCACCGAGTGTGGCGACGCTCGCTGCCGATTGACCGAAGCGGGCAGCATCCAACTGAAAGAAACCAGAGAACTTCACATCTGGGTAGTTCTTCTCTACTGGGAGAACTGGAGGGCCCGCAATTACGGCGCCAGAGTGGCTCGCTGCCAGAGAAACCAAGGAGTTTTCCGTCGGCGTTTGATACCAAACGGAATCGCTTACGCTTGCATTGGATTCGGCTTTCAGCTGGTCAAGCTGCTGCTGCAAGAGTTCGATCTTATGCGCGGTAGATGTCCCCGATGGAGAACCGTACTTTGCGGTGGTATATGGGACCTGGGCAAACAATGGATGGCTGAATAGTGCCAGGATCAATAGCTGCCAACTCAGGTGAGATTGAAATCGCGTCTTGAAAGTTAGCATGCCATCCGCCTTTGAGACACCAATCCGAAAGAAGGTAAATACTTCGCCCGGCATAAAGTGAGCATTACGCAATGTTGCGAGTCCAATAAAGGCAGCAAAGCAAGACGCGGAAGCTATGCGCCTTCAAAACTAGGCGAAGATGTCTTTAGCAGCTGCCCGATGGATTCGACGAACATCGAGTGTTAATCGGCAGCTACTCCCAATATTGATGACCGTATATTCGGGGTAATCGGAAGATTTTGACACCGGCCAAGCCGCGGTTTGCCAGAATCTCCACCTCAATCGCCGAATCCGCTCATGCATGACTGCGATGCATAGGCAACCCAACCGGCGGTGCTTGCCAGCCAAGTTATTCTCGCCAAGATCCTGAATGAGCAACATCCTCGCGGCCATTCGGGCTAGAATAATTTCTCTCTCTTGCTTTACCTTTCAGCCAGGGAAATACCCTCCGGCCAGACAACGCAACCAGCTTGTGCTCGGGATACCGTTTGATCACTTGGATCCGGTTGGCTGTCAATCGATTACTCCACACGACAACTTCTCACCTTCAAATAACCATGACAAATCGAAGAAACTTTCTGAAGAAAACCGCAGTTGCGGGCGCGGCTATAGCTAATCCGTACATTTGGACCAGCAGCACTGCTAATGCTCAAGACGCAAACAGTAAGAGAACCATTGGCTCGATCGGCGTTGGCGGTCAGCGTGGACGATACAGTCGCGGTGGCGAAGTGGCTCGGCAAGCTGCCAAGTTGGGAAAGACGGTTGCCGTGTGCGACGTCGACAAACTCCATCGAGACAGCTTTAACAGCGAATTTGGTGGCAAGTTGGGTACGTTCAACGACTACCGAGAAATGATCGACAAGGTCAAGCCGGACATCGTCACCATCGGTACGCCTGACCATTGGCACATTCCGATTGCCAAGTACGCCCTCCGTGCTGGTTGTGATGTCTACTGCGAGAAACCCTTGACGCTGACCATTCAAGAGGGGATCGAGATTCGCAAGTTGGTGGAGGAAACCAATCGAGTGTTTCAAGTTGGCACGCAACAGCGATCGGAAATGGATTTGCGATTCCTGAAAGCTGTGGCGATTGTTCAAAGCGGACGCCTCGGAAAGAACGTCAACGCTTACATTGCCATCGGTCAAGCGCCCGATTGCCAGGAACCATTCGAGCCGGAAGAGTTGCCTGAAGATTTTGATTGGGACATGTGGCTCGGCCCCGCGCCGAAAGTTGAATACTCGACGCAGCGACGCAAGATGTTTCGATGGTGGTTTGAATACTCTGGCGGCAAGATGACCGACTGGGGCGCGCACCACATCGATATCGCCCAATGGGCGCTTGGCAAAAGTAATACTGGCCCAGTGTCCGCTGTAGGTACCGGTAAGTTTACGCCCATGGTTCCCGAAGGCCTCGATTGGGCAGCGTTTTTGAACGGCGAAATCACGATTGCCAACGGATACAATACAGCAACCGAATTCAGTATCGATCTAAAGTTTGCCGATGGGACGCTGATGCAAGTCAATGATACGGTTGATCGCGATGATGGCGTGCAATTTGGTAACGGCATATTGTTCGAGGGAGAGGATGGCCGCATTTTTGTCAACCGCGGAAAACTTCAGGGCAAGGTCATTGATGACATGACCGAAAAGGATCATCAAGAAATAGCAGATGCCATGACAAAACTTTACAAGGGTAAGGAAACCCGTGGACATATGAAAAATTTCTTCGAGTGTGTTGAAGATCGCACGCAGCCTGTTTCGGACGTGGCCTCACATCATCGCACGATGACTTCTTGCCATCTGTGCAACATCGCATTGATGTTAGGTCGAGAGCTGACTTGGAATCCAGAAGCAGAGAACTTTGGCTCAGATGCACAAGCGAATGCACTGATGACTCGCCGCAGCCGTGAGCTGCCATTCCCTGGAGCCTAGAACTTTCGCGAGCCAACGGGCAAATGTTATTTACCACGGTAGAATTTCGCCAAGCGATTTGGTGGAATGCCAAGGTGGTATCCCAGAACCATCAACTGGTTAATGGCTGTAACTCTGAATGCGCCCAATCGTTCCCAGCGCCGCGCGGACGTCAATACTGACTTGTTGCAGAGTCCGATCCGCCCTATTTTTTTTAGCCGGCGGACCAGGTCATAATCTTCCATAATCGGAAGATCAGCAAAACCCTGCAGTTGGCGGAAGGCGCTGACTCGCATGAACAGTCCCTGGTCCCCATAGGGCATTCTCAGAATTTGACTGCGCATCGCAACACCAGCTTCAATCACGCGATGCCTTAATCGTTTCGAATCCAGACGAAGCTTAAATGCGCCGCCAACGACATTCGGCCGCGACAGACAATCTGCAATGCTGTCGTAGGCGTGAGTTGGCAACACTGTATCCGCGTGCAAGAAAAGCAAGGTCTTGCCGCGAGCAATGGCAGCACCAGCGTTCATTTGATGCGCTCGGCTGGCTTTACAACTAATGAACTGTGCGCCTGTCCGCGCGGCTACCAAGGCTGTTTGATGCGTGTCACCAGCGGCAGCGAGAATGATTTCAGTAAGGCCATTCGGAGCGGCACTTTCGATGCTGCGTTCCAGGCCCCGTTCGTCATTCAGCGTAGGTATCACTACACTCACTTCAGGTGCAGGGCAATCAATGCTCTGGATTGCGGCATGCCAAACGCTCAGGTCTTCCGGCCGGTCGACATCGTTCTTGGCAGGCATGAGCGTCAAGTGGATAGGCAGCGCGCTCAAGCGAACCATGGTTTGTGTTAGAACGTTTTCTGTTCCCCACGCGATTTCGTTAAACAGTGTTTCTAACACTTCCGGCCCACAAGCTGCTCGCGCGGTCAGACCCAGCATCACATACCCACCATCGGTTGCGGGCGAAATCGCAATGTCATGTGTGTCCAGTCTCTTGAGAGCTGCCAGGCAATCGCTGACATCCAGTTCCGGGCAGTCGGTTCCGACAATGAGAATCTTGTCCTTCGCGTTGGCCTCATTGGGTTGCACCTGAGGTAGGCGCTGGCGGACTGCGTTGGTCAACCGCTCTCCCAAGTCCTTGCCCGTTTGTATCTCGTAGGCAAACTCTTGGCCGAACAAGAGCTGCATCTGTTGGCGACTGCCACCATCATAAAAAACGCTTACTTCGACCCCATGTACTTTGTTCAACTGCCGTGCCCAAGCCAACGTTCTGGCGGTCATTTCTTGTTGAAGCAAGGCAGCGGCTTCGGCGCCCAATTCCGGAATAAGGCGCGTCTTGCATCGACCGGGAGTGGGGTACTTTGCGAAAACGATAAGCTGATCTGGCACGCAATGAATTCCAAGAGCTTTGGTGGTTGCAAATGTAGCTGCTAGTCTATTTCGGAACATTTTCGTCACGAAGCGGGGCATCCTAAGAACTGCTCAGCAAAGACGAACGAACTGGTCTCAAAAGGAAAATCGAGCATGGTTCAATCCAAGAAAGTGGCTGCAATCGCTGCCCCTCAAGTGTTCGGTGGTGTTTTTCGCGACTAGATCCCGGTGAGGGCGCTGATGAATCCACCAAGGTCCAAATTGTTCACGATGCCATCACCACTGAAATCCAGAACTGACAAACCATCGATGCCTGGATTGGCAGCCGCGTACCCGGCAAAGTTAGTGAGGGCTAGAATGAAGCCACCGATGTCCAGGTTGTTCACCACGCCATCTCCATTGGCATCTCCCTTGCGAGTAATCTTTAGCGTTCCCGCAGAGACTGAGGCAATCCCAATCGCCGATGCATTGGGCCCAATGGCTTGGGTAAGTCCTGCGAAATCGGGATTGAGCATGACCGTTTCGCCAGGCATCTTGGACGACAGATCAAGCTCAAGGTAAAGCAGCACGCTGCCAGCGGACGCAGTTGCAGATGAGCTAACTGATGCACCAAGCATATCAGCTACTGTCGCTCCGGTAGGTAACACGGGAGTGAATACAACGTTACTCAATCCCGGCGTGCTGACCGTTCCTGTTGCAGGATCTGTATCCCACATCGTGTGGTCCAGTGATGAGCCGATTACAGATGCATTTTCCGTTCCACCAGCAGCTGCCCCACCGTCGTTGAGACCAAATGCCAGAGACACTGCATTGACAGAGACGTCTCCCGAAACCTCCACTGAAACCCAATAGCTGGAATCAGCGGTAACGATGCGATTGTGTGTGCTTACATTCAATTGTGCAACGCTGCGTTCGGTTACGCAAACTAGGGCCAGGAACGTCAGAAAGACCAGTTTATGCATTTTTTGGACCTTTGACATGAAGACGAAGCGGAGGTTGGTCATCAAGTTTGATCGCGACAGTGCTGTCCTAGCGGCGCTTATTGGCGAGCAAGGCAAAATATACGTCGTAGGCTGCGGTCATCACATCTTCAGAAACTGCCACTTCGTCCGGCGCGGCGCGTGCAGCGATTGGACGACTTAAAAACGCAGCAGTTGCAAATGTTGGCTCAAACGCAGCGCAGAACTTGCCCGAGTCGGTCGTCGCGACCACCAGATCCTCAGGCTGTGAGGGAACCGGAGTTTCTTCGTCTTCGGTTGCGCTGACAGTGATTCTTGGTGCGGCCAACTCCAGCTCGATCGATCCCTCGGAGCTTGTGGCACCATCGCCAAGTTGGCCAGAGGGAAAGCCATCACCGCTTGAACCACTCGAGCTGGCCAGATTCAATAGCACCAACGAGTTGTTACCTGTAAAGGCGGACTGTACGATGGCGTGGTCAATGGCATTGACCCTCTTGTCGCGATTGACGTCGAAATTGTTATTCGCATCAACGTGCATGAATCCGGAAAGGTTGCCACGTATTTCCGTCGCATCAGCAGCATCTACTTCCGTGTTGCCAGGCATATTGCCCGTCTCGCCAATCTGATTGCCCCAGTAGTGGACATCAGGTGTGACTAAGCCAGTGTTGGCGTTGGCCAGCACGGTGACTTCCAACCACTGATTCTGAATGGCATTGTCCGGCCACTTGATGCTCACGCGAGCGGAGCCGTCGACACCCGCACCTGGCATGACTGTCACGCTACTTGGCGCCGTTGCACTTACCCAATTGGCTGGGTGCTGATCGTTGCCAATTTTGAACGTGAAGTCAGCTACGCTCGGAGTACCTGCCAGATTCGAAATGTCCACGATAATGGAATTGATACCAGCCGAATAGCTAGTGTAGTTTGCAAACGCGGCCACTCCGTCACCGGCGCGATAAGCCACTTTGTTAGTCGCAATGGCCTCGTTGCCGGTGAGCGCCGAGTTGCTGTACATGATCCCAGTACCGGCGACGCTGATGGAGTCGACGTATATGATGTTTGCGGGTAGCAAGTGTGCCCAGCCATGACCAGAACGTGCGAATGGGATAGGAGAAGATAGACTGGCGGATGGAGAAGGAACTGGTGGCACGAACGACGAATTACCTAGTACCAACAATCCGCCCTGACCATCCTCCCCGCGCTCACCTGAGGCTGCGAACTGCGTGTTCGAACTGGCGGCGCCGCCAGTACTGTTTCTACCCGGTCCTCCCACCCCGCCGAGCTGACCTCCCAAGACAAAGGGGAATACACCAGTGGGCGCCTCAATCACTGCAGCGTAAATTGAAAGAACTCCGCCCCCATATCCCCCCGCGCCGCCGTCGGAACCGTTGTAGCCGAAGTATCTGCTAAGCCCACCGATCTCCCCAACGAATCTACCAGCAGATCCAATATTGCCGTTAGGGGCATGACCCAACGCATCAGCTTGACTAATATCGTTTCGACCGTCTTCTCCTGATGCCCCAGTTCCATCAAAACCATCAGAGCCGTTTTGCGAGGCTCCAGCTCTTCCTCCGCGACCACCCTGGCCTCCGCCAAATCCACCATCACCGCCTGCTCCTCCGTCACCGGCGTGGTTGGTGACTAGCACTGTACCAACGCCTGTTAGGTGTTGCTCCGTGGCAACGACATTCTCGCCTGCCCCGCCCGTTCCACCGTTGCCTCCCTTGCCAAAGACTCCGTTGAACCAACGCGTTCCGTTTGCAAGCAGAGAGCTCGACTCGATCAAAGTCTCCTTTGACGCCCTGACGTCCGTCCGTGGCGTCTCGGCATAAAAATCGTTTCTAACCCAGATTTTTGCCTCGGGAGCAAAGACTAAATTGTCCGAAACATCGAAAATGACCTGAGAGTTACCTGTGTTGTACAAGTTTACTCCAGAGCCAACGGTCAGATTCTGATACTGATAGACGCCTAGTCCGCCCTGGATTAGACGAGAATGCAGAAAATAATGCGTGATGTCTCCTTGCTGCAGCAACTCGACGGTTTCACCTGGTACCCCACTTAACAATCCCAGTCCGAGTTCCTGCCCATTGTTTGAGAATGAATTCGACTGCTTTGCAAACTGGATCAGTCGTCCATCTCCAACAAGTGGCTCTGGACCAGCGAAATGGTTATTGCTCACGTTGGCATCCGTTCCATAGACAACAAGAGTTGCATCGGCGAGTTGTGAATCGGAGACGTTTATCTGTGCTCCGTCATTCGCAGAAACTTCCTTTAGCGAAGTAAGCATTGCTCCTTGAATTCTCAAGAAACTCCCCTGGCTCGCGATAAGGGAATGTCCGTGAATTAAGTCTCTTTGATAGGAAAAGCCGCTACCATGTACCACAACTCCCGGCGTTATTGTCAACGAAGCATGGTCAGATACCGTTATGTCCCCAGTCACAAGAATGGGCTCTTCAGTTACTTCCCATCGTCGAGCGTCGTCAATCGTACCAAAGGTTGTGCGAGACTCATCATCATGGATCGCGACGAAGCCAATTGGCAGCGGTACACCGACACCACGGCCATTCGACAGTCGGATTCCGATCGTCTCGCTATAATTCTCGATGTTTCGGTCTGATAGAACGGTCAGCTCAATATGCTTCGTCGTTTCCCCAGGCGCAAACCGGACTTCCGTGGGAGGCAGGGAGATGTAATCCTGTGAGTCGAGAGTCGCCTGATCGTCGAAGGTTTCAATATTAACACTTGCGGCAGCCCCTACAGCGTTGTGCAACGAGACTTGAATTTGGACGGTTCGCACTCCGTCGTCACCCTCAACAATTGTTGCGTCGCTTACAACAACAAATGGAGCGTCCAGTGGAAAGACGTTTACTTGTGCAACTTCATTGGTCAATCGAACATAATCAGCTCCCATGGGACCGGTGAGCACGTGTTGTGTCCAATCTCTTGAGCGAGTTACAGTATCAAGGGAAGCATCGATATTCACGTCAATCGAGTTTGAGGTTTCCGATAGGTTGACGATCGACAAGCGATCCAAGAAAAGCTGATCACCGCTCCCAAACCCTTGGTGCAGATCTAGAGCTTCGATTTCAGAAACACCATTCGCGATCAAATCAGCCGTCGAAAACTCGATGTTCCCACTAGTAAACTGAATAGTGTCTTTCCCCCTACCTCCGTCAGCCTTCTTGAATGACAAGTCATCAATCCGGAAGACATCGTCTCCCTGTCCTCCCAGCAGCACGTCAATACCACCGTTGGAAACCAGCAAATCGTCGCCCTGGCCGCCGAGAATAGATTCTGGACCGGATGTGCCGATCAGAGTGTTGCCGAATTCGTTGCCGATTACCGTTGGGGAATTTAGGTTGGGCACACCTAAGATCAGTTCAATTGCACCGACGGTCTGTCGGCGCGTAGCTACCCCACTTTGATAGGTTGGGTCAGCAATCAGCGTATCGTCGATTCCGTCTCCATCAAAATCGAAATCGCCAAGGACGCGATGGACTTCTGCGAGTTCAGATGTTGTCGCTGTCTCTGCAAGTGACCCATCAACAATATAGGTGAGTTGGCGGAATGCATTGGCCGTAGTTGGCTGTAGTAGCCTCATCACTCCGTCCCCGCGCAGTTCTGATGATGGCACTGCAGGTGACGTGGAAGTGTTGCCTCCAACAACTGGGAGAGTGATCGTCGCTAGCGAATCAATCGAAACGGTGGTTAGAAAATCGGACATGCCCGGAAGAGACTTACCGAGTATTACCCTTCCAAAAAAGCGGCCATCCGATTCAAATTCAAAATACAAATCCTCAAGACCATCGGAGTCGATATCACCAGCCGCGTGCAATGCTGTAATAACATTTGGAATTCCAACAATACTTAGAGATGGTCGAAACTCTCGGCCTTGATTCCCACCGTAAATTAGTATTTCACCATTGCGAAGACCGAAAGCTAGGGATGAAAGCCCATTTCCCCATAAATCACCGACATCTGCAGACACAGACGATCCTGCCACCGGTATCTCGTCGCTGAAACGAGCGACTACCTCACTATCTACATCAGCAAGTGGTAGTCTCAGCGAGGGCGGAATAGCAGGTTGACCAAAAAGTAGAATAGCTCTCTGGTCAAAGGTATTGGCGATAGCGAGGTCAGCGTATCCATCACCGTCAAAATCTTTAACAAACTGCACGTCCGATGCAAAGAATTGATCATTCCAGACAGGTCCCTGAATCATCGCATCTAATACTATATCACGCTGATCGGAGCCAAACACCAAGCGTGCAGCGTCTTGGCTGCTGGCGGACTTGTTTGTCGAAATCACAAAATCATGTAGTCCGTCGCCATTGAAGTCATACCCGCCGCTGATATCTCGAAGGCCACTGGATGTGCTACCGAGGTCGTTTGTGATGCTCAGCAAATATGCCCAATCTGCACGATTGTCATTGGCTCGAAGGGTTCCATTCTGATTTCCGAACTGAAGGCTAAGTTGCCCCAAACTAGCACCAGTTCCGGCGGCAGTCGCGAGCACGTCGTCAAACCCATCGCCGTCGAAGTCGCCGACGTCGACAAGCTTGTCCCCAAGTTTGGCGTTGGCAGGATTGTTATATGGACCTACCAAGACAGTCAGTAAATCTCTAGTTTCTAGCTGTTCAAACAGGGCAAGTCTTCGTTGGAAAGTCATTGTCTCGCTCCTATCAAAGTCTTTTTCTAATCCGATTCGCGCCGCAGGCAAATCCACCTCTGCTGGTCAGAATCTTCACACATATTCCCTGGCTCGGCGTGCCCGGCTGATTCGCGTGCTGCCGCAACATTAGGAAACGTGAATTGCGCTTGCAGCAGCCGTTTTTATTCCATATTCGTCAGGATCGCGGACGAAACTAGCAGGCGGTCGATTCAACAACCAGGAGAAGGCGTTCCCTCGCAAAATCGATTTGAGCTCTGTGGCCCACATTGCCATTAGTCGCCGCAATTGCATTCGTGACACATTTTCGAAAAAGTTCTCATAGTGCCAGAACACTTTGAGATCATGAGGTCTCTGCCTCTTTTCATGGGCATAACTGACCAAAAGAGCCGCGTTTCTAGGGTCATTCGAGAACCGGCGTTTTGCTAGACTTGAATGTATTGCGCACTGTTCATCCTAATTCTTACGATTTCTAACCGACTCTATGTGGCGTAAAAGCTCGACGGATTTCGGTATTAGATCCACAATCCCTTGCAACAGGCCGCGGGCTTGATCGAGTAGCTCGACACGTACCTGGCCTTTCATCAGAGCAGCGAGACGCGTCAGCGAATCCGCCAGTTCGTACTTGGCCTCTTCCAAAGCAGCTTTACCAAAGGCTTCTGGATTTTCTTCGATCTCGCGGATCATGTCTCGGTACAGCGTCACTTCCTGTTCGTAGGCACTAATCCGCTCTGCAGAATCGCCCGTTATCTCGGCAAGTACGTTCATCGACGAAATCGACTGCTCGGCAACATTCCAGGCATTTGGGTTCAACGTATAGAAAGAAAGATTTTGCTTGCTGAGAGTCCAATTAGCCTGATATAGCACACGAGCTTCGTCGAGCCGACCAAGTTTTCGCAAGGCGTCTCCATGTCGATCCTGAGCGACAATGACATCCATCTGATGGACTAAGTTTCGAGTTTTCGAAAGCGATGGTCTGAGTTCTGAAACAGTTTGCCACTCCTTCGAAATCAGCACTAGTTCACTAGCCGCTACGCCTAGGGAATTTGCAGTCTCGTAGTACTGTTCGAAAAGATACCACGCCAAATACCAGGGATGCAGCTGCTCGCATTGATCGCGCTCCAAAGCTGAAGCAGTAAATTCAAACATATTGTCTTTGCAAAGATCTACAACTTGCTGTTCGTCCAATTTTGAAGACTTAGCTCTGAGTTCTAGTCGAAGTAACCGCCAATGTCGGTTTGATGGCGCATGTTCAGTCACGACCGCTAGCTGTGAATAGCGATCAAGTGTGTCAGAGACCTCTTGCGTGACACGGGCAACGTCAATCAGTTCACCGTATTCAGTTGCCCAACCACGCGATTCCAACGCCCACGACAATTCTGGCAGCATTCGAAGCGAGCGTAACAGATCGGACAAAGCGAGCGATTGTTCCTCGATTCCTAATCCTTTGGCCAGTTGAAGCGTTGCTTCACTGTAACTAATGAGAGCCCGCACATGGTTTATGTACTCCGCGTCAGGATAGGCTGACTTTTCAGAGCGAAGTATCGCCCAAAATAAGTGCCGATCTCGCAACGACGATGAGTTTTCAAGCTCCAATTCATGCGCTATTTCTCGGGCTCTCTCGTTCAACTCGGCGAATCTAACGCTTGGATTGAGAAGTCGACGAATCTCGAAGTCTCTTTCTTCGCCCTGCAGCTGGGGATAAATCATGTCTAATTCGCGACGCAGTTCAGCTGCTCGATGCGAAGATAGTCCGATTGCTTGGGCCCTAAGCGATGCTTTATCGCTCTTCAATTTGGAAACATCGCTTTCAAGTGCATGAAATCTGTTCCATAAAATTGCCGACGCAAGCAATGTTACGGCCACGGCGACTGCTGTAGCCGCAATCCAGTACTTGCGAAGTGGAAGCAGTATTCGTGCTCGAAATCTTTCCGCCAGAGTGCCATGAACTGCCTCACCCCGCAGCCAAGCTCTTAGGTCGACGGCTAGATCGGACGCAGATTGGTATCGATGCTCGGGGTAGTAAGACATACACTTTTGAATGATGTAGTCCAACGACTTATCCGACAGGTTTTGCAACCGCTTGCTAGGTGCTGGGGGAATTCTGTCCAGACTCGTTTGCCAACGAGCGATCGAGTCCGTTTCACTTGACGAGTCGGCATCTGGCTGTTCAGGGGAGAATGGGCGTTTTCCAAAGCAGACGATCTCATAGAGGATGACGCCAATTGAGAAAATATCTGCGGTTTTGCCAGCTAGCTTGGCGCTGAGGAGTTGCTCGGGCGGTGCGTACGGAGTCGTTCCCATGTGACCAATCGTGGATGTCAACTCTGATTCAGTCTGCAATAATTTTGCTAGACCGAAGTCACCAAGCAACAATGAGCCATCGCTAGCGACCAAGATATTGCGAGGTTTGATATCTCTGTGAACAATTCCAAGAGTGTGCGCGTGTTCAAGTCCATCCAGAACCCCACACAATTGCTCAATTCGCGTTCTCACCTGCTCAACCGTCACTACCGGATTGCTAGTTAGCTCGTCCGAAAGATCTCCTTTGTCGATCAATGGCATCGTGAAAAAGGGTATACTTTGGGAGTCTTGCTCGAACGAGCCCTGATCGACAACGGGAACAATGTTGCTGTGATTAAGGGAAGCCAGCAATGACAATTCACGTTCGAATCGGCTACGAATCTCGCGAGGAACGGCTCGAAATCTAGGTACGAATAATACCTTTAGAGCAAGACGGGTTGTCAATTCATCCCCACATACAACTTCATATACTGCACCCATCCCTCCCTTTCCCAGAAGTCGTTGAATTCTGTATCCGGGGATTGCAGGAAAGTTTGATGCGTCTTCTGCCGTGCGGGATGCTTGGCCAAACTCGGGTGGCAGGCCATCCAGGCTAAGCTCAGAATTGCTTGTGTTCATGTCCAGTTGATCAGATGAAGTGTGTGATTAGCGACTTCATTCTAAAAGAAACTGGATGAGGAACAAGGATGTAGTTTCATCGAAATGTTCTTCCCGGATTGAGAGCTATCTATTGGTACGCCTATTCGCTCTCCAACCCAGAATCTCAGCGTGACTTCTCGCTGCACTATTCAAGTCATCTCTTTATGAATGTAGGTCCAGAGGTTCATTTCTTCGGCAGCTTCACGAATTGTTTCTCGCGTTGGCTGTCTCAGGCGGACAGCAATTTCAGAGATCATCTTTGAAGCGAATGTGGCTTTTGCTCGACGCAAGCGTTGCTTCGCATTTTCAGTTGAAATCCTCTCGCCAAAACGTTGTTCGAAAAAGTCTACGATTGCGCTAACGGCTACCTTAGCTCTGCCACCGTTTTGCCTGAATTCCTCCAAACGATCCTGTTGGTATTGCAGTACAAATGCCAGCAGCGAATGATACCGATTCTTGCCATCTTGTTCGTCGGCATGCATGTCTTCGTCCACCAGCTGCATGATTTGCTTGCCTTCCATCGAGTCGAACTCGCGCATCGCTGAGTCGATTGGTTGTAGCGCCTTTGGATCCAGAGCATCGTGGTTTTCTGGGATGGCTCCTGGTAATTTGGCGGAGAATTTCGCAGATTTCCTAACTTGGTTGCGAAGCGAAGATTTTAGGTAGTCGCGAAAACGCCCCTTCGAGGCATCAAACCTATCGAATGATCCGGTAAGAAACTTAACCGCGAACTCTTGGCATTGTTCGTCAGCTTCGTCGGCGTTTCCGCAGAGGCAGAGGAAAAACTTTCGAATTGGCAGTGCATAAAGATCGAAAAATGCTTGAGGATTATCCAACACGCGAGGATTTGTCAGGATACGGCTGATATGAGAGTGTTGGGTAAAATCGTTCATTCAAATTCCTGATAGGTCGAGTTCTCGCAGACGGTTGAAATGAAGCCATGCTCCGTGGCTTTAGTAATACTGCCAGCGTCGCGAGAAATGGCAAGCCAAGTAGTGGTTGACGACGTAGCTGCCATCTTCCTGCTCGACGGACTAGCCACTCTGGTCTGACTTCATTCGTCATTTGCCAAACAGCAAAGATGCTGCTGGAGACGTGAGTTCATCTCCAACAGCATTTGACTATCTCGCGATTGTCGGTTGGCCAATTTTAGTTGCTGCCAACTCCACGGTGATATGGTAACGAGGAATAGTTTCTGTTGTAGCTGTTCCAATACATTCGCTGTGAAAAGTTGGAGGGTAACATGGAGTTTCTGGGCGATGCCGTTGAACTCGTTGATGATCCGAGATTGCTAGCAGCGGAGCCCAGACCGTCCGCGGCTCCACCCAACGCAGCGCCAAGGAGTTCCAAATTTTGCATGCGTTTTCCACGAAGTACCTCGGGCGAGACGCCTCGTCGATCTGCAGCACGGAAGAGCCGTTCGTCCGCTCGATCCTTCATTGCCTGCCCGATCCTGGTTAGAGGCACGTAATCCAGGCTAGCTTTGCCTTTATCGGCCAATCTCGACTGCTGGTTCTGCCGAGCGTTCTTAAAAAGTTGAGCGTTTGCTTGTGCTCCCAAGCTGATGGAAATAACTGCAAGTGCTGCGAAAGTGACGGCTTTATTCTGCATGATTTTGTTCCTTGAATCGTGTGGCATCTGGTTTATCCATTGCCGAACTTGTTTAGACCTTGGTTCCCACTTCTGGGTGTGTAAGACGTGAAGGATTGACGTGGCCTCGTCTGAACAAAATCCCATAGCTGTGCAGGGTGCGAGAGTTACAGAGAATCCCGAAAAATCTCCGAAGTATCTTTTCTTTTTGCACCAGAAGCTGCATGGATGCATTACGAGATTAGCAATTGGAGATTCGGCAGCCAAAGCTATCCCGTTGTCATCACGCCGCTGGAAGTTCAAGCACAATACAACTTGTCGACAAGACCCACTCCACCCGCTCCGCTAGCATGGCGTGATGTAACGACGCAAGATGACAAAAGGACACAACACCGCATCGAAAAGGGAATGGAGAGACCGGAAAAAGGCATCTCGAGAAGAGTGAGCCCTTGCCGGCGACGAATAAACTTGCGGCAAGCGGAAGGTTTTCGTTCGCCATCCGCGACCGCCATTAAAACTTGCTGGCTAACGCGCGCGGAAGCTGAAGACGGGTTGGGGCGCACGCGTGGAATCGGAAAAAGATATTAGCAGCCCCTTCATTCCGACGTTGGCAACGATCTGTTGCTTCAGCGGAAGTAGCCGCATGGAAAAGCCGTCGGTGTCTGCTTGCAACAAATGTTCTGCGAACACAAACGAGCCATAACGAATATCGATCATTGCGCAGCTGGCAAGTTTGGTTCGCTCATGAACCTGATAAAGCAACATGAACGGAGAATCGGTTGGTTGAATCGTCGGAAAGGTCATGTTGTAAAGTTGGCCTGGCTTGTCCCACAACAGTTCTCCGGTTTTTATGTCGAAGCCGTAAACAAATCCATTCACCGGAGCAGAGATACGCGATATGCGTATGGGGTCATAGAGCAAGGGAGAGCGTACATTCTTTCCATCCGCTTCACCGTTGCTGAATACGACCAGTTGGTTTTGAAATCTAGCCGCATGCAAACTATCCAGGCCATAGGTGAGCGGAAGCTCAAAAACTCGATGAGTGATTGCTGATGAATTCCGTAAATCAAAAAAGTGAATTCCCTTTTCCGGCTCAGCCACAATCAGGAAACGCTCTTCGAAATGGGTCGCTCTCGCTCCTGCTTGCAATTCCTCCAAAGCAACTTCGTCGCCGGTAAACGGATTCCATACGCGAAGCGTCATCGGGTACTCAAATCCCGTACCTGTGCCGTCAAAACGTTCTCGGAAATCGACCACCAAATCGTTGTGAGCAAACCAGCGTTGCCATTGCCCTTCGGAATTACTGCTCCGCAACGTAAGGCCATCGCGAACATCAAGCACTTCAACGTACATTCTGTTGCTGCGAAATGTAGCAACTGCCAGCTCGGTCCCTGAGGAAGCCATCTGCGCTTCACCGGTGAACCCATCACGTTGCCAAAGAATGCGGCCTGTGAGCGTATCCAGCATTTGCAGGCTTGATCCGTTCTGCACTGGGATTCCGCCGGGCGTCAGCGGCCCAACCACCACTACGGAATTGCCAACCTTTCGAAGACTGGTCGGAAAGCCCAAATTCGAGATTTTCATGGGAGCTCCTCCCGGTGGTTCGTACTTGGCTAGCCCATCGTTATTGACCAACGAGTGTCGCCATAACATGGCGTCACTTCGATCTCTTAGACCGCGCTGCAGATCGAAGGCAGCCACTTCCGACATGCTTTCCAGAATCAGTAGCGAGCCTCTGATATTGGCTCGTAGGAATTCGTCACTGGTGTCGGCAATAGCTCGATCGTAAGACAACCGAGCCACATCTTCACCTAAACCACTGTAAACCACCAACTGCTGGCCAGCCATCGAAACTCGTAAATCGGGCCTCCCGAATCGCTCAATCGTTTGCGGGACAATGGCACCATGCATGTAGTCCATTCGATTGGTGAACGTGACGTCAGCAAAACCGGAATTCCATTGCAGCTCGCCAGGAGTTTTTCCTTGCAAGGCTTGTAGTATTTCATCGCGTTCCACATTTCGGAATTCTTGTGAGTACGCATAGAGGCGCGACGCGTCGCCGTACTTGGCCAACTTCAGACGCTCTGCGTCCGGCATTTTGGCAAGCAAGAACTGCGCTGCTTTGGTTGTGGAGTCGCTTCTTGAATGCAACAATACGTTCAATCGGTGTTCAGCTGCCACTGATTCACCCTGATCGATCAGGTCGGAAGACAAATCCAAAATGGCTTGCTCTGCCGGAGGCAGCCATTGGAAGAAGTCTAGTTTTTGCCGCCGCTGTGAGATGACCTGAGTACCAATCTCAGACAGTTCTGCCGCGATCATCTTTTGAATCCTGGCCAAGTCACTGGCGGGTGCCGCGTGATAGGCACGCGCCAAATTCGTACGAATCCAGCAGTCTGAATCTACATCATGGCCATCTTTGACGTGCAATGCAGTAGTGCGACTGGGGGCAGGGGAGTAGGTTGCGTCGAGTCGATCTTGCATCAAGGTCATGAGACGCTCAAATGCGGCGACGTGGTCTCCCGCGCGTATGTTCCCTAATGCTAGCTGTTGCAGAAACCGGAACCGCTGGGGCCCAAACTCGATCACCTGCTGGAATTCCTGGGCAATGCCAGCGTAACGCGGAAAATCTTTCTCCAATGCTGCTAGCAGTACTTCTGCCATTAGGTAGCGTGAATCAGTATTTTCAGGCTCTGACTGCAGAGCTCGCTTCAACAGCTCGAGCGCTTCGTCCAGCTCGAGACGAGACACGGCTAATTGAGCCCGTTGGTTCAAGACCCACACATCTTCGGCTGTGGTATCCGCCTGGCGATCTGTCAACAAGTCGGAGAGAGACTCTTTCGTGAAGAACGCAGCAACCGCTGTCTCACTGATGCTCAGTAACTGTTTCTGATAGGCGAATAAGCTGCCCAGCGGCTGGTCCACCTGCGTCTGCTCTAACAGCTCCCCATCGTCGACACGAAACCTGGCAACGGTTTGTCCGGTGAGAGGCAATAGAATAGTATCACCCTCAAAGACTCCTTTGCCCGCCAGGGACTTGTTGTCGGGGAAGTCAGGCCCAACAGAGCTTCTGCCATCGCTCAACTGGACCCAAGCCAATCGATTCTCTGAGACGAGCAGAGCTCGATCATTGATGATGCCTGCCACGTAGCGCGCTCGATTGCGTTTGCCATCTTTGACGGTGGCTTCACCTGTGAGCAAATCGCCGATGATCAGCCGGTCGGTCTCAGGTGGCGTAAGTATAAAGTACCCATTGGACGCGACAACAGCTGCGTCTTGCCAGCTCTGATCCAGCGGGTCGAATCGATTCCCATTCATGAAACCGCTGATTTCGGATCTGCGAGCAATTGGCCCTTTGTCATAGGCCATTCCCCATAGCAATTGACGTGAACCAAGATCCACCGCCACAACCACACCTAGCCCTGTCGGACACACAATGACTCCGTCAGAAATGGTGGGAGATAGCGCTTGGCTTTGCCGTTGTTGATCCATGGCAATCGGCGGATAGACACTGCTGGCCAATTGCTGTCGCCAGCGCAGCTGGCCAGAGGAAGGATCTAACACAGTCAGCTGCGTTGATCCATTCACATCGATCAAGCAGTACAGCGATCCTTGATACGCCAGCGGTGGTCCGAGAAAGTAGGCATTCGCCAAGCGTCGTTCGCTGCCTCCATCCTCACCGCCAACCTGCCATTTTAGCGATCCCTCCTCGACGATGCTTAGGCAGGAAAGCGTACTGGCCTCGCGCATTCGGCGACCAGCTGTACTCTCATCGACCACGTAAACACGGTCGACGTCACAACTGAAGCGACCGAAAGCAGCGCTTCCCCAAAGTCGGTTTTGAACTTTCGGTGACACTTGATCAAGCCTGACGCCGCTTCCTTGATAGTTTTGCCTGCCACCATCATTGGGTAAAGTTAATTGGAAATATGGCCAGCGAATGTTTCCCGTTTCGAAATCGATAGCCAGCAATGAAGCGTCTGTGGTTCTTGTCAGGATCAAGTTATCGACGATGCGAAGCTCAGATTTGGGAAGCATCAGTTGGCCTCCACGCATTCTCGATTCTTTCAGATTGAGAATGGCTTCTCCCTCCAAAACGCTGGAATGGATTTCCTTGACCCAGCGCGCATTGGTCAGCGGCATCCCGCAAGCGGCTCGTCCACTTCGTTCGGAGGTACCACCACCGACCATCCAGTTGGCCTGCAGGTTGATACTAGACCTTAAGTCTTGCACCACTTGGGCCGATTCCAGTATTGATTTCCAATTTTCAGTACTTGCAAGGCTAAGTTGTCTTCCGTCAATTTCGATGCCCTGCCCGGGAAACAGATCGGCTGCCTCAAGTAGCGTTTGCTCCGCCTGCGCAGAACGATTTCCCAAGTAGTATGCCAGAGCAGCATACTTGGCCAGATTGGCGCCAAATCGAGCTCGGGCCACCGGGGAGTCCAGTAACAGCTGATAAGTGCGAGCCGCATGCAAGAGATTTCCAGACATGAGGCGGTGCTGCGACAAGACGACCAACGCATCGTACCCCGCAGCCGTGTGTGGATAGTTCCTGGCGACGAAGGCGACTCGCTCAAAGTCCGCCTCCTCAAGGGCTGTGTTCAATTCCTGCCGAGCAGTGACTCCGTACTGCAATTCAAGCGTTTCGCGGGCCGCTGCGGGAAGGTCGGCCAGGATGCGCAAAACCTTGGCCTTGATGCTGCTGCGGTACAAGCCCTCCGGATCGTGCTCCAGGAAAAAGTCCTGTCCACGATCGATTTCCGGGAGAGCCTCATTGTCGTCTTGAACGAGTGCATACAGCGCAGTGATTCCTTCCGCATAGCGCCCCTCAGACAAGGCTATTTGCCCTTCATTGAGCAAGTGCTGCAATGGACGCTGCGCCAGCAGGAACAGATCTTCAGATGGATTGGCAAACTGGCCGAAGACCTGATTGGTTGCATGCCCGGCTACAAATTGTTCGAAACACAACGCCAACACTATCACGTGGCAAACAGAGCGTCTCGTGCCCAATCGGCGTTTGGATAGGTTTGACCGAAATGCAGAATCTTGGGTCGAAGCAGCCAAGGAAGTACACATGTTCGTCCTGCCATGTCAGTTGTGTTTTGCAAACAAAATCTAGCGGCGAGTTTGGCCGGACTCTTGCAAGATGATCTTCAATTCCACGCGTTCGCTGTCGCGATACACTACCAGCGGCAGTTCTTGCTCGATGGGTGATTGCTGCACAATCTCTGCGAAACTGCGCGCCGACGGTACGTGCATGCCGTTCAGTTCAGAAATCACGTCGTTTATCTGCACGCCTGCCTTGGAAGCCGGAGAATCGGCGCCCACGCCTCGCACGTACGCCCCGCCGCGAAAGTCGAATTCGATGGAGACGGAGTAGGGGACATCCGTGGTGCGTACCCCGGCATAGCCGCGGCGAACCCGCCCAAACTCCTCCAGTTGCTGTCGGAGCCAATTCGCCCGATGAATTGGAATCGCAAAACCAATTCCCTCGAATCCTCCAGATCGAGATGAAATCGCAGTGTTCACGCCGATAACACGTCCATTCAAATCGACGAGTGGTCCGCCCGAATTCCCAGGATTGATGGCAGCGTCCGTCTGCAAGAACTCGCCCGATACGGATTCGGACAAGTCGCGGTAACGATTCGTACCGCTGATAATTCCCGCGCTTACTGAAGATTCCAGCATGAAAGGACTGCCAATGGCCAGTACCCAGTCGCCGACATGCAATCCCCGCGAGTCTCCCAGCTCGGCCGTTGGCAAATCGGTGGCCCTGATCCGTACGATGGCGATGTCACTCTTGGCATCCGCCAGTGTTTCCACGGACCGATACTGACGACCGTCGTTCAGCTGGACAATGATCAGCGATGCATCTTGAATCACATGGTTGTTCGTGAGGATCACTCCGTCGGGCGATACGATAATGCCTGAGCCTATGCTATCAAAATCACTGCGAGTCATTTCTTCGATGCTGGGTGCTGCGTTGCCCCGCTGAATTCTCGTGAGAATCTTGACGACCGACGGCAAGGCTTTTTCCGAAGATTTTCTGAACACTGCAGCCAAGGCGCGAGCGCTGGAGATTTCCTCGCTAGTCAACTCTTCAGTCGCCTTTTTCGGCACTGAATCCGTCTGGTCGTCAGCCGACGGGCTGGTAACCTGATTGTCGGTGGTATCAAGAGTGGCGCTAGGCTTGATTGGGGCTGGATCGTCCGCATACGTCGGAATCGTGCTGCAAGCATACAAGCTGAGGAAAGCGATGGTCGTCGCGCGCTTAAATATGGCCATTTTGATATCCTGAATTACCCGGGCTACAGTCAAGTTGCGAACCCCCATTTGAATTTCGTCGTCCTTCTTGCCTTGCTCCGACGCTCATGTGCAAGACACGGAACGCCAGCATCTTGGCCCAATACCCTTTGTAGAACAACCTAATGCTTTGTCTACGACTAAAATACCTAGGTGGAATGTCCGCGCCCTTCATTCAAGAATCGCCTATGCATTCCGAATTGCCAATTGTACCCTAATCTACTCGTTAGCGTATTTTTTGGCAGGCTACGCCGTGTATGGAATACCGCCTGGCTCGGGTGTTGGCCAATTGTCACACCGGATGATACCCAACAATTAACGTTGCCTGCAGTGATTGCCCGGTCGAATGCGAGACTTACGCAAGGGTGCGTGTCCGGCAAAAGCATTAATGATGGCGACCTGGTTAACTGTCCAACGGATTCAACCAATGGAAAGGACGAACTTGTTCAAGCAAGCTTACCTGGGCTCTAGGGAAAAACGACTGAACCGCTCCGCGCAGCCCACTCGCCGCTCACCCCGAAAGAGCGTCTGGGCGAGCTTAGAAACGCTAAAGTTAGTCTTCCTTGGCCCGATAGTATTACTAGCTTCGATACTGATTGGTTCGCCATGCGACGCGACGGAACTTGGCTTTGAGGAGGTCGCGGTCGGAGGCAAATCGGTCGCGGTCCAACCTGGAAGCATCACGGCGGTGTGTTTTTTGGGTACTGAATGTCCCATGGCCCGCGCCTATGCCACCACATTGTCCGCTTTGCAAGATCGGTTTCGGTCGGATGGAGTCGTGGTAATTGGGGTGATGAGCAACGTTCAGGACTCAGCTGCGGAAGTCGCCGAGTACGCAGACGAGCTGAATGTCCGTTTTCCCTTGGTACTTGATCAACGGCAAGAAATCGCCGATCGCTACGGTGCTCAACGGACGCCTGAAGTCTTTCTGTTAGACGAAAATTTGCAGGTGCGATATCACGGTCGAATCGATGATCGCTACGCGCCAGGAGTCAGCCGAGCGGATGCCACACGGAGTGACCTGGAGATCGCCCTCCAAGAGGTTATATCCGGTAAACCAGTATCCAAGCCCGAAACACTTGCGCTGGGCTGCATTATCGGCCGCGCAAAACAGCAAGCCTCGCTGTCAGCGCCCGAGAAAGAGGTGACATTTACCCAGCATATTTCACGAGTTATCGCCCGCAACTGCCTGGAATGTCATCGCTCTCACGAAATTGGGCCCTTTTCGATGGAAGAGTACGAAGATGTGGTGGGCTGGGCCGACACCATGCTGGAGACCGTGGAAAACGGTCGCATGCCTCCATGGCACGCTTCTCCGGAACACGGACGGTTCCTAAACGCCAGAACGATGTTGGAGTCAGACAAACAGTTGCTGCGCGACTGGATCGCTGGTGGAAAAATCCAGGGTGACCCAACGGACCTACCTGAGCCACCAAATTACGTGACGGGGTGGCAATTACCCAAGCAGCCAGATATCGTTTTGGACATGCGCACCCAGCCATTCAAGGTGCCAAGTCACGGAGTCGTCGAGTACCAGTATTTTGTGGTCGATCCCGGCTTCGATGAAGATCGATGGGTATCTGCCGCGCAGATTATTCCGGGCGAGCGCGAGGTCGTGCATCACGCGATCGTCTTCGTGCGACCACCGGATGGATCTGTATTCAAGGGCATTGGCTGGTTGACCGCCTATGTGCCCGGCCAGCGACTAGCGCCACTGCAACCGGGGCACGCCCGCAAGATTCCAGCGCACTCGAAATTGGTGTTTCAAATGCATTATACGCCCAACGGAGAGGAACAATTAGATACATCGCAGCTTGGAATCGTGTTCGCGGACGCCGCTCAAGTGACCCATGAGGTGTACACCTTGGCAGCAATTGACCAAGAGTTCGAGATTCCGCCGGGAGAGCCAGCATTTCAAGTAGAAGCCGCCTTACGAAACGTGCCTGACAACGGACAACTGCTGGCTGCCACACCACATATGCACTTCCGCGGCAAGTCCTTCACGTTGTTTGAAGAGAACGATGGCAAGGAGATTTTGCTCGATGTGCCCGCTTATGATTTCAATTGGCAGCACACCTACCACTTTGTCTCGCCGCGTCCATTGGCAGAAGTGAAATCGCTTCGTTTCCGCGCAACCTTTGACAACTCAGCCGAAAACGCCTTTAATCCTGATCCGTCTCAATGGGTCCATTGGGGCGACCAGAGCTGGGAAGAAATGGCAGTTGCCTTTTTCGAAGTGGCAGTGCCGTTGCATACATCTGGGCCGCCCGCAGTTTCTGAGATATCCGCCCGCCGCTCGCAAGAAATCAAGGCCGATCGGCAGGCAAAGATCGATCAATATGTCGCGCGAGCCATGAAAGCCATGGATGCCAATCGAGATGGAGTGATCACGCTGGCAGAATCCCCAGCGGTCGTGCGGCGCAACGATCTGTGGCCGTGGGACCAAAACCAAGATGGTATCGCCACCCGTGATGAATTGCGGGTCGTTGCCGAAAGGATTTTCCACTGAACACATGGATGCACTGTTTTCAATTTTTGCGCGCTGGAGCCTTCGTAACCGCTTCGTAGTCGTTGTTTTATTGTCGTTGATTTCTGGCGGTGCCGTGGTTGGTGTTACCAACCCCGAGTTAATCACGCGGTGGCTGTTGCCAGCCGACGGCCGCGCAGAAACAGAAGAGTCAGTCGCACAATTCGCCGATCCCCCGCCGAATATTCGCCCACTAAGTTTCGCTGGTGCTGATGCGATTGTCGTCGTTGAAAGCCAGGATTTTTTTACTGCCGCGAATGTGCATGCGCTGCGGCAAGTGGTCCGGGATCTGGAGGCTTTGCCTCAAGTGCAGTCGGTAATCTGGATGGACCGCATGCCCATCCTAAACATCTTCGGCTTGCCAGAACCTTTGCTGCCTACTGGCCACGCTTCACCACAGCGTTACCAGGCTGCACGCGACAAGGCGCAAGCCAACCCATTGGTGTATGGACAATTGCTCAGCGATGATATGCGCTCGACTCTCCTGTTGATTCACTTCGATGGGTATCAGCTGTTTTCCGATGAACAAGCTACCTCGGAAATCAAAGCGACTGCAGTAAAATCCGCCGAGGCGGCTGGGAACTCGGATCTGACTTTCCGCGTAACCGGTCACATGCCGATGTGGATTGCACATATCAATTCCCACGAAGCCAATCAGCTGAAATTCCAGCTAATCGGATACGGCATGATTCTTTTGATGACGCTCGTCCTATTTCGTGGATTGCGAGCTGTGATCATTGTTTCCCTTGGACCGATCGTTGGTGTGCTTTGGACACTCGGATACATCGGCTATTTCGACGTCGGCGGCAATCCCCTAGTTGCCGTGATCTTGCCTATTTTGGTTAGTCTCGTCGGTCTGACGGACGGCGTACACTTGATGGTCGAGATTCGCAAGTTAAGGGCCAGTGGCCTCGAGCACCAGCAAGCTGCCTTGCAGGGTTTGACCAAGGTCGGCATGGCTTGCTTCCTGACTTCGCTGACCACCGCTACAGGTCTTGGATCATTGATGTTGGCTAAATCCGAGCTGGTGCGCGAGTTCGGTATGTGCAGTATGATCGGCGTGCTGCTAAGCTTCATTTCGGTGATTACTGTGATCCCCTTGGCCTGCTCAACCTGGCTTGGCGCGCGAGTCCACATTGGCCATGACCGCAGTTTAGTTGATATTAACTTGGCTCGCATTGGGATTGTAATTCAGCATGTTTTGAGGCACCCGGGGCAAATCAGCGTTCTGGGAATTGCTTGTACTCTGGCGCTGATTGGCGTTTCACTGACCTTACAACCCGATCAGCGCGAATCCGATGGTTTGCCAGCCAGCGCGGAAGCTACGTTGGCGATGCAGCACGTTGATCGAGCTTTCGGCGGGCTACAGTATTCACAAGTTCGAGTTTCCTGGGATCAAGCGATCGCAGCGGACTCGCCTTTGGTGCTCAAGGTACTCATCGACGTCGACGATCTGCTTAAGCAGGAGCCGCTGATTGGGCATCCATTATCCATTCGCAATTTGCTAGATGCCCAACCCGGCAGCGGCCAGCCAGAAGAACGCATGAGTTTGCTCGAGTTGCTGCCGCCTCCGCTCAAACGAGCTTTCTACACTCCAGAACACCACGAAGCTTGGATATCGTTTCGCGTGATGGATCTGGGCATCGCTACCTACGGTCCGGTATTTACGCGTATCGAAAAAGGCCTCGCGAAAATCCAAGATAGCTACGCGGGATTCCATCTAGAGCTGGCAGGCAATGCAATCTGGCGTTGGCGCAATCTCTATCAAATCGTAGTCGACTTGGCCAGCAGCTTGGGCACCGCTTCCTTGATCATCCTAATTACACTTTCGATCGTCTATCGCTCAATTCGCCTTGGGCTTATCTCCATCGTACCCAATCTATTTCCACTTGCCTTTACCGGGGGCTATCTGGTGTGGGCTGGCTACAATTTGGAAATCGTCATGGTTTGCAGCTTTACCATCTGCTTGGGAATTGCGGTCGACGACACGATTCATTTCCTGACTCGCTACCGCGAGGAATTGACGCGTACTCAGAACAAAGACATAGCCATTGAGCGCGCATTCACCGGTGTGGGGACAGCGCTGATCATGACCACCCTGGTTTTGGTAGCTGGGTTTTCCACGGTCATTGCCAGCGACTCACGCGACCATCGCATCTTTGCCACCATGGGCGTGCTAACGATTTCTGCGGCCTTGTTCTGCGATTTGGTGTTCCTGCCCGCAATGCTCAGCTATTTCGACCAGCCGAAGGTCGCTGACGAAAAACAAGCTGACGTTCCCTCAACGCCGCGTCCCTCAACGCCGCGTCCCTCAACGCTGCGTCCCTGAACGCTGCTTTTCTAAGGGATGAAATTCTTTAGGTAGCGATAGCTTTGCCGCAATGAATCCTTGCGGGACTCAAGAGAACCCTCGTAGGCTCGATCCTCCACCTCGACACAAACGGGACCGTTGTAACCGGAATCTAGCAGAGTCGAAAAAAACTTGCCCCATGAAACCTCACCAAGCCCCGGCAGTTTCGGCGTATGGTACTCCAGCGGGTGAGCCAGGATGCCAACTTCATTCAGCTTGTGCCGGTCGAGTCTTACGTCCTTGGCGTGAGCATGAAAGATGCGATTGGAAAAGTCTCGGATCGGTTGCAGGTAATCCATCTGTTGCCAAACCATATGTGATGGATCGTAGTTCAAGCCCAGATTGGGACTGGGGATATCCTGAAACAATCGCCGCCAGATCGCCGGGCTGGTAGCGATGTTTTTTCCGCCAGGCCACTCGTCGCTTGAAAACAACATGGGGCAGTTTTCAATGCCAATTTGCAATCCTAGGCGGTCAGCGTGTTCAACCAGAGGTGTCCAGGTTGCAACCAAACGTGGCCAATTGTCATCCACACTCCGCGTGTAGTCGCGGCCGATAAACGTGTTCACCTTGCCCACAGAGAGAGCTGCCGCAGCATCCAGCAAGTCGTGCAAATGCGCCACGCAACGCTCCGCTTCTTCTAAGTTGGGCGAAAGGCAATTGGGGTAGTATCCCAGACCACTTATGGCAACTCCCGTGCGGTCGACCAAGGCATGAATCTCGCTGATTCGAGAGTTGTCCAACTGGTTGATATCGATGTGCGTGACGCCAGCGTATCTCCGCTCAGCTTTACTCACTGGCCAACACATAACCTCAACACAGTCGTATCCAATACTTGACGCCAAGGTGAATACCTCTTCAAGCGACAAGTCGGGCAATATGGCACTTGCAAATCCAAGCTGGATCATTGGTTGCGAACTCCATGTGGTGAAGGATCTAGTTTTGTCAGGTGTTGATCACGAAAATACATGCAGCGCTGCCTAAACGTCTATCCAGGCTCTCTTTTCTGCGCTCTCAAGAATGGCTTCGCACAACATAATTTCTCGATGCCCGTCATGAAAAGTCGGGTAGCTGGGTGATTGCCGAAAAGAACCATCTTGGATCGACCGGTAGAAATCGCAAAACAGCTGCTTGAACGAATCCGAGAATCCTTCGTTATGCCCGGCAGGATAGCTGGACAATGCGGCAGCCCGGCGATGCATCATTGCCGGATCGCGCGTGAGAATCTGGTTAGCACTATCGCGGTGGCCCACCCAGAGCTGGTTGGGCGATTCACTGTCCCAGCTCAACGATTGCTTGGAACCAGACAACTCCCAACGCAAGCAGTTCTTGCGTCCGGCAGCGACTTGTGAGACCCAAAAAACTCCTCGCGCTCCTCCCTGGAATCGCAGCATAATAGCACCAAAGTCTTCGGTATCAATTGCGACCGGTTGAGTTACTGCCGCATCGGCGTCGGAATTCAGCTTGCCGGAAAAAGTCTCAGTCGGGCCCAACGGGCGGCTGCGCTGTTCAAAGACGGTTTTCAAGTCTGCGCACAGGGACTGAACTTCCAGTCCGGTGATGGCGTGAATTAGATCCAACCAGTGCGTGCCGATGTCGGCTACCGCTCGCAGCGGGCCGCCTTCACTGGCCAGTACTCGCCAATTGAAGTCCGTTGGATGGAAGAGCCAGTCCTGCGCATAGCTACCGGTCACATGCCGAATGTCACCCAACTCACCGGCTTTACGCCTCTCCGCCGCTTCAATGCACAGAGGATAATATCGAATATTGTAGTTGACTCCTGTCGCCACCCCAGACTTGGCAGCCAACGCTACCAACTGTCGAGATTCGGTAGCGTTCATGGCTAGCGGTTTTTCGCACAGAACGTGTTTTCCAGCAGCCAGGCAAAGCTTGGCCTGCTCGAAATGAAGGCGGTTCGGAGAGGCGATATGCACGCAGTCAATAGCACTGTGAGCAAGTAGTTGTTCGATCGTCGAGTATGCCGTAGCAAGTCCCAGAGATTCTGCCGCTGCGCGAGATTTCTCCGGCGAGCTACCCAGGATCCCCACTACCTCGACGCCCGCCCGTCGTAGACCTTCCACATGCACTGGACCAATGAAGCCCGTGCCGATCACAGCGGCTTTGTAATTCAATTTCATGCAACCCAACTCATGCCTTTAGGCGTCCGATAGGAAAATACTTACCCTCCCGTTCCCAGTTCTACTGGGATTCAGCGGGCAAGGGCCACGAGGATTTCATCTGCCAATCGCTCTTACAGCTTGGATCCAGCGAGTCGCAAGAAGAAATTGATGTGGTTGGAATTGTAAACGCTGGTATGTTTATCTTTAGACAATGTACTATTTTGTGGCAGAGGGGATAGCTAGCAAGGCGCAATTCAGGGATTCCAAATCGATGCAATGGTACTTTTTACGCTTGTTCAACTATCGAAAAAGAGTTCGAAAGCCTTCACA
>JAGQPR010000210.1:0-8752 GCA_020426625.1 Planctomycetales bacterium
AAAATGCCCGCGTTCCACCATGAAAGGTCGCGGAGCAATCAGGGCAGCCATTTCGGCGTAGTTGAATGTTCCGGCCAGATCAAATTCAAAAATCTCGTACTCATTGGTCCAGACGTACGAGTAGGGTTCGCGTGTCGAGGCATTCTTATCAACCCAGTTGTTGAAATCCGCGGAGCAAATCGACAAGCAGTAGTCGGTTACCAAAGGTGGTATTCGCATGGCGCTCTTGCCACCGTACGAGAGGCCGTAAAACGCAATCCGCTGCCCGTCCACGTTCGGCAACGTCTTTAACCAGTTTACAATCTGTTGATGCTGAGGAACCATAATTGAAAACAGAGTTTTCTTGATTGCATTGGCCTTTCGTTGCAAGGTGCGAAATCGGTCATGGCCGATGTATAGATTCTGGGGTGCGAAAGTAACGTAACCTCGCTCAGCCAATTTTGCAGCAAAGTCATGATAGGCGCGGTGGTCTCCCGTGATTGTGTCGCGGGGTCTACCCTCCAGGCCGTGCTGGCAGACGACCACTGGGCATTTTTCCTCGGATGTTAGCCCCTTGGGGAGGCACAGAATTCCGTATGCCAACACTTCGGGATAGACATCCAGTAGCACTTCATATCCTGTCCAAGTCGCCTCATCATAGATTCGCCGCGTGCGGACATTAGGGGGCAGCAATTCCATGTCAAAGTGACCGACGATTTCTTTACGAAAATATTCGCGGTAAGGCTCGATCGAAGCCTCGTATGCCTCGACCGATGAAACGTCGATCGGGTAAAGTCCGGAGCGTTTGTCGGCCGGATTACTGCCCAAATTCATGAACTCGCGTCGGACAGCGGCACTTTCGGCAAGTAGCCAGGCGTTGTGTTGTTCAATTTCTCGAAATTGGCGTTCATAGCGCAATTCTGCCCGCAAGCCATGCAACTCACGCCCTGCATCCGCGCTTTGTCCAATTGGCAGGACAACGGGTTCCATTTCGACAAGCGAAGAATCTCGTGAAGTGTTTGTCAATTTCTGCAAGAGGGCAACCCAGCAGTCAGGCCTGTCCGCTGCGGACTGATCAATTTGGCCGGGCAAATAAGTCACAGATGACTGGAAGGGCCCCACCAACGATTTGAGCTTGTCGACCTCTTCGCGAATCTCACGCTCCGGAGCAACATCTAGTTTCGCCGGAGCCCCGCCCTCGCTTGGCAAATCGACAATCGGTCCTGGCAGATGATCCACGATCAGCTTTCTAGGAACAATCATCGCGCCCAACTCTGCATCTCCATACCGTTCCAGCAACCCAAAAACATTTCGGCTGATCGGCTGTTCCCAGATGCGCTGGCGATTGCGGAAGTAACCGCCCACCGCGACTGCATCGAAACGAGCATCCAGAGCACCACAGTAAAGGGCGAGCATGCCACCTTCGCCGTAGCCTATCACGCCAAGCGGAAGTCGCGGTGCAGCAGACGGTAGACGTTCATTCGATCTTTCGAACCAGTCCGCACCGGCCAAGACCTTTTGAATCTCGTAACCAATCAGGTGTCGCCCCAGCTCAAAGGCGCTACGGTATAGATACTCGCGGTCAGTCATCTTTGCCCGCCCGCCGCGCGCTGCATAGTTTCTGGAAATCAAGGTTGGTACTAGCACTCGGCAGCGATTGTTGGCCAAATGATGCGCCCAGCAGTCCTGACTGCCGACTTGCGGACTTAGCCCACACATGGCTTCTGGCGAGCTGTCCGCATCGGGAACAACGACGACATTTGCTACGACGCGTTCTTTAGGGACAAGCAAGAGTCCCTCGCCATGCATGTTCCGCAGCACCGGCCAACGCACCGCGTAGGTGGTGTAATGTTTTGTGTCGGCGACGATATGGCTGGTGCTGGTCGATGAGACATATTCCATTGCGTCAAAAGGAATGCGATCATCGCGGACTCCCAATATTCGCATCAATTGATCACGATTCGATGCAAGCGATTGCTCGTAGGCAGCAGGAGAGGACAAGTCTCGGTCCCAGAATTCTTCTCGCTGCCGCTCTGCACGAGCGATTTGTTTTAGCAAGAATCGATCCGCTCTGGCGACTAATTCGACGGCATAATCAACATCCGTTGTCAAAGGCCTTGTATTGGGTAGAAACTCAGCCGGGGGCTCACGAGCGGGTAGCGACAATTCCAGTAGCGATAGCGTTAGAATTATCCACCCCAGGCGATTGACTCCCATCAGCCGAGATGCATGTCTCGTGTTAAATTGCTGCAACATTTTCTGGTATTGCCTCATGGAAAATGCGTTCTTTCCGATGGTAACTCACACCCAGCCGGGCGGACTCAGCGAAATGCTTGCGTTTTTCCCACGCAGTTACTAAAGTCGATGATCGTCAAGGATGGACTTGAAACGGACGAAACCCTTCTGTTTTAGCTGTCCCGGCAGCTGGCTGCTACTCTCTCCAGTTGATTTGCTGGCGCAAAGCGAAGAAACAGCCATCGGACCGAATGCTGCTTGCTCTGCCGATTGACTGAACGCGAAGTCTAAATCGTACAAGTGAACTGAACCACCACCTTAGAATTAGGCCAAATATGATCTTCCACGAGAAGCAACGCGGACTGTTTCGACCACTGGCAAGTGCGGTAGAAAAGCTGGAAGACAGAAGATTGCTGGCTGCCGACTTTCGCTCGATCGATGGTACTGGCAATAATTTAACGAATCCTACCTGGGGTTCTGCGGGTTCCCAATTGCTGCGGTTGACCACCGTTGAATATGAGGATGGTCAATCGACGCCAGCTGGCGGAGCTACTGGCCAGACGCGTCCCAATGCACGTGAAATCAGCAATCTTGTGTCGCGGCAAGACCGTGACATCATTAACAACCGTGAACTGACTAGCTTCGTGTTTCAGTGGGGACAATTCATCGATCACGACCTGGATTTGACGGAAGAGGCCATCGACGCTGACGGCAATGTGGATAACTTCAGCATCCCGGTACCTGCCAACGATCCGGATATGATTCCTGATGGCTTCATACCTGTGCTGCGATCTCGATTCGACGAAGCGACGGGAACGAGTGCAGAGAATCCTCGCCAGCAAGTCAACCAAATCACTTCGTTCATTGATGCATCGAATGTGTATGGATCGGACGTCACACGTGCGGCAACGCTACGGTTGGGGCAAGGCGGCTTAATGAGAACCAGCGCTGGCGGGTTGCTGCCGTACAACACTTTTGACCCTCCCTTATACAATGCTGCGCCGCCGCCTCTTGGTCAGGGTGACTACTTTGCAGCGGGTGACATTCGCGCCAACGAGCAGCCTGGATTGACTTCTCTGCACACCTTGTTCGTCCGCGAACACAATCGCTTGGCCACAGAAATTGCAGAGTCCGAGTTTGCCGGTCGCGATTTGAGCGACGTGGAGGTCGACGAAGCCATCTATCAAAAGGCCCGCCAAATCGTCGGAGCACTGTTGCAGTCCATCACCTACAACGAATTCTTGCCCGCCCTGCTTGGGCCCAACGGCGTTGCGTCTTACCTAGGCTATGACAGCCTAGTGAATCCGAGCGTAGCGAATATCTTCTCGGCAGCGATTTACCGCATCGGGCATACGATGCTGCCCAACGAATTGCTGCAAGTCAACAATGATGGGGCGCCTGTGGCTGGAGGAAGTATTCCACTGGCAGATACATTCTTTCAGCCTTCGATCTTAGCTGGCCTGGGAATCGAACCTTTTCTTATGGGGCTAAGTGTACAGCGCGTCCAGGAAATAGACGCACTGGTCAACGATAGCGTGCGGAGCATGTTGTTCGACCCTCCCGCTCAGTTTGATTTGGCGGCAATCAACATGCAGCGTGGCCGCGACCATGGTCTGCCCGATTACAATCAAGCCAGGGTCGATTTTGGACTCGCACCGATGCGGAATTTCCACGAGTTGTCCGCTGAATTCGGAGCTGCATTGGCCCAAGCCTATCGGGGCGACATCAACAATATTGATGTCTGGCTTGGAGCAATTTCAGAGGAGCACATTGCCGGGGGGAGCGTAGGTGAATTGGCTCAAACGGTTCTGGTAGATCAGTTCCAGCGTTTACGCGATGGCGACCGATTCTATTTCGAGAATGTTCTCAGCGGCGATCTGTTGCGAGAAGTTCAGGAAACGAGGCTAGCCGATATCATCCGACGAAATACTCAGCTTAACTCAATTCAAGATGAAGTTTTTCGTACTGGAAATGTGTTTGTTTTCAGAGCACCCGTCGATTCGTCGACACACGCCACCGTGGACGTTGACCGGAATCAAATACGCGTCATCGATAGCAATACTGGTGAGGTGCTCGCTGAGCGAGACAAACGCGGTGTTTCGCACGTGGTCATTTTTGGCAGCGGGCAAGACGACAACTTGGCTATATCCAGTTCGGCAATACGCCGGGGTGTGTCGTTTGAAATCCACGGACTTGGCGGAAACGATCGCCTGCAACTGATCGGCAGCAACGCCTCGGACAATATTGTCATTGGAGATGGACAGATTCGTTTCAATTCAATGCCTGTTTATTTTGGTACGATCGAGGCAGTCGAAGTAACGGGCAGGGGCGGTAGTGACATGGTCGATGGCTATGAATCTAGCGTTCCCTTGATCGTTTCAACCGGGGCGGGCTCTGATTTCGTCATCGGCAGCAGGTTCAATGATTTTGTTTTCGGTGGTAATGGATTCAACGTTATCTTTGGGATGGATGGCAACGACTTGCTGGTAGGAGGCAGCGGCCTGGACACAATTTTCGGTGGTGACGGTGACGACATCCTGATCGGTGGTGGCAGGCGCGACCTGATGATGGGTGGACGCGGAAGAGATATCATCATCCAAGGCATGTTTCCGGGCGAAGACGATCGCGACGGCTCTCTGTGGGACGAAGCGTTTGCTCAATGGATCGACGATATGGCCAAGTTCGGGCTTCTTTGATTTAAGACACCAGCCGGTTCAAAGTGGCGCTGTCCAAATAGTGGACAGAGATTGCTGCGGATGTTTTGTAGCTCGCATGCCAAGTCGATACGCGAGTTACGCACCAAGTAGCTCGCCAAGCAATTGCACCAACGCCTGCGTCTGGGCTGGCGTGTGTTGCGTTGACAGACTGATTCTCAATCGTGACGTTCCGGGCGGCACCGTGGGCGGACGAATGGCTGGCACATACATACCTGCCAATAGCAGCTGTTGGCTCATCGCCAGTGCAGATTCTTCCCTACCGACAATTACAGGAATAATTGGGCTGTCGCCGATTGGTACCGGGCAGCCCATATGTCGCAAATCTTGCCTCAGTTGGGAAGAATCGGCACGCAGTTTCGCGCGCTCCGGTCCCAACTTTGGCAGCAGTTGAACAGCAGCCAACGAGACTGCCGTCACCGCCGCTGGCGGCGCGGTACTGAACAAATAGCTGCGACAGTGATTGACCAAGTACTGAATCACTTCGCTCGGTCCAGCAGCATATCCACCGATGCTTCCCAGGGCCTTACTGAGAGTCCCCAGCTTTAAGAGGAGTGCATTGGAAATGGCAAGCTCTTCGGTCAAGCCGCCACCATTCTCGCCGAATAGTCCAGTTGCGTGCGCTTCGTCGACAAGTAGTCCAGCATCGTAACGTAGCGCTATGTCAGCCAGATCTCGCAGCGGAGCCAGGTCACCGTCCATGCTGAATACGGATTCGGTCACGATTAACACTTTTCCGAACCGGTGGCGTTGGGTCGCCAGCCAATTCGACACAAAATTGCAGTCGCAATGCGGGTAAACGATGCAAGATTGTGGCGAGCGACGAGTTGCCAGTCGGCAACCATCAATCAGGCTGGCATGGTTTAGCTGGTCGCTTAGGATAGCGTCGCCTTCGTTCAGCAAACAGGCAATAACTCCCAGATGGCAGGCAAAACCACTGCTAAAAGTGATGCAGTCAGCTTGTTGCGAGAGTTTGGCCAGTTCGCGATCCAAAGCCTGGTGGAATGAAGAGTATCCACCCACCACGGGACTAGCTCCGCTACCCCAGTAGACTTCCTCGGTGATCAGCTTTGCTGCCATCCGCAGGCGAGGATCGTGACGCAAACCCAGGTAGTCATTACTGCCAAAATTACACACCTGCGCAGAGAATTCGGTACGCTGCCGCAGACGGTGTTCCCTCTGCGTATTTTCAAGATTCGCCGAAAGGAACTTTGACCAACTCGACGTCATGGGGAAGCAACCAATCCGCACATTGAGCTACTGTGGAACGCTCGCCGGAAGGGCGTTTTCTCGTTTCCATAGCTCAATTCGCTGATCATGCAATTCATCTTGCCCCAAGGGTGTGGCGATGGAATAGCGATCAAATCCATCAACGCTGGAGGCGCGGTAACCAGGAAAGTACTTCTCCGGGTGGCTTTCTCCAGACAGGTGCAGAATTGTGGCGAGTGCTATGTCACGCATTTGCACTACAAAGCGCTGCGCTGGAACGCTGTTGTCTTCCTGATAGCCGGGCGGTGGATCGTTGAACACTTCGATCTGTGAATTGCCAGAAAAGGATCGCATGTCGTCGGCAGTCCAGCTGTACACGATGGCACGATCGGACAGCATGGAAGCAATTAAAGGCAGGTCGCTTTCATTACCAAACCGAAGCAAACAACTCAAAGCCAAATGCCGCGTCTGCGTATCGCGAGTGGGTAGCAACTGTTGTCGTGCAATGGCAACCACCGAAGGTATGTCGTGCCGTAACGACAGATCCATCATCCGCGGAGCAATCGAATCATGGGTCTTGGGAACCCAAACAGCTAGCATCTTCTTGAGACAACTACCGTAACCTTGCTTATGGAGGAATTGCGTAAAAATGAATCGATCGACGTGGGTTTCTATTGTCTCGGTCACCAGAATTGGTGTCGTACGCTCAAAAGTCGAAGTAGCCAACAACAGTCCAACAAAATCACCGATGCGCGGTTCGCTCATCGACATTTGTTCGCGTTGGATCAAAATAGCCGCATTGGAGGCGACCGCAGCCAAATGTCGCTGACTCTCAGGCGTAGCGATTTGTTGCGTCGAGAACGATTCAATCTCAGTCAGTAGCTCGCGTTGACACTTGACGGATTCCAAGAACAGCAACTTACTCGTGCGCGAGTCGCCAGCCAGCTCCCGGAACTGGCTCCACGCTGGCAGACCGTGCGAGGCAGAGGCATCTGGGTCCAGCAGAAAGCTACTAGCTACCTTCTCCAAGTCTTCCGTCTCGATCCTGGCCAGAATCCAGTCCACTCTTTTGCGAGTTTCCGGCGATGCATCGTTTCCAATCGCGGACAATTGATCGCGAGCTGCATTCCCCAGCGCCAGCAACTGCCTCGAAGCTTGTTCACGCTGCGAAAACGCCGGGGCGCCCAGGCCACGAATCAAGACTGCGACCGTTTCCGATTCTGTCTGGCCGTTGGATGTCGACTGCGCTAGCGACAAATTTGCGGCGCACGCGACCACCGCGACTACTCCGCAGCGAGCGGTTCGCGTCAACACAACCCCAAATACCATGGGCTTTGCCTTAAACTGATCCGATTGGTGCTGTTAAAAATGAGGACTTTGCATCCTTTCACTGATAGCAACAATCGATTGTAGAGCTTGTCCCCCGCTAGGTGGAGAGTTAATGTTTCATTTCCATGGCACAATTGTGTAAAAAATGTCATCGAGACTGGTTTTGACGGCATTGAGTTGAATGTACCACCTACTTTGGTTGGGGGGCTGCTGAGTTACAAGTTATGCCGCCAGTGGGATGGTTTTCCACAGCAACAGCGGCAAGTCCACCGGTCGGCAAGCTTTGGTAGTGGGCACATGTTGGACTCCTAGATTTTTTGCGGGAATGAAGCTCCATGATTTCGTCAGCCTTGGCGCGGGCGTTAGCGCAAGACATGATTCGTGCGCAAGGTTGGCTTCGTCATCTAGAGTGGTTTGACTCGACCGATTCGACCAACCTGGCTGCCCGCCGCGCAGTTTCAGCCAAGCAGCCTTGTCCAGCGTTATTCGTTGCAGAACGGCAGACTCAAGGTCGCGGACGCGGAGCGCATCAATGGTGGTCGCCCAGCGGATGCCTGATGATGACGCTGGCGATCGACAGCAGTCAGGCACCAGCCGACCGCGACTTGCGTCAGTTGCTCAGTTTCTACTGTGGAGTTGCGGTTGCCGAAGCCGTTGATCAGTGGCTAAAGCTGCCACGCGCTGAAGTGAAGTGGCCCAACGACCTGTACGTCAACGGTCGTAAGCTAGCCGGAATTCTTATCGAATCACAAACGTCTGCCGACGGTGACATGGATTGGCTGATTGGCGTGGGGTTGAATGTAAGCATGCAATGGCACGAAGCCCCCCTGGAGATTCGCGAAAGGGCGACGTGCATGTCGACTTGCCTTGGGGCGCCGGTAGACGTTTGTGAAGTTCTGGTGACCCTGGTGTCTAGGCTGCAACAGGCGATCGAACAATGGCAAGCAGGATCGACACAATGGTTCTCTCAATGGGTCGATCGCTGCATGCTTTCTGGCAAAGTGGTTCAAGTCCAAGTTGGGGAACATATCGTTACCGGCCGCTGCGAGGGTATAGCTCAAAGCGGCCTGCTGCTGGTACGGGACGAAACCACCGTCCACCAATTATCATCGGGCGAGGTTCTGCGCTGGCAATAATGGCGAATCCGCTGTGCTTTCGGAGAATTCGACTTTGGCGTTATTTTTCTCCTGGCGTTTTTTGTCAAACTCTGTTGACCATTTCAACTGGATCTCGAGTCGCTGCAGTCCGATCTCCGCAGCCCGCAGTTCCTGTGTGGCCTTGCTCAA
>JAGQPR010000210.1:8851-12942 GCA_020426625.1 Planctomycetales bacterium
CAGTTCGTCTGAAAGTAGTCGAGTACCTTGCGCCGCCGACTCCATTTCGCTCAGTAACAGCTCCTTCTCAAGTTCCAGTTCGCGTGTCTTGAACTGCCAACGCGTCTTGGCTTCCTCGAAGGCGCGTTGGGCCTTTTCGAGCTCTGAAGAAGACACGATTTGATTCTTGGCTAGCTTCTCGATTTGCTTCAAAGCAGCCTCCGTGTTTTCCAAGCTAAATCCCGCGTGCACGATATCGTTCTGGGCGTAGGAGGGGTTGTTGCCCGCAGTCAAGCTAAGTGCAGAACTTGCAGCTTCGCCGGTAGTGGGCGCCAAGGATGGTTTGGTTGCAGCGGTAGAGGCAGTAGGAGCCTGCATTTCGCCAGCGAAAGGAAACGACTTAGTTGTCGGTACGCCCCCATCGAAAGGTGGAATAGTCTGTCCGACACCTGCAGGCGCTGTGACCGGAAACGGCTGCGGAAATCCACCTGCTCGCTGCGGACCTCTTGCAGTGGCATCGCTGTAGTCCCAGGAGAGCTCGTCCCGTTCTCCCAGCAGCTGAGCCATGCGTCGGTCCACTATTTGAGATTGTTGGTCCTTTCGTTGACGAAGAATGGTTTCGGTTTTTTCAGCGTCTGCTTTGACACGCTCCAACCGCTCCAGTTGCTCGGCATGGCGTTTGTCGAATTCTGCGTTCAGCAATTCTCGCAGCTGAGTCAATTGTTGTTCTGTGCGATCTGCTTTGGGAACTGCCGACAACTTTCGAGCCATCTGATCCGCTGGAGACTCCTGCTTTGGGCTGTATGCTTGGGCTATCGCTAAATTGTTTGCTGAGGAAATCTCATTCCAGCGTTTGGCAAACGCTGGCTGCAAATCAAAATTCTGCGACCAATCACTCGCTGGCCAATCTCCGGCTTGCGCCGTTCGAATGCCAGTTGCAGCTCTGGAATCTGCCGAAGACCAAGCGTTCGACGATGGAGCATGCTGAACGGGATACTGCTGGGCTGTGCCGACGGTCGGCGACCTGTCTTGGGGCGCTGTTGCTTGCGAGCTCGGTTGACTGTCGCTCGAGGCGGACTTCTCTTGCTGGTTGGCTTGGAGATAGCCAGCGATGACGATGCAGCTTGCCATACCTGCCATCAGCGTGGCCAGCGGCACTGACGACACCCCCCTGCGATAAAGTTTGGCAATAAATTGCGAATGCATTGATTCTTCCTTTGGTTGTTGAGGATCGAAATGAAACGAACATAGCTATCCACCGATTGTCCTAGTTAATTCCCCAGTTCTCGCCACAACGAGTTGAGCTCATGCTCTGAGTCTTGCAGTAGACTTTGGATAGTCTGACCGCTCCAGCTGGAGTCGCCGTTGGCCCAGTCGGTTGGCAACGCGCTGACAGTGGAATTGTTAGCACTCTGTGTCTGTGCAGGCGCAACAGATTGTTCGTTGATTGCTGCAGATTCTGCTGATGCACCTGGAGCATGTTCTTGGGGTAAGTTTGCTTGTGATTTGTCCGAGTCCGAGTCAGCCGAGGTCATAGCCGACGCTACCGAAGTTGCTCTAGTGGCGACCTCGGCACCATCACCCGGTTCTTTTGAGCCAGAACCCGACAGAATCGCTGCAAAAACGCAAGTTGCAATGGAGAGGGTCGACAAGATGACCATTGCGAAGACACCAGTCGGGGACGCGATAAGACCACGCGGGAACAACGTCGCAAGCCGTCGCTGAAGCTCGCGGGGCAGATCGACTTTGTGAGGTGAGCGCGCATGGGCCAGACACTGCCGCAGAAGAGAAGCTGCTGTTTCGGCGCTACCTATGCGTCGATCGGCGTCCTTTTCCATCAACCAAGCCACCAGTCGTTCGAACCAGATGGGATAGGCTTCGTTCAGCTCAGTGACTGCAATGGGCGATTCCTCGTTGATCCGACGCAGTATCTCAAGTGTTGATTGTCCGTGGAAAGGTGCGTGGCCGGTTGCCAGGGCATACAACACGGCGCCCAGGGAATAGAGATCGGTTCGCTCGTCCAGCGCCCGTCCACGGGCTTGCTCTGGACTCATGAACTGAGGCGTACCGGTGATCATTCCGCTGCCTGTCAACGTGGCATCGTCCAAGGCTCTTGCCAAGCCAAAGTCGGTGAGCATGACACGAAATCCACCGTCATCCAACATTAAATTGGCGGGCTTGATGTCACGATGAATGATTCCCTGGGCGTGCGCTGCTACCAAAGCCTCTGCAACTTGCAAACCAAGCGATAGCACACGTTCGATCGGCAATGGTCCTTCGCGATCCAAGTGTTGCTGGAGATTGCCGCCCGCGATGTACGGCATGACGATGTAGGGTAGGGATCGATTGCCTGACACAGCATAAATAGGAACGATATTCGGGTGTACGATCGCTGCCGCCGCCTGCGCCTCACGAAAAAAACGTTCGCGCGAAGCTCCATTTCCGGACAGCATGGGAGATAATAGCTTGATAGCCAAATAGCGATGCAATTCTCCGTCGCGAGCCTTGAGCACGACTCCCATGCCGCCCTGTCCCACCACATCGTGAACAGGCATTTCATCAATAGACCCCAGCGCCTCGGGATCCTGACTGGGCTGCAACAGACTTAGCACCCAGTGTTGTGGCTGCTCTCGATTCGACACAACCGCGTGGCCGCCGTCAAATTCTGCTGATCGCACTGTGCGACTTTCCCGTTCCTGTCCCGCAGCAACGCGGTCAGCATGAATCTGCAACTCGCCGATCGACGATAGTGTTTCCCGGGTCTCGTGCCACCAAGCAGGTTCACCCACCAGTTGGTCCAGTTGCTCTTGGCATGCCGCACAATGGTCGAGATGCTGCGTAATTGCCTGCTGCTGCTTGAGCGTCAGTGTGTCGGCAAGCATCTGGCGTAATTTCGTCTCATCACATTCTTGACGACGTGTGATCACTTGACACCTCCTCGAAACGGGTCAACCAGCGCTTTGATCTTGGCGAGAGTTCTGCAGCGGGCGACATAAACGGATCCCACGGACATTCCCAGTTGCTTGGCCACTGCATGAGGCGACTGGCCCAACACCGCAGTAGACCAAAATGCGTACCACGTTCTTTCGTTCGAATTCACCCGCACCTTTTCAGCAGCCCAGCGGAACTGCTCGCGATGAGCTTCGATGTCAAATTGTTGGGAATCCTCGTCCAAATTGGATGAGATGTACGTCTCACGAATTGCAATTCCACTCGATGCCAGCTCGCGGTGGTTCTTGCGCAGTTGATCGATGGTTGCATTGCGAGCAATCCTGCCCAGCCAACCCCGAAATCGGCCCGATTTTAATGTGTCGAACTCATGGATTTGCTGGCTGACCGACAACAAGACATTTTGTGATACCTCATGTGCATCTGCGTCCTGCAGCCCATATTTCTTGCTGATGTTGTAGATAACTCGTTGATAAATTGCGCAGAACTCCATCCACGCTGACACGTCGTCGTGATCATGTAACCTCGCGATCAACGAGATACGTGTATCAGGAACTACCATGCTGGTCTCGTTTGGGTCTTGTGGAGCACTGGGATGTGGCTACAAGTTTGGTCGCTTTTCCTACCAATAACACGTTTCCATGAATGAAACCTTACAGCCATTTGCCAAAAAAACTGCGAATGTCCAGCGAACGGACTTTTGGGCCTAAATGTGGGGGCCATTCATTGGCGTCGCTCAGACGACATCCAATCCACTCGAGTTCTTATTCTTTGCCCGGTACAGCATGAAGCTTGCGTAACAATGGCCCGCTTGACCGGAGCATCACAACTGGACGCGACCTGAAAAGTGCTTTCTGCCGTGCGTATTGTGGGCCTTGTTTCACTAACTTGGTTACTATTCGCCAGATTGCTGAATACTTACAATGGGAGGTTTTGCTTGTCCACGTTTCTACTGATCTGCACTGCGCCTACTGATCTGCACTGTGTCTGCGGATTTGCATTGCGGTTCTACATGAGGAGCTCATGGCTGTCGCACCGGAAGATTATATTAACCGCGAAATGAGCTGGCTCGAGTTCAATCAGCGGGTCTTGGATCAAGCTACGAACCAGAGTGTTCATCTGCTGGAAAGATTGAAGTTTCTGGCTATCACCAGCAGCAATTT
>JAGQPR010000211.1 GCA_020426625.1 Planctomycetales bacterium
AATCCTTCCGCAATATTAGCCGCTGTGCGCTAGCACGCGGTTTTTGACGGAACCGCACGCTAGCTGATGTGGTATAGGAATTACGATTTGTGACACTTACCCTGGTGGCCAAGCCAACGAGCGTCCGCCCAAGATGTGAAAGTGCAGGTGATCAACAGACTGACCGCCATCCTTGCCGCAATTGACGACGACGCGATAGCCCGACTCTGCGATGCCCAGTTCTCTCGCTAACTTGGCTATCGTCATCCAGAGATGGCCAAGTAGCGGTGCATCTTCTTGCTCCAACTGCTCAAGGGATGCAATGGGCTTCTTGGGGATAATGAGCACATGTGTCGGAGCTTGGGGCGACACGTCGTGGAAGGCCAAGCACAACTCGTCTTCATGGACGATTCTTGCAGGAATCTCTTTGGCGATGATCTTGGAAAAAATAGTACTCATATTGAAACCTGCCAACTGTCGAGCAATGTTGGGTCCGCGAGGAAATATTAGATGAATTTACAACCCTGTGCACAAACACGGCAACGGTCGCTTCAGTTGCCACCAAGCGATTGGAGTATGTTGTCAAAGTTGGTACGCACGCTGGTCAACGATTCGACCATCAAATCGGGTTTCTTGGCTTTCACGATTGCCGCGCCCAACGACACATTTCTCTTCCAGTCCTCGACGGTGTAATTTCGAATGTCTCGATATGGGAATTCGACTTTGCCAGCCAGCTTTGGCACGATATGTATTCCCTCGTTGGCCCGCACGATATAGTAGTTCTCGGAGGTGTACAACAATGCAGCTCCAGCGAGCATACCTAACAAGAAAACGGAAAGTCGATTCATCGTGCTCCATCCCTGGCTGAGCGTTTCAATCCAAAGACGCTAGTGTAACGCAGACGGATTGGCTTGTCCGTAGCAGAATAAAAAATACTGACGGCGTTTGCTTTTGCGTGGCTTCTTTGACTGTTCGTTGTAGCCCATCGCATTTTTTCGCTTCTCCATGCTTTCGGTATTTCACAATGCGTTACGTCGAACTGCACTGCAAGTCCAATTTCTCGTTTCTCGAGGGTGCCTCTCATGCCGACGAATTGATGCAGAGAGCGGCTGAGTTGGGCTATGGCGGGCTGGCAATTACCGACCGGAATTCACTGGCGGGCGTGGTCCGTGCGCACACTGCCGCCAAGGACGTAGGCATCCCTTTTGTCGTCGGTGCCGAATTGCATCCCATCGACGGGCCCCCACTGGTGGTTTGGCCCACCGACCGCGCCGCCTACGGCAGGCTCTGTCGCTTGATAACTCGCGGAAGGCTTCGCCGTGAAAAGGGCGCGTGCCACCTACAATGGTCGGATATTATCGAACTCAACACTGGGTTGATGGCAGGAATACTTCTGCGCAAGCCAGTGGTCGACGAATTGCCGCCAGCCGAAAGTCAGTTTTTCGACGACCAGACAGTCGTGCCCTGGGAAGCACAAGACACCCCGACCAGAGGCAGCGAGTCGAGCTGGTCCACCTTGCCGTCGCTTACGAATTCGTCCGAGGACGTCGCTTCGATAGTCAGTGGCTTTGAGCCTCCTGCGAAGGCAAACAAAGACGAAGAGCATTCTCCGTTCCGTCTTCCAATAATTGACTTTGACGAGCGGAGCGACGAAGGCTGGCTGGATTGGCTCCACATGTTTCGCGAAGTCTTCGGGGATCGGGGGTATCTCCTTTGCGAATTGCATCTTGGCGTCGACGATCAAGCCAAATTGGAACGTGATCTTCACTTGGGACAGCGAAGTGGTGTTCCGTTGGTCGCCAGCGGCGACGTGCACTATCACATCGCTGAGCGCTCGATATTGTATGATTGCTTGCTGGCAACGCGATTTGCTTCAACTATCCAACAGGTTGCCTCCCAGCGTTTGGGCAACTCGCAGTATCACTTGCGATCCCTGAATCAAATCAAACGCCTCTATGCTACAGCTCCTGAGCTGATTGCGCGCACGCAGGAAATCAGTCAGCGTATCCAATTCAACTTGGAACAACTGCGTTACGAATACCCGGTTGAGTTAGCACCGCATGGACAGCGACCGATCGAATTCCTTAAACGGATAACTTGGGAGGGAGCCAAGCGGCGATATCCGACAGGCGTGCCAGACAAAATTATTGATTTGCTGCGGCATGAAATCGAATTGATCGAAGAATTGGGCTATGAAGCTTACTTTTTGACGGTTTGGGACTTGGTGCGTTTTGCGCGTGAGCGAGGGATACTGTGCCAGGGGCGTGGTTCGGCCGCCAATAGCGTTGTCTGCTTCTGCCTCGGCATCACCTCCGTGGATCCCAATCGCCTCGATCTTTTGTTTGAGCGTTTTATTAGTCGCGAACGCAACGAAGCACCGGATATCGACGTGGACTTTGAACACCAGCGACGCGAGGAGGTGCTGCAATACATCTACCAAAAATACGGTCGGCATCGCGCGGGCATGACAGCTACCGTGATTACCTATAGGACAAAGTCGACCATTCGTGATTGCGGGCGGGCTCTTGGGATCTCTCTGGATTCAATCGACGCCCTGAGCAAGTTGGTAGACGCGCGATTGACTGAGGGAACATTGGCCGAACGCGCGAGCGAATGCGGCATATCGCCGGAATCAGAGGTTGGTCGGCGATTCATTTATTTGTGTGAGCACTTGCGAGGTTTTCCCCGGCACTTGTCACAACACGTCGGCGGGATGGTCATGACTCAAGGCTGGCTCTGTGAACTGTGCCCATTAGAAAACGCCTCCATGGAATGTAGGACCGTTATCCAATGGAACAAGGACGATTTGGACGAACTGGGCATCTTGAAAGTCGATTGCCTATCGTTGGGAATGCTGAGCGCCATCCATCGCGCGTTGGACTTGCTGGAAAAACACTACGATCGACCGCTGACACTGGCAACCATTCCAGCCGAAGACCCGCAGGTCTACGATATGATCTGTCGCGCCGAGACAGTCGGAGTGTTTCAAATTGAAAGCCGCGCTCAGATGAGCATGTTGCCGCGTCTTCGTCCGAGATGCTTCTACGACTTAGTCATCGAAGTGGCCATCGTCCGCCCTGGGCCAATCCAGGGCCAAATGGTACATCCCTACCTGACAGCCCGTCGCACCGGGGAGCAACCGCCCTACCCCACACAAGAAATCCGGCAAGTCCTGGAGAGAACTATGGGCGTGCCTATTTTCCAGGAGCAGGCCATGCGTTTGGCTGTGGTGGCTGCGGGATTTACGCCGGGGGAAGCGGATCAACTGCGACGCGCTATGGCAGCTTGGCGACGCCCGGGTGTGATCGATCAATTTCACTCCAAGCTGATGTCTGGCATGAAAGCTCGCGGACTTTCCGAGCGATTTGCCGAATTGGTCTACACACAAATCCGTGGCTTCGGCGAGTACGGATTTCCCGAGTCCCACGCCGCCAGTTTTGCGCTGCTGGTTTACGTTTCCTGCTGGCTCAAACGCTATTATCCGGACGCCTTCTGCGCCGCACTACTCAACAGTCAGCCGATGGGCTTCTACGCACCAGCACAATTGGTCAGCGATGCCAAGGCCAATGGAGTACAGGTAGCTGGTGTCGACGTCAATCGAAGTGAATGGGATTGTACGCTAGAACCGCTCGAGCACTCGGATCGCGACCGCAAGGAGGGGCAGTCGAAGGATCCCAAGTTCCAATTGCGTCTTGGTCTGCTCATGGTGCGTGGATTGCCTGCTAGTGTCGGTGCAACCATTGTTGCTGCTCGTCAATCCGGCGGGAGGTTCCGCGACCTGGCAGATTTTACGCGTAGAACGCGGATCGGGCGGGCGACTATTACTCGATTGGCAGACGCTGGAGTGCTGGAAAGCTTGACAGGCGACCGACGGGCTGCCTTCTGGCAAGCATTGGCACAGGACCAGAAATCGACCGAACTAAGTTTATTGGAAGCCACCGGAGCGGACGTCGACGAGGAGATTCCCGAGGCACTGAAGCCAATGACCGATATCGAGGAGGTTTACGCTGACTACGACACAACAGGCCTTTCGCTGCGGGCCCACCCTGTTTCCTTCGTCCGCGACCAGTTGCAGCGTCTGCGTGTGACGACGGCTAGCCAGCTGCCCGAAACGGCTGACGGCAGATTTGTGCGGGTGGCTGGCTTAGTGCTCCTCAGGCAACGCCCCAGTACTGCCAAGGGCATTACATTTGTAACGTTGGAAGATGAGACAGGAACCATCAATCTGGTACTCAAGCCCAACATCTGGGATCGCTACTACAAAATTGCGCGTCGCTCAAACGCCTGGTTGGCACATGGTGTCTGCGAAAACCGCGAGGGTATCATCCATGTCGTCGCGGGCCGGATCGACGATTTGGCTGAACAAGTTCAGGGCTTGACGCTGCGCAGCCGAGATTTCCGCTAGTTGTCCCAACGGAACTTGCAGAAACGTCCACGAATCACCATTGTTCGCGCTGAAGATTATTGACACCTGCTGGCATCACCAGTCAAGATGAGCATTGTATGAATCTCGTCGCGTTGCGAAGCGAATCGTGAATACGCAGAGCTGGGCTGCTTGAAAAAAGAACCTGGGAAAAATAACTTGGTGTTGCATCGTGTCGGCTGGCCAACCGAGTGGGTATGTCAGTGATAATTTGCGATTGAAAGTGCAGGTTTTCCCTAAGCTGATTAAGCTTGGCGACTCGCCCGGTGGATCATGCAACGCATATTGTTTCTGGTGATCGACGCTAGCAGCACTTTTGTACGCCCGCCAGCAAGGTAGGGCGGCCACATGAGCGCGTTAGCCACTCGACTTACAATCCGACTTTTTATCTACGTGCTGCGCAACCAGTTGCCCCCGGAGTGAACCAATGGATGAATCTCGCGACTTTACCGACTTGCTGTTGCGCGGCGGTTTAGTGAGCCTTGACCAGCTGAGCGAAGCCACCAATTTGGCTAGAGATTCCGATATTTCCGTGGCGGATGCGCTGATTCAGCTCGGTTATGCCGAACCGGACGCCGTTTATCGCGCCTTGGCCAAGTTCCATAAGCTCAACTTCGTCGACTTGAGCGAACGGAAGATTGCTGACGAGGTGATTCAGTTGGTGCCCGAGTCGGTGGCTAGGGAAAACAGCATCATACCGTACAAGGATGAGAACGATACGATTCACGTTCTCATGAGCGACCCGTTCGACCTTGAAACAATCGAAAAGCTACGGTTCATTTTGAATCGAAAGATTGAAACGGCCCTAGCGCCACGTGAAGCCATTCAAGAGGCCATCAACCGCTACTACGGGCAGGTGGAAGGTGAATCGGCTGACTCGATTTTGCAGGAATTCACCGATACGCAAATCGACTTTACTGAAACCGCTGAAGATGGAATCGGCGGCTCGGACGAGTTTGCCAACGAGGCAAATGCACCAGTAGTTCGTTTGGTGGGTATGATGATCCAGGAAGCAGTCCAGTTACGTGCTTCCGATATTCATGTCGAGCCCTTCGAGGACCGGGTGCGAATTCGCTACCGGATTGACGGAATTCTGGTCGAGCGAGATAGCCCCCCTAGAAGGTTATTAGGTGCGATTCTTTCGCGCATCAAGATCTTGGCCAACATGGATATCGCCGAGCGGCGTCGCCCCCAGGATGGTCGAATCAAGATCACCGTTGGGGAGAAGGAGCTGGATTTGCGCGTCAGCGTAATTCCCACCAATCACGGCCAATCTTGCGTCATGCGGCTATTGGACAAGGACAATATCAAAGTCGGCATTCGGCAGCTCGGCTTGGGGGCGCGCGACTTCAAGATTTTCACTCAGACCATCAAGCGACCTAACGGCATTATGCTTGTTACCGGTCCGACAGGGTCCGGTAAAACCACAACTTTGTATGCGGCCCTGAACGCGATGAATCGCCCCGATCGCAAGATTATCACTGCCGAGGACCCCGTTGAATACTACTTGCCGGGCATCAATCAAGTTGAAGTGCGTCACAATATTGGACTCGATTTTGCGCGCATTATTCGATCCATGTTGCGGCAAGCCCCAAACATCATCCTGGTTGGTGAGATGCGAGATTCCGAGACTGCATCCATGGGAATCCAGGCATCTTTGACTGGACACTTAGTTTTCAGTACACTGCACACGAACGATGCGCCCAGTGCTGTTACACGCATGGTAGACATGGGTGTTCCCAACTATCTGGTGGCAAGTTCGGTCGTAGCGGTGCTGGGGCAGCGTTTGGTAAGGACGATTTGCAAGCGTTGCCGGGCACAAGTCAAGCTTAGCGAGGCCGCCTTGGCAGAAGCGGGCATCCCTCTGGAGATTGCCGAAAAGGCGACCTTCATTAAGGGCAAGGGTTGCGGCTACTGTCAGAAGTCTGGATACCGAGGGCGAATGGGTATCTACGAATTAATGGTTGTTTCCAGCAAAATTCGCGAAATGATGTTTCAAGGTAAATCTACGGTGCAGATCACCGAGCAGGCCATTTACGATGGAATGACCACGCTTTATTGCGACGGAATTCGCAAAGTACTGCGCGGGTTGACAACCATTGAAGAGGTCTATCGTGTGGCCAAACGTACCGAGCAGGACAAATTGGCATTGTCCCAGGTATTCAAGGAATTTGACGAAAAAACAGATTGACATTTGCACAACCCGCCGTCCGCCCCCCCAGGAGTGGCGGCTTGAGTAGCCTGGTGAATGCGCCATGGTTGGACTTTCAAGGCCGATTGCAACTACAATACCACCATTACCAGGAGGAATGGTTTACCTTGTCACAGAATGCTCATCTCGAGAAACTTCGTACCACCCATTGGAAACATTAACATGCTCCGGCTCGCGATCGGGGCATTATGTTCACCCGGCTACATTTGTGGCCGTGCGTGTTCGCTGAAGATACATCAAATTTGGGCGCGAACTTTACAACATTACTAGTAACTCTTCACGGTCTTTGAAGCGACGGGACGTCGCAGCGGATTCGTAGATACATTGGAATGGACCGTCCATGGCAACGGTTTTAATTGACAAGCTGCTTCAGGCGTGCGTCAAGCAGGGCGCCAGTGACATTCATATCGTAGTTGGGCAACCACCGGTTTTCCGTTTGCATGGGCGAATGCGCAAATTGGAAACAAAGGTCTTGGAGCCCGACGACACGATGGCGTTGATGAAAAGTATCGCGCCGGATCGATGTCAGCGGGAGCTGCAAGAGGCAGGCAGTTCGGACTTTGGGTTTGCTTTCGGCGATCAGGCTCGCTTCCGGGTTTCTATCTTTCGGCAGCGCGGTAATGTCTCCATGGGTTTTGAGGCAGATTCCCAATGACAAGCTCACGCCAGAGCAATTGGGGTTGGCCCAGTCCGTTGTCGATATGGTGCAGCGCCCGCGCGGGTTAGTGTTGGTCACCGGGCCAACCGGATCCGGCAAGAGTACGACCTTGGCCAGTTTGATCAACTTTTTGAACGAGACCCACGACCATCACATTATTACGATCGAGGATCCGATCGAGTTTTACCACGATCACATCAAGTCGACGATTAATCAGCGCGAAGTCGGCGTTGATGTGCCCAGTTTTTCGGAGGCCATTAAGCGAGCACTGCGGCAGGATCCGGACGTCATTCTGGTGGGTGAGCTGCGTGACTTGGATACGATCTCGGCGGCGATTTCAGCTGCGGAAACTGGGCACGTCGTGTTTGGCACGTTGCATACCAATAGCGCTCAGGGCACTGTCAACCGAATTATTGATGCCTTCCCAGGCAATTTGCAGGACCAGATTCGCACCCAGTTGAGTACGTCGTTGATTGGTGTCGTAGCTCAAACATTGTTGCCGCGAATCGGTGGTGGCCGCGTGGCCTGTTACGAAGTGTTGGTGGTCACGCCGGGTATCGCTAACCTCATTCGCGAAAACAAGACATTCCGTATCAATTCAGCGATCCAAACAGGGGCCAAGTTTGGCATGAATTTGATGGACGACGCTCTTTTCGACGTCTGGAGACGGGGCATTGTGACTGTCGAAGACGCGCTTTCGAAGGCTCATCGGCCGGACGATCTTGCGCGTCGTATTGTCAACGCGCGTCGTGGTGTCGAAGACGATGAGGACGAGGATAGTGAGGATTGAGTGCGCAAGGCTGCCGAGTTGCAAAGCGCAAATCGGTGAGCTGGCTATGCAGCTACGAGGGCTAATTGGCTGAATGCATGCGCGGGCATTGGCAGCATGCGGAGGGTAGGCTTGATTCAACGGTACGAAGCAGTCCTGGAAACTATTACGGCTGAAAGTCAAAGATGGTAGTTCGCAGATTAGGCCAGATTCTTGTCGACTTGGGTTTCATCACCGATGAACAGCTCGAGCTCGTAATCGAAGAGCAGCTGCAGCGTCCCGGTGCTTTGCTCGGCAAGATCGCCGAGGACATGGGCCTAATCACCGACGACCAGCTGGCTCAGGCATTGGCAGAACAGCTGAACATGCAAGTCATTCAGCTGACAGAAGTCGAGTTACCGCCGGACATCTTGGATCGCGTGACTGAGACGATGGCTCAGATGTACCGGGTTATTCCAGTTCAATTTGACGGCAATACGCTGACCTGTGCCACCTGCGATCCACAGAACTTGACAATTCAAGACGAACTGCGAACCTTCCTCGGTTACGATATTCGCATGGTGGTCGCCACCGAGCGCGACATTCTCTCCGCGATCGAAAAGTACTATTCCTCGGATGTCGACTCCGTGGAGGCGATCATTCGCGAGTTGAATGAGAACGAGGAGCTGTTTGCGGCGGCCAATGCACTGACTGACGAAAAAGCGTTCAACCTGACAGACGCAGCCGCACTGGCTGACAGCGCTCCCGTTCGCAAATTGCTCAACATGGTTCTGCTGTTGGCAATCAAAGATCACGCCAGCGATATCCATTTTGAACCGTTTGAGGATGAATTCCGGATTCGAATCAAGGCGGAGGGAGTCTTGTATGAGATGGTTCCGCCGCCGCGTCACTTGGCATTTGCCATTACGACGCGCATCAAAGTAATGGCCAATTTGGACATCGCCGAGCGTCGATTGCCCCAAGACGGTCGTATCGAGTTGATGGTCGGTGGTCACCCGGTCGACCTGCGGGTAAGCGTGCTGCCAACAATGTTTGGCGAAAGTACGGTTATGCGAATCCTGGACCGCTCGGTGGTCTCGCTCAGCTTGGAAAACGTCGGGATGGATGAGGCCACGCTGAGCTTGTTTCGCAAGACGATTGATCGTCCCAACGGAATTGTGCTGGTAACTGGCCCAACGGGTTCCGGAAAAACGACGACTCTGTATTCAGCGCTGAGCGAGTTGAATCACATCAAGGACAAGCTGATCACGACTGAAGACCCCGTCGAATATGACATCGACGGCATCGTGCAGATTCCCATCGACCACGATATCGGCGTGACCTTTGCCTCCTGCCTGCGGGCGATCCTTCGTCAGGACCCGGACACGATCTTGGTGGGAGAGATCCGCGATACGGAAACGGCAGAAATTGCCGTGCAAGCCTCCCTTACCGGCCACTTGGTGTTTAGCACCCTGCACACCAACGATGCACCGAGTACGGTGACGCGTATGAAGGATATGGGCATCCCTACGTTCTTGATCACCGCCTGCGTGGAAGCCATTTTGGCGCAGCGATTGGTGAGGCGGATTTGCAGCGGTTGTCGGGAGGAAACCGAGGTTAGTCAAGAGATCATTATGGATCTGGGTATGAAACCCGCGGAAGTGGAAGGCAAGAAGTTCTACCGTGGCCGCGGCTGCGACAAGTGCAACAACACGGGATACAAGGGACGTATCGGTTTGTTCGAACTGATGATTTTGAATGATGACCTGCGCGAGATGATCATGGGCAATTCGACTACTGACGAATTGCGGGACAAGGCGGAATCCTATGGAATGATTCCGTTGAGAAAGTATGGAATCAACTATGTCTTCCAAGGCCATACCACGGCTGACGAAGTGTTGCGAGAGACGATTGCCGATTAGCGCCGATGGCAAGTCCATGCGAGTTGATGACGCTCAGCTCGCTGGCCCAGCGTAGCGCGAGTCAAGTGTGCCTAGTTACTGATTCAATAGTTAAATGCGAGGACGAACGTCATGCCTACATTCCAATTTGAGGCAATGGACGCGACCGGCCAGGAAATCAAAGATATTATCGAAGCAGCGACCGAAGAGGAGGCGCAGACCACTATTCGGCAGATGGGCTACTTCGTTACCAAGATCCAGGTCAAGAAAGGCACCGCCGCGAAACTCGCTCCTGGTCAGCGGAAGAAGCGTCCATTTGCAATCGGCGGCGCCAAAACGAAACATATCTGCGCGTTCACGCGGCAGCTTTCCATTCTTCAGGATGCAGGCCTGCCGATTCTGCGAAGCTTGAAGATTCTCGAAAACAATAGTAAACCGGGCAAGCTCAAGAACGCACTGATGGATACGTGCGACGAAATCGAGACGGGCTCGACCCTGTCTGAGGCGATGAGCAAATCGCCAAAGGTATTTAGCCGCTTGTATGTCAATATGATCAAAGCGGGGGAAGCCGGTGGTGCTCTGGAAACCATTCTCCAGCGTCTGGCCGACTTCTTGGAAAGCTCAGAAGCTTTGAAACGCAAAGTCAAAGGGGCGTTGATCTACCCAATTGCGGTGGTCATCATCGCGGGCTTGATCTTGACGTTGATCATGATTGTGATCGTGCCTACGTTCGAGAAAATGTTCGAGGAATTCGGCTTGCCCTTGCCCGCGCCTACTCTGCTGTTGATTGCGATGAGTAATTACATCGTCAAGTATTGGTTCTTGATGCTGCTGATCCCGTTCTGCTACTGGCTAACGACAAAACTGGTGCGCAAGTTTAAACATGGGCGGATGGGCTACGATATGTTCATGCTCAAATTGCCGGTGTTCGGCAAATTGATGGAAAAGAACATCATGGCCCGTACGACGCGGACCCTGGGGACACTGGTTTCGTCCGGCGTGCCCATTCTGGAAGCTCTAAATATCACGCGTGAGACCGCAGGCAATGCCTTGTTTGAGCGGATATTTACCAAAGTCACCGAAGCGATTCGCGAAGGTGAGGTGATTAGCAAACCCATGCGCGAGCACTCAACGCCAGGGTTTCATCCGCTGGCGGCATTCTTTTGGGTGCTGTTGGGGACGTTTCCGGGGGTCATGATTTTGTCTGTCGCCCTCACCGCTGGCCGCGCTACGGGTAACAAGAAATCGATGGAGTCGCTAGTTGTGGTAGGCGCCATGACCGTCGGTATCGCTGCCGTGGTCTGCGTGCTTTTTTACTTGATGAAGATGCGCTCGCGAGTGATTGATGAATTGGTCGTCAACATGGTGGACGTTGGCGAGGAAACCGGCGAATTGGATACGATGTTGTACAAAGTTGCCGACACGTACGATGACGAAGTCAACGTGATGACCGAAGGCTTGACGCGCTTGATCGAACCCCTGTTGATCTGTTTCTTGGGGGTGTCGGTGGGGTTCATCGTGATTTCTCTATTTATGCCGCTGGTGTCAATGATCACTTCATTGGCGTAAGTAGGAGAATCGATTTACTTGGAGTTTCAAGCTGCTAGAGAATCAGAAAAGGGTTACAGACGGGTTTCCAGTTTACGAACGGGTTGCCTGTTACATCGAGGTTATAAAGAGGTTACACAGTGCAACGCGGGGAGAGCGGCAACGTAGGTTGTCGTCGAGTTGCTTATCTTTTCGGAGGTTGAAAAATGAAAACTCGAACTCGGTTGCCACATGGTTTCACGCTAGTCGAAGTGCTGGTGGTGATCGCCATCATCGGATTGCTGGTCGGATTGCTAGTGCCAGCCATTGGCATGGTCTCGAAATCGATCAGAGAAAAGGCGATCGCCATGGAGGTCACGACGCTTTCGGACGCGATCAACAAGTACGAGCAAAAGTACAATGACTTGCCTCCAGATGGCGCCAGTCTGCCAATTCTTCAGCGGCATTTGCTGAAAGCTTTCCCGCAAATGGCGGCATCGGAACTGGCCTTGCTCACGACCGACGTTTTCCCTGGAACGAGCACTCCCTTGGTCAACAACTTTGGCAATGGTTCGGCGATTGGTGTTATGGACCCAGCAGAGGCAATCGTCTTTTTTTTGGGTGGCTTCAGCGAAGACCCGCAGTTTCCGTTCTCAGGAGTCGGTGGTCCGATCTATATCACCGACGGCAATGGCGTCCAGCAGACTTCGGGCTCAATAACTCCAGCCAATCGCGGTAGCGTGCAATACAATCCGGACCGCAACAATCCGCTCTACGATTTTAAACAGGGTCAAATGACACTGGATGTGATCGGCGGTATTACCGCTTCGACGGATGAGGGGGAATTGCTGGGTAATCCAGCCGTGAATGATTTATTGCCCGCCTATCGGCCCAGTGGCCAGAGGGCTCCCTATGTTTATTTCGATCATCGTACCTACGCGTTTCCGGTGGGTTCGGCGACATTCTACAACCATTACACGCTGGCCGACCACGGCGCCTGCAGGCCCTATCGGTCTGATGACATTAACACCAAGGTGCCAGTCACTCCGGCGAATGCAAACGCATACTACCGATTCATGGCCGAAAAGTCCTTTCAATTGATTTCAGCTGGACTCGACGATTCATACGGTGGTATTCCTTGGAACGGAATCGGAGGCGGTCCGGTGTTTTACCGGTTTCCGTCAGGAAGAAGCATTGATTTTGGACCTGTACCCAATGGAGCGCCACTCGAGGGTGAATTCACGAACTACGCCGATACCTCTGGAATTAGCACACAGAACGATAACGCGGCTAGTTTCGCGGACAGCATTTTGGGGGACTCGTTGGCCAATTGATCGGTCTAGCGTTTAGCACTCATCTGAGATTTGGCCCGCTGTCGTTGCAACTGGTGTCTTCCGGACAGAACCAACTATTGTCAAGAATTGGAAATTCAGTTCCACGTAATCCTTCCGCAAAATTAGCCGCTGTGCGCAAGCACGCGGTTTTTGAC
>JAGQPR010000212.1 GCA_020426625.1 Planctomycetales bacterium
AATCTTCTAGTGTTTTGAAGAGCTGATGGAGAAGCCAATGGCTGAAGATACTCACGCCTCCTCAGGGCGAGTTGTAGGTGTGGACGTTTACCGCGGTTTTGTCATGTTCCTCATGATGGCCGAAGTTTTACGTCTATCTCGTATGCACCAAGCCTTCCCGGACAGTTCAATTTGGGAATTCCTCGCTTACCATCAAAGCCATGTCCCTTGGGTTGGCTGCTCTCTCCATGATTTAATCCAGCCATCTTTTTCGTTCTTGGTTGGTGTCGCCATGCCGTTCTCGTTGGCCAAACGTCTTTCTCAAGGTGACTCAACGGCTGCTCTCGCGAGACACGCTATTTGGCGGGCGGTCCTGTTGGTTATGTTGGGGATTTTCTTGCGATCCACCCATCGCGAACAAACCTATTTCACCTTTGAGGATACGCTGAGCCAGATTGGACTGGGATATTTCCCACTCTTTTTGTTGGGACTTGCACAGTCACGTATCCGGTGGATCGTATTGTGCGTGTTAGTCGTTGGCTATTGGGCCGCTTTTGTTGCCTACCCACTGCCTGGACCGGATTTTGATTATGCCGCAGTAGGGGTGCCGCAAGACTGGCCGCACCATGCGACGGGAATCGCCGCACATTGGAACAAGAATTCAAACCTGGCCTGGGCCTTTGATACTTGGTTTCTAAATCTCTTCCCGCGAGAATCTCTGTTCACGCACAACGGTGGTGGTTACGCTACCCTAAGTTTCATACCGACGCTTGCTACGATGCTGCTCGGCCTGATTGCTGGAAACTGGATGCTCCAAAATGCATCGAAACGTAAGGTCTTGAGCTACCAGATCGTGGCTGGACTCGTTTGCCTTGTTGCTGGCATCGCCGCCGACCGCTTAGGTATTTGCCCAAATGTCAAACGAATCTGGACACCTAGCTGGGTCCTTTTCAGCGGTGGTTGGTGCTTCCTGTTTCTCGCTGCATTCTACGGGATTTGTGATCTATGGCGCTTACAGAGCTGGGCCTATCCATTGCGAGTCATCGGAGCCAACTCGATTACAGCTTATTGTATCGCTCACTTGATTCATGAATTTGTTGTGTCGAGTTTCGAGATCCATTTGGGCAAACACTTGTTTGAGTTCTGGGGAGTCGAATACGCACCCTTTTTCGAGGGGATTGCAGTTCTAAGCGTTTTCTGGGGCATCTTGCATTGGATGTATCGCCAAAAGATATTCGTGAGAATCTAATCCACAATGGTGGTAGAAAAACCCGCTATTCTCTGTAGTGCATTGCCCAGGCCTGCGACGCAATGCGACGTAGAACTCAAGCTCCTGTTCGTCGTCCTCCAACTCATAAACTGCTTCCGCGGGTTATAACTTGCTTTCAGGATACAGCCCCGCCAGCGAATCGGTCACGGCTTTCGGTAGTTCTTTGATGGCGATCTCTTTTTCCAGCATTTCGATCTCACCATCTTCTTCCAGCATGGCATCGATCTTGCTGCCACCAACTCGAACAGTGAGTTCGTAAGCCTACAGACAGACCGAACTCGTCATTCGTCGCGAGAATTCTACAGATGCGCCATAAGGTGGCCATGAAGCATAGATAACCAAAGGTTTTTCTTCGAAGATTGTCATTTGCGGCACGCGCCGATCGGTGCCCGTTAGCTGGAATGCGCGTCTTTCCGCAGAATTTTGTTGGCGAATCCGAAACTAAAAATGATCGGAAGAATAAGGAGATTGACGAGCGTCGCAGTGATTAGCCCAAAGAGAATCACCAGACCTAGCGGATACTCGATCTCCTGACCTGGAATTTCGCCGGTTAATACCAACGGCACGAGCGCGAGTCCCGTGGTCAGCGCAGTCATCATGATCGGCGCGAGACGCTCCTCTGCTCCGCGCATTACCAGTTCCGAACGGTCGGACACTTCCTCTTCGGTTGCCAGGTGTCGGTAGTGGCTGATGAGCATGATGGCGTTGCGAGCAGCGATGCCAAGCACGGTCACAAAACCGACTAGCGAGCCAAGTGACAGAATTCCTCCCGATGCGTGAACACCTATGACGCCTCCCAATAAGGCTAGCGGCAAGGTGCAGAGAATGATGCCGACAAGTTTCCACGATTGAAAGTCGATGTACAGGATGACTGCGATGGCACAGATCGAAGCTAACGAAAGAAGTAACAGTCGGTTGCGCGAGGCTTTGGCTTCTGCATACTCGCCAAGAAACTCAGGATGGTAGCCGATCTCGAAGTTCACATTGGCAAGTACGGCACGCTCGATATCGGTGGCAACTGACGCGAGGTCGCGACCATCGACGTTGCAAGTAATGTCGATCCGTCGCGATGCAGCTTCACGCTTGATCTCATTGGGAGCAGGCACAATGGATAGCTCAGCCACAGTTCCCAGTGGTACTTGACCTCCTGCTGGCGTGTCGATCATCAGTTCGCTCAGCGTGCGGAGGTCGCTGTGCAAACTGGTTTCACCACGGACGATCACTCCGAAAATGTTTTGGTCTTTGTAGATCTCGCCTACCTGCATGCCATTCACCAGTGTCGTCACACTGCGCATCAAAGCACCGGGAGTCAGGCTGAATTGCGAAGCAGCCTCAGGGCGCATGTGGACCGATATCTGCGGTACTAGCACTTGAGGTTCAACCTTTAGTGTCGTGACCCCTTCGATGGGCTTGATCTGTGCCGCAACCAAGTTGGCTACAGAGCGCAGTTCATCCATCTCCGGTCCGAATACTCGCACCACGATCGAAGCACTTGTACCCGTCAAAACTTCTTTGATTCGCTCGGTCAAATAGGTGAGCAAGTCGCGATACAAACCCGGGTAACCATCGACAATATCTTGGACCTGAGCGACCGTTTTGTCATAGTCCTTCTTGTCATCGATACTGATCCACAATTCAGTGAAGTTGGGACCTACGACTTCATCAGCCACAGTGGCTCGACCAATGTGCGAACCGAAATTCAGCACGCCATCGACAGCCATCATTTCTTCGCTGGCTCGCAACGTAACGCGGTCCATGGCATCGATACCAATGCCAGGCTTCTCGACCCAGTGCATGAGGAAGTCCGTTTCACGGAACTTGGGCATAAGCTGCTCGCCAAGTCGCGTGATCGTACCAGCGATGCCTACGAAGATAATCGCTGTCACGATAAGCGTGCCCCACCGAAAGCGAATCGCAGCGCTGAGCACCGATCGATAAAGCCGCTTAAAGAGCAATACCAACGGCCCATCGACGTGGCGTTTTACGGCTGACTTTGGCAACAGGAATAAGGCCATCGCTGGTGTGACGGTCAGTGCGACAGCCAGCGATGCCAAGATTGCCAAGATGTAAGACGCGGCCAATGGCTTGAAGAATGCGCCTGCTAAGCCTGTCAGGAAGAACACCGGCAAGAACGCCAAGATCACTATGATCGTTGCATAGACAACGGCGCTGCGGACTTCCATGGAGGCATCCAACACAACCGCGAAGGCTGATCGCGGCTGCTCCAGTTTTGCGTTCAGTCGCAGTCGTCGCATGATGTTCTCGACATCAATGATTGCATCGTCGACGACTTCCCCCAAGGCGATGACCAGTCCCGCCAATACCATCGTATTGATGGTGCCACCGCGATAATACAGCACCAACATGGCAGCAATGAGCGAGAGTGGAATTGCGGTTGCGCTGATCAAGGCGCATCGCCAATCAAACAAGAACAAAATGAGAACTGCGATTACTAGAACACACCCAAGCCACATCGAGTGGCCAAGATTCTCCAGTGAGCGTTCGATAAAGGTGGCAGGACGAAATATGGTGGTATCGTATTGAACTTCGCCCATGGCTGGCTTGAGATCCAACATGGCTTTTTCAACGTTGCGCGTCACATCCAGGGTATTGGCCCAAGGCTGCTTCTCGACAATCAATAACAGCCCTGGCCGGTTGTTGATGATCGCATCGCCGATAGGGGGAGCGTAATCGAACTTGACTTCAGCGACATCTCGAATGCGGAGCGGCGAGCCGCTGGAAGCAGCTAGATTTGCACCAGGTCGTGCGAGCGTCGACGGAGCATTCGTCTGACGAATCGGAATCTCACCGAGTTGCTCTGGCGTGTATACTGCGGGGACATGCCGTAATGCCAGCCGCTGATTAGGTGTATCGACAAAGCCACCTGAGCCGACAGCAGTGGCATCCCGAACCGTTTGCAACACGGCATCGAGCGTGATGCCATGATTGTTCAGTCGCACTGGATCGACAACGACTTGCAGTTGCGGATCCTTCTCACCCCAAACTGCGACGTTGGCAACTCCGGCAATACCCATCAATCGCGGGCGAATCGTCCATTTGGTCAGTGTGGTCATCTCCATCTGACTTTGGGTATCGGACCACAAGCCAATCTTTAGACAGCGACTGAGCGACGAAAGCGGTGGCAAGATAACGGGAGGTCGGGCAACCAGTGGCAGCGAAGCTTGTGCTAAAGCTAATCGCTCTTGGACCAACTGCCTGGCAACCAACAGGTCGGTGCCTGGTTCGAAAATCATACGGACACTGGATAACCCCAGCACCGATTTGGAACGCACCGTTTGAACGAACGGTATTCCGTTTACGGCGTTCTCGATCGGTACCGTGATGAGACTTTCTACGTCCTCCGTAGAGATGCCGGGAGCTTCGGTTTGAATCTCCACCAGTGGCGGCGCGAATTCAGGAAACACATCCAGTGGAACAGAGTCGCTGCCGCGAACGCCAACAACGACCAGGACTATCGCCAGGATGATGATCAGCAGTCTGAGTTCAAGTGAGGTACGGATGAGCCAGCTCATTTGCCAGCTCCGAACTCGGTACCAAACAGCTCTGCGGCCCCTGCGGTCACAACTAACGTATCAACGGGCGGTCCCTTGGACAGAATCGCTTTGTCACCGTCGACCCATTCCAACAACACACGACTTCGCGTGAACGTCGAGCCTTCTTCAGTCGCCGAGGATTGCACATAAACCCAGGTGCCACCATAGATGTCATAAAGGACTGCAGCCGAGGGTAGAACCAATGCTTCACTAACGCTGCTCATAGGCATATCGATACCGATACGTTGACCAGGCATTAATCGTAGGTCGCGGTTGTCGACTTCGTAATACAGGTCTGCGGATGAGCTGGCCGCGTCGGCAGTGGGAGGAGCAGCAATTGGCTTGCCAAGTTTTGGAGAACTTGAGAGAGATGTGCCATCGAGCGATACGAGTCGAACTACTTCATCGCGTCTGATCTTGGAAAGCAAATCCACATAGACAGGAACGCGTATCCAGATCGTGCTGAGATCAACGACTTCAAATAGTGGTGCGGCTGCGGTAACGGTCTGGCCTGGAGAAACTTGTACATTGCGAACCACTCCGGCCACAGGTGCGGTTAGTGTCAATGGTGAGGCAGGATCGACGAGTACGTCGGTATTGGAATTGTTGAGGGACTTCAGCAGATCAACCAGTTCCTTTTCACGTTGCTTGGCTGCCTCAAGCACTGAGCGAGCAACGCCGAGCAATGCTTCAGCATCATCCAGTGCGCGGCGGCTGCCAGCTCGGTCCTCGAGTAGTTTGGCGGCGCGATCGCGTGCGATTTGCAGTCCTTCGATTTCGGATTGGCTACGTGCTACTTCACCTTGAGCCGTCACCAAAGCCACCATCAAGTTCGCTTTTGCGCCGGTCATTTGAACTTGTTCGGCCGGCGTCGGGACATCGCGCTCGGGCGATAGTAGCGGCTTGAGAATCATTACCGGCTGGGCAGACTTAACCTCGGTCCCAGGCTGCGGAAAAAATTGATCGGCTGCGGCGATGACACCCGGTACGGGCGCCGCAGCGATGATAGACCTGCCAGAGGGAACGATCGCTTCGCCCGCTAGAGTTCGGTGGCGCGAGACTTCCTGTTTCTCAACAGGAACCACTTCGATCGCTAATCGCTTGACTGCTTCGCTGTTCAGCTTGAGCGTCGCTAGCTCCGTTTCGTGGGGCACCATTTCCACCTTGGCGGGAGCCACTTTGGCTGCAGACGCCGGGGCTGATTTTTTCGAGCAGCCACAGATGAGCAGAGCGGCACAGATAGCCGTGGGTAACCAAACGGCTGAGAACAAGATGCTGGGTTGTTGTGTAGGAGATTTCATGGACGTCCATTGTAGTCGTGAAATCTGCCAGTTTTTTGCCTCTCATCTGTTTCTCATAAAAGGTCAAGCCCACGAACCTCACAACCGCGAAGTGGTTAAACATCAAAGCCTACGGTCGCGCAGACCACCCTAGGTATGCGCCGCAATTGGAATTGGAACCCCAGCGGGGTTCAACTAAAATGTGCAACCCCGTTGGGGTTGAGGTAGGTGGTGGCATTTCAATCCCAGGGTGCACTTCGCGCCCCTGGGCTACGATACTGAACCGCGTTGCGGTTTCGGCGGATGTAATTTGTCGATATCAGGCGGACTGGTGGCTTCGAGAACCTCAACTAATTCTAGTGGCGGAGCGATTAAGCTGCGGCCAACACTTCGCTCTAGTTCAGCGACAGCCCGATTGCATGCGGCTTGTTGAGTTAATATTTGCCCTTTGGCTGTCAAATATTGAGTGGTTGTCTGGAGTACGATCAGGTAATCTGAGCCACCATCTTCAAATCCTTTCTTGGCGATCTGCAAAGCGTCAATGAGCGCGGGCTCGACATCTCGTTTCAGGATCATCAAATTTTCAAATGCCTGTTGCAATTGGCGATAGGATGTTCGCACGTCCGCAATGATTTGATCGGAGATTGCATCTCGATTGTGGAGTGCACCGTTCAACTCCCAGTCGGCGCGTAGGATTCCGCCTTCATTGCGATTGAAGATCGGCACGTCGAACCGGAGCCCAGAACCAGTGTGCGTGTAGCCTCTACCATCGCGGACATCGAGGACACCGTCCAGTCTCAACCACAACCACCGGGACAAACGAGAACGCTCGCGGGCAGCTGCAACCGCCCACTTGGCCGCGTGCAAATCGGGTCGACATGCGAGGGCCTCCTGAACTAACTCTTCTTCGCTTTGCACGGGCAGTGTTGGCTCTGGAATTGTCCCTGGTACAAGTGGTTGCGAAAGCTGCGGCAATCCAATGAGCGTCGCGATCCTGGCCTCAGCGATATTGATTGACATCCTTTGCACTCCGAGCGTCGCCGTCGCGTTTAGCGAATCTACTTTGGCAGCGATCGTTTCTAGTTCACTGATATCACCGTCCTTAAGTCGATCATCGGTTAGCTTGGAGATCGCTTTGCGAATGTCTTCGGCTTCTAACGCCAAGTCCGCTTGATGCTTGGCCAAGACCCAATCCGTATAGGCTAGTCGAACGTCGCGCGAGAGATTTAGCCCGTTCTGAACCAGTTGTTCACCAACGCGACGGTACTCGCGATTAGCGACTTTCACACGCGTCGGTCTGAGTAAGTACGATTCGATGGGCGCGTACAGTGTGTACTGCCCCTCTTTCGCGCCGCTTGGCAAGTAGGTTAGGAATTGTGGGTTCGCTAGCAAAGTCGCCTGAACGGCATCACCGCCCGCTGCACCAAGTTGGGCCAAGGTTGCTTGAAAAGCTGAGTTATTCGACAGGGCCGTTAGAATCGCTTCATCTTCGCTCAGCCCATCATCGAGTTGGACCGACGCTGGAATCCGCGTTTGGCAAGGTGGAACACGTTCCATTACCAACGACGTCCGACAGGCGATTTGACGCGACACCAGGTTCGGATCGCAGCAAGCGACCGGTGTTTTGCAGCCAGCAGCCATCATCAGAGGCACGAAGGCCAAGAGCACGTTGATGCGTTGAAAGGTGACATCCATGTCGTTCTCTCTAGAGCAATGATTGCGAACCTCATAGAGCGTATTTCGCTAATCGTTGTTTCGACCGTCACCTACCGAAGAGTGCACCTCGTGGATCCCCGTTGTGACTGAGCGCGCAATTGTCACTGTGAGAGTAACCGGATTGTTCCTCATAACCGGACTGAAAGGTCGTAAAATGAGAGCTGCATGAGAGGTAAATCCACCAAAGAAACAAGCGGAGTAGGCCCCGCTCATTGGCTTTCGATTGGCAACACGAGTTCCATCGTAAAGAGCCCATCAACGCACGAAGCGTGAAGACTCGCCCCACATCGCTCGGCAAGCCGCTGGCATAGCGACAACCCCAAACCACTGTGACGACCTGTTTCATGTCGAGACGTATCCGCTCGCCAAAAGCGATCAAAGACCTTTTCGATATCATCCACATGAAACGTCGTTGCACAATTTGTGATGGCGAGCTTGCAGTTATGGTGATCCTGAATTGTACGGACGCATACTTGTGACGCCGCATCCGCGTGGCTGACCGCATTCTCGATGAAATTCCTTAGGATAATCGTCAATGATTGTCGATCCAAGTGCACCGCAGTGTTCTTGGGAACTTCATTCACGACGCTTAGTTGTCGCGATTGAACCGTTTTTTCAAACTCGTTGAAGATGCCTGAAATCAAGTCATGGAGCAGGATATCTTCACTGGTACTTTCACCTGCTGCGTGCTTGGTTGTCTCCAGAAGACTTTCGATAATGGTTCCAGTCTGTGTCGTTATCTCTAAGCAATTCCGAATCGTTTTCGCATGTTCCTCGCTCGAGCGAGGACGCGAAAGCGCCAAGTCCAATTGTGCTCGCAGGCCAGCTAGTGGCGTTCGCAATTCATGCGCAACGTCAGCAGAAAAAGAACGCTCTCGCGCAAACGCCTTCTCCAGCCTACTGAGCAACTGGTTGATCGTGTTGATGAGCGGACGAAGTTCCTGCGGCTGGGATGTGCCATCATCCAATCGTTCACCAAGTGTTCCTGCACGAATGGCCGCGATACTTCGTGTCGTGGATTGTAAGGGTGATAGTCCGAAGCCGACGGCGAACCAAGTTGTTCCTAAAGTCGCGATGATTCCAATCAGCCCAACGAAAGCCATGGTCCAGCGCAACCTCGAGATCGTCTTCTCGATGTCGGCAGTTGTTCGCGCAAACACCAGCGATACCCGTGGCTGCTGAAGTTGTCGCAATTGGTCCTCGTCCGCTTCGAATACGATGCGTGGCGCGAATCGAAATTCGATTGCCCGTGCGGGTAACCCACTCTCCAAATTGGTATCGAAGACTCGTTGCTCAGAAGAATCGTTAGCAACTGATGACAAAGGAATAGGCTGAGCATTGGGGGGCAGCACTTCTAAAGCTTTTGCGTCACACCAAACGGTAAGTGTCTCTTGGTTGGCCGTGATAGGAGCGGGCAAGCCGACGCCTTCCAGCCATTCAAAGCTGAATCCGTACTCTTCTTGTTCGATCAATTGCCCCAAGCTTCGTGCGCGGTCTTTTAACGCAGAGTCAAATTCCGACCATAGCGATGACTCAAAGAGTAATGAAATCCCTGCGGCGCACACCATGAATAGCGACAATGTGGTCGCGCCGATCAAAACCAGTAGTCGACTTCGTAGGGAATTGAACATCATTCAAGTCGACCAGTTAGAACGTAGCCGAGTCCTCTGCGAGTTTGAATCATGGAAGGACCTTCAGGGAGATCGAGTTTCTTGCGAAGGTATCCAATATAAACGTCGACAACGTTGCTGGATGAATCAGCCTGGAAGTCATATATGCTTTTCCAGATTTCAGCTCGTGAAACGACCTTGCCACGTCGCCTGGCGAGGAGTTCCAGCAAGCTATATTCGCGAGCAGTGAGGTCAACAGCTTTGTTGTTGCAGTAGACCAATCTTGCCACAGTGTCGATTCTGAGCGCACCGACCTCAATCGTCGACGTTCCATCACCATAGCTGCGACGTAGTAGTGCTCGTACTCTGGCGATCAGTTCAGCGATAGCAAATGGTTTGACAAGATAGTCGTCAGCACCTGAATCGAGTCCTTTGATGCGGTGATCGACTTCATCGAGTGCAGTTAGCAACAATACAGGAACGTGATTTTCACTGCTTCGCAGGGTCTGCAGAATCTCGATCCCGTTGACATGAGGCAGAAGAATGTCCAGCACAATGACATTGTGCTCTCCCGACTTGGCGTACCAGAGTCCGTCGCGTCCATTATCGGCAGAATCGACCGCGTACCCCTCCTCGGTAAGTGCTTGAACCACTGCGTTCCGCACAGGCTCGTAATCCTCAACAACCAATACTCGCATAGAACAAATCTTCGGAACGACGGTTACCCACGGTGAAACGACTCGGATTCTAGGGATCAAAGATGAGAGAATGATGAGAAAGCCCATGGAAGCGGGACAAATCTCTCATTTTCTCTCACAATTACTAGACTTTCCGTAGTTCGGCTTGTCGTCTGGCGTCAGTCAAGCCTATCGTCCGCCTTGGGAAGACCACAAAAGAGATTTGTTTCACTGAAAGCCACACCTCTACTTCGGATGCTCAAATCAAAGAATGAGTCCGCTACCCCTATCGCGAGAAGTCTCCATAGAGTCCCTAGTGCGGGGCCTCGTCGTTATTACTAGCATCGCCATCGTGGCTACGGGCTGTCGCGGTCCGCTGATGATTCCGAACACGGTGAACACGGTAGCTAGGACCTCCGCCCCGATGCAACAGGCAAAGAAACCAGTGATCGAACCAGTCGGTTATGTCAAACCGGTGTCACTTCAAGTTCCGGCCAACGATCAAGTTTCTGGCCTTAGCGACTTTGGCCTAAGCAATGCCACGCCGGTTGGAGCCGATGAACAGAACCAAACACAAAGCTCTCACTTCGCATTCCCACCGAATTCGACGTTCGCCAGTCCGGCCAATTCGGATCTCACTGACGGCATGCTTTGGTCATTCGAGGCGCTCACCGACGCGAAAATTGATGCGGACGAAATGAGCAAGCTGTGCGAGCCCAATCGTCCAACATCCCTGATTTGCCGAATGTGGGACGATCAGAAGAATTTCTATTCAGTCGAATCTCTAACCTTGCTCGGTGGTGGGCTAATCGTTGGCGGAGCGATGGCCAATTCCTCGATTGACGAAGATATCCATCGTCACTTCCAAAGCGGTGTGCGCGGGGCAACTTCAGACGGTTGGTTTGAGTCCCTCCACGCTAGTAAGGAACTCGGCAATGGTATGTATACTTTGCCGGTGTTTGCAACTGCTTGGGCTGCCAGCGAGTTATTCCCAGAGAACGCCTTCATCGAAACAAGCGGAAGGTGGGGAGAACGATCCTTGAGAGGTTTCGTGGTTGGGACTCCACCGCTAATCGTCATGCAGCAGCTAACAGGTGGTTCAAGGCCGACGGAGACGGATGAGAGTTCGGAGTGGCATCCATTCCGTGATAACAATGGAATAAGCGGACACGCGTTCATGGGGTCGTTGCCTTTCATCACTGCTGCGAAGATGACCGAGAACCGAGGATACAAGTTCTTGTTCTATGCGGGATCAACCATGGCGCCACTCTCCAGAGTCAATGACAACGCTCACTATCCTTCCCAAGTCGCTTTAGGATGGTGGATGGCTTATCTGGCCGCGAGCGCAATAGATGCGACTGACAACCCAAATTCCCCCTGGCGATTCTATCCGTACTCAACTGGCGATGGATCTGGGATGATGGCAGAGTTTCGATACTGAAGTTCTTGATTACTGTCCTTGGTGGCAACCAACTCTACCTCGGCACCACTGAAGGCACCGCCGAGTCGATTGTCAGCTCTAATAAACTCTGGGCATTCTTGAAGCTTGCGTTTGTCTGCGTTTGTCTGCGTTTGGCTTGCTCGGTGAGAGTCGATAAACCGAAGCATGGCGATTCAACGCCTGACGCCTCTGCCGAATGCCTCCAGGCTTGATAGCCGCATTTCATCGTATTCGCGCGAAGCAAGGACACCGTCGGCTCCGGCGTCGAATGCTCGCTGCACCGCTGCCGTTAGTTTTTCGGGATTGCTTGGTCTTGGCTCCATTCCGTTGGTAACGTACCACGGCACATCAATGCCGATCCCAGTGTAAACTTTGGCTTTGTCACCAACCGACTGCTTGCATCGGAGAGTCTCTCGATACACGTATTCAGGCCCGAGCCCCGCCGAATCCAGTTCATTCAATTTCGGAAGTTTCGTCGCGTCGTGGCCGAACGTACTGTAGAACAAGTTGAGAGATTGTTCCAGCGTCAGTTCATTGAGTAGTCGATCTTTGAGGCGTTCCAGCACCCACCAGCGCAGCCGTGTCCCCATCGCGTCGTGATAAAGAATCGGCTTGACGAAGTCGGCGTTCTCAGCCATCTCACCGTAGGTCATCGCGGAACGGTAAAAGATGTCCCAGCTTGATCGCTGATGATCCACGTGACGTCCCGAATCGATCTCAGGCCGGACGTTTTTCGCGATTCTATGCACCTGCGCGCAGATCTCTTCGTCGGCTTGAAACCACTGGTAGTCCCAACTAAGCACTTCGGGATAACGGTGCAGCACTCTCAGCACCGAAGTCAGCATGCCGTCTGCCGCGTTTGGTTTTCCGGCCTCTGCATTACGGATGAGCGACAACAAGTTTGTGAATCCGGTTTGCGCGCGTTCTACGTCAATACCTTGTGTCTTATTGCGGTTGATGCAGTGTTCGCAAAAGCAGGTCGGCGTACTCCCACGAAACAGGACGTTAGAAAGCGGACCCGATCGCTCGGCACCGTATTGAAGTGCGAGTAAATGAACAGCGCGTTGACGGAGGCCTTTTCCAACAGCGTGTCTAGACACCGCTCAATGCCTTCGTCAAAAATCGACACCGGAGCAATTTGGACTCCGACGAGCGGATGCTTCGGTGCTCCTTCTTGACCGATTGCCGCGTACGGCGCGGCCGCTGCAAGTGCGGCAGCCTTCATAAACTCTCGGCGTTTCACGGACGTTCTCCTTTGCGATTCTCAACAAGCCGGGCCGGGTTCTCCGAAACCATGATTCTCAGTGAGCGTTCCTCAACACACATCTCGCGCAGTCGTCTCAAGTGCTGGCCGAAAGCCTCGACGGGTGGACCGTTGGCCAGCTGACCGAAATCAGAAGACAG
>JAGQPR010000213.1 GCA_020426625.1 Planctomycetales bacterium
AACGGGAAGGTTACATCCCGCAAAGCCCCAAAGTAAGGTTCTTGGGTACCGTTCACCCCTTCGGCGAATATTTACAGCATGGCGATCTTAAGATCCGCGAAGAAACAACTGACCTCCATTGGGTCAATCATACGACAGAGCTTGACAGTTACATCGACCGCGCGGAGCGTGTCGTGTCTCAAGCTCCTGTGTGGAGAGTCGCGAGCAAGCGCACGCGAAGCCTTGCAACTTACTCTCCCTTGGGCTTCAGGAGAGTCGTGATTAATGCGACCGGAGAAACGCAAGCTACCCCCGGCCGCATTACATCCGACACACCGGCAAGCGAGGCCGGTTTGGCATGATGAATTCCAAGAACCCCAACCGCTCGCCGATCCGCTTTGCGTTTGTCGGCGTGCGACCTTCCCCGTGCGGTGCAAAGAAAAGCGTGTTGTCGTTAATCGCCGAGGCTGCACAAGACGTGCTTCCCGTCGAGCCCCTTATGTGCCGAGCAGCGAACAGCCAGGGAGGATCGAGGCGAGGGACAATAGGTCGCCAAGCTATTCTTCCCCAGATTCGCAGCTTAGCTTAGCCTAATAACGACGATTCAACTGCACAAGGATTTCCGTATCGAAGATGCGTTCGGTAAGCAGAGGCACGGCAACGCCGGTTCGCAGAGCCCAACCATTCGGTAGCGAGGCCTGCAGCCCATGCGTCGAATTGACGACGGTTCTTATGCTACTGTCTACATTGATAAATACGTTGGGCAGGGTCAATGGATCTGCGACTGTGAACGTATCAGCGTCGGCAAGTGCCGTAGCAACATGGATTTCACTGGTAGCGGCCAAGCCGAAGGAATTCCCAGTTCCGGGTGTCAGCAGCCAAGCCCCGAGACCGACATCCACCTGCAAAAGCGGTGGCTGATTCATTTTGAAGCTCTCTGCAGGGCCCCCGGACAAACTGACAATTAGCGAGTCTCCGCCAGTGGGGACGTCGACCTGCAGGAAGCCTTGAGCAAACCAAATGTCGTCAAAGCGACGCATTGCTCCCAGGTAAGGTGTCAAGTAGACCGCCGCAGGATCTACCGTGACTTCGGCCAGCCCGTTCAGTGTGTCGGAAGCATGTGACTCCGATCCGGTTGGCACTTCAATACCCAAGCCAAATGCGAGAACAGATTTGTCGTTGGCGAAGAGTACTCGTTTCAGAATGAATGACAAGTTTCCGAAACTGCCGCCGGAGTAGGCTGTTGGCCCCACGAAAGCGCTGTCGAGCGAAATGCCAGCAGACATAGGCAAGCGAAATTCAACTGATGAGCTACCGCCAAAAAATGTCTTTTCCATTCCCATCACGAATCTGTCCAGGGAAATGTCTCCGCCCGGCTGCAAATAGGCATTGTGAAAGTGGTTATAACCCAGCCAAACGCGATCTTGCGGTAAGGCGAAGTTGTTTTCCGAGATTCTCAAGCCACTGAATGAGGAAGCACTGGGAAAGTCTGTTGGTCGTTCATCAGAATGAGCGTCATCATCGGGCAACAACGACAGGAAGTTCGGGTCGAACGAAAGTGCAGTACCCGGCCTACGGAAATCGCCGAACATTTCGGGCATTTTTAACAAGCTACGATGCGATGCTGAGCCAAAGTACTGATCCGATGCTGGGCTAGCAGTCGAATCTCCGATACCGGTCAGCGAGACAAAGGGACTAACATAGGTCGGCGCGGCGGCTAACGACCGGTAGTTGTTATTCCGTCCCAACGTTGTCACCTGCGGCCCCGTCGCTGGCGGCTGAGCTGCGGCATTTGGAGCTGCGCTGGCGGCGGGCTGGCCAGGTGCTTGAGGAACCTGTGTTAGGCCATCCGACAACCCCATGCGTATGGGACCAGCTTGCTCCGCTGGCGCAGTCGTAGTTTCAGCTGTGGCAGAGGGCGACCCCTGTTCAGCTATCTCCGATGCAGCTCGATCACTAGGGGATGAGGCACTCTCCTGCAGGTATACGACAGAGGCGATATGGACCGCGTTTTCTTGAGCGGTGGAACTGGCGGCACTAACCAACCCCATCGCTACTGTCGTCACCACCGCCATACTTCGTCTGAGTGCTTGGATTGATAGTTCGGTCAATTGCATAGTTCGATCCATGAACTTCGTGCTTGTGGGATGGGCGTGGCGTATGCAGCGAGTCAATGACGGCTGAACCACAGCCATAATTAACTATCGCTTTGAGCATTCGTTATACAGGTCGCGTCTAGCTTTGGTGCTTTGGAAAAGCATGCATAGTTGCGTAAGCCTCATTCTTTACCGAGCAAAGAATAAACACTTCGGGCATCCCTGCCCGCAGCAAAGGGTGAATAGAATTCACCTCAGGTCGTCTTATCGGAACAAGCAGCAAATTGAGTGACCTAGAATTCGGTTATCTCGCCGAACCGCCCAAGTCGAACCGACAGACTTTGCGTATTTTACCCGAACGGAATCTGGGGCTGGATTGAGTGACAGGGCATTTATTCGAGACCCAAGCCGTAGACACGAGATGCATTTCGCCAAAAGAAGCATTCGCGAGCCTCTTGTCCCTTGCTGGAAATGAAGGAATCCACCAGCTTGACAAAGCTGACGTAGCTTCCGGATTTCTTTGTAACCGGCCAATTACTGCCATAGATCAGCCGGTCTTGGCCAAACGATTTCCAAAGTGGCTCTAGCAGTCCTTGATAGAAATTGATTGTCTGGGGCGCAGGTTGGACCAGGCTCCGTTGGTAGAGGCCGGAGATTTTTACATGGACGTTTTCATTCCTTGAGAGTTCTTGCATTGAATCAAGCCAAACTCGATCCGGAGCTTCACCGTCTATGTCGTAGCCTAGGACATGATTGACGACAATTTTCAGATCAGGGAATTGGCTAGCGATCTTCGAGACTTGGTCGATGGTGCTGCTGCCCTCGCCATTCATCAGCACGTCCAGTGTTAATCCAGCCCGTGCTAACTGCCGCAGACTGTTTGCTAGCGTTTGGTCGTTGGCGAAATCGTCACCTCGATTCATGAAGTGAGCGCGGACCCCGACAAATCGCGGCTCCGACTTAAAGGCGTCAAGCGCACTGCCAAAGCTCTCTTGGAACGGATCGATATTTCCAACTAGCCCGACGAATAGTTTGTCGCCTTTAACCAAATCCAGGACCCATCGATTGTCATCGAGTCGGGGGCTCGCTTCGACGATGACGACTGCTGTGACGCCTGCTGATTCGGCAATGCGATGAAATTCCTGGGGCAAGTGGGGTTGGTGCAACACACTGTCGTCTGCAGGCGGCCAAGGAACAGGGTTCACAGACGTTGGCTGATAGACATCGCGCTCCGTGTCGTAAATATGGATGTGCGTATCGACAAGGTGTTTTACCCCGTGACGGGCGGGATCTTGTTGTGCGAACAGCAAAGGGCCGACGCCAGTTGCTATGCAGAGAAGTACCAAAGTTTTAATTGAGCTGGCCATCCTCGGTCCTGATTAATTGTTTCTGCCGTGAGTCGATGTTTCGAAGTAACAATGTGTTCGTCGGTGTTACACGGGGGCGTAGGATCTCAGGAATTCACTTCGATAACTGGCTTCGTCTGGCGGGAACAATTCGGCAAACAGTTGCTCGTTTGCTGCACCGCGTTGAAAGCGACGTTTTTCAAAAACGGGCATCGAGATGTTGGTTATCGCACGCACTCCAGCGCTAACAATTTCACCCTTCAAGCGGTAGAGCCTGTCGTGTTGCCATTGCGTCAATTCAATAAAGGGAATGCCTTCGGCCACGGCGATCAACCGAGGCAGGGCAAACGGACTGAAGCCACGAAAGCCGCATTGATTGGCCGGAGCAAAACTGCGTACATGCCCGCGGCTTTGTCCGCCACTATAAACCAAAGAATGCTTGATCGCAGAAACTCCCCAGCCTTCCTGGTAGAGCATCTGGTTGTTCAGTACGCTACGAATGGTTAATTCTGGGTTTTCCTCTATAGGGTAATCTTTGAGGTTCTCGTCACCTCCGTCGCCATCCGCCAACCATGTCCAATGGGGATATCGTCGACGGATTTCCTTGCACAGTGCCAACCCCATGGAAGCAGCTTGAATATCCAACGGCTTGTAATCCTCAACTGTTTGTACAGCCTCACGCCAATTCACCGCGGAAGCTGGCACATCGATCACTTCTAGCAGCATTTCGAGATCCAAAGCTTGCAGAAAACGGCGGGCCTGTTCGGCATCAGAACTCTGGCTGTCGACAGACAAGGTAAATGCCTTTAGGCGGGCAGGGTTTTCTCCCCGCTGCAGCAACAAGTGATAAAGGACCAGCAGAACACAACCACTGTCAATTCCCCCGGAGAATAGAACACCGATTGGTTCGCGGTCGTCGATGCTGTCCAGCCAGGCGGCACATTCGTTGGCCAGCGTCCCAATGTATGCCTCTCCAATGCGTTCAACGTCTGCTGGCAACTGGTTTGCAGCGGGATCGAAAAAGCGAGTCAGCTCGGGATTAGGGTCTGGGCAGCCAACCAATTGCAATTGCAACACATGATGAGCTGGCACCATGCGCGTGTAGGACGGATGAAACTGTTCTGCCAGTCCCTCCGCTTCTAGAATTGTGCGAATTTGATCGATCCGCTCGGAGACAATCAAACAAGGTCCTTCGGCCCGTTTGGCGAGAAAGTATCGGGTCGGACGCCCAATGGACCGGGCCAGTCGCACTGTTTTTCCTTCACGAGCTACGATCGAAAACTGCCCATCAATTTCTCCAACCTGGCGAGCGTCGCCCGACAGTACGCGGCGATACGCTTCCTCGTATGACATGTTCAGCAAGATATTGAGTGCTGGATCCACGAGATCGACGACGCGTTCAATAGTAACGGGAGCATTCATGGCAGGAATTATCTTCTAACGGATAGACGTTACTGAAAAAGCAGTACGCAGGGACGATATTATAGGCTCTGACAAGTTCCTCTGCACGTATTCGCCGCGCAGCCAACTCGATACAATGTATGATTCGTTTTGCGATGTACATGAGAGCGAATGGTAGATGAGTCGATGATTGTAGGCGAACTGAACACCGTAGAAATCAGGCGTGCAACTCAATCTTTGCCCGCACTTCAACATGGATTCGAATTCCTCCAACGGCAAGGATTAGCCAGCCTGGAAGATGGCAGGCACGATATTGACGGCGACGATCTATTCGCGATCGTCGCTCGCGAGCACGGGAGAGGCCAGGCAGCATCGCCACTCGAATACCATCGCAAGTTCGTCGATATCCAGTACGTGATCGCCGGAGTGGACTTGATCGGTTGGCTGCCAACAAACTGTTGCCAACGGAAGCGCGGTGAGTTTGACGAAGGGAAGGACTTGGGATTCTTCCACGATCGACCAGCAACTTGGCTCAATATTCAACCGGGAACGTTTGCCGTGTTCTTCCCAGAGGACGCTCATGCGCCATTGGCGTCAAATGTTCCGATCCATAAAGTTGTGGTGAAAGCTAGATTGGCTGGAACATAAGCATTGGCTGGAACATAAGCATCGGACGATAGGACGCCCAAGCTACTCTTTCCTAGATGCAAAGCTACTTCTTACGCTGCTTCACACCAATGTGTGTTGGGAGCAATTGGGCCCAACCGGTTTATTTACATAAGTTCAGCTACGCTGGCTAGTTGGGTTCAGCAGGGCTAGGGGGAGCAGCAGATTCCGCTGGGGTTACCGTCAATTCTTCACCGCCGGGCGACTCTGAAGATTCGGCTTTCCCCGTAGTTTCCTCAGCTGCTTGGCTAGCTGCGGTGTCGGCAGCTGGTTCGGTCGCCGCGTCTGTTGCTTCAGCTACATCACCATCGCTCGATGCACTTGGAGCGGCGGCATCACCCGTTGGATCTCCGTCTTCATTCGAATCGGTTGTAGCTGCTGGTGTCTGACTAGCCGCAGGTGCTGGTGCCACCGGGGAAGGCGCTTGTCCCTTTTCCGGCAGTTCCATATCCAGCGTAGGCATCCGCTGCTCCAACAATTCATCCAAGGAAGAACTCTTGCGTAACATTTCCGTCAAGAAGTCACGGTTGGGAAACCGTTTTGGCCAGCTGGCAATGACGCTCATCATGGCTGGGTCTGCCAGTTGAGATTCATAGACCTCGCGGAACTTCATGAAGTCAGCAAGTGGAAAGGTGTCGGGCAATTCGCCGTCGATGAGACGTTGATACTCAGTGATCGACTCCAACAATTCATCTGCAGCTTCGTCAATCATCATACCGGGATGCTTATTGAACAATGTTGCCCAGTTGGTAAACGCTGTTTCGTATTGTTCCAAAGCCAATTCCAACTCACCACGGTCAAGAGACTGCTTGCCGCGGTACATGTTGGTTCTGGCCAAAACAGCTTCATTCTCTTGCTCAGCCAGGCAGCGGGCCTCCCAGTAGGCAAAATTGATTTGGTTGCGATAAATCTCGATGTGGGAAATTTTTTCTTGCGCGGCCTGCAGGGTATTGGCCATATAAATCGCATCCAATCGTTTATCGGAGGGGACTTCCTTAGCAACTGACTCTGGTGGAATGCTCAGGATCCTACCAACGTCTTCCGCCATGAGAACTTCATCAAAACTGCGATCGATATCCAGTTTGGACCACGCGGCGAGCTGCTCAGTGGTAAGTTGCGACATTTTCTCGTCGAGAATTTTCTGGTACGTGTCACCGCAGAATTCCTCGAATTCGGCCTTGAGCCTGGCGTAGTTTTCGTTTGCTCGCTCCAGTTCCCTTAGATAAATGGTATCGCCAAACGTAGTTGGAATTGGGCGTTCGCCGAATTCTTTCCAACCAGCTCCAGCTCGGCTCCATGCTTGCCGGGCGGGCGTGTCAAGGATTCCTTCCGATTGAATACCTTCGGCATATTTCATTAGCCACTGAGGACTCATGCGATAGAACATCATGGTGCTCTTGGCGGGTTTGGAGCCTTTGGTAACCATGTCATAGCTGCGCTCGTACCACAGCCGACCGCTGAGCCAGTTGTCCGGCTTGTTGTCGGGGCCCAGACCATCACGTTGCACCAAGTCCAACCCGGAAGAGGCCAACACTTCCTGGTGGAAGTTTTTGTCATCTCGATAAATGGTGCGGAACTGTTTCTTCTCGTCGGAAACACCGAACTTGTTTCCAAAATACCAACCGAGTTCATAGGGCATTTCTGTACGGGTCTTGTTGAACTTGGACCCTTTGATCATGAAGTTTATGCCCTTCTGGACCCATTGGTAGCGTTGCCGGTAGTCGTCAAATTCAGCGGACACGTTGTAAGCCAAGTTGTGCGATTGAAATTCCCACACATTGACAAAGTGAGGCTGTAGAACGGCAATCTGATTGAGAGAAGCCGAAAGTCGATCCCAGTTCTTTTCCCTTTTATAGGCTTCCGCCTTTTGCCACAGGATCGTGGCTGCCACACCTCGTAGCCCAAGTGTGGCCAGCCGCATCGATTCGCTGGCAGGGCTGATCTCGCCTAAATCACCTTGGCCCAAGTCGTAATGATCGCGCAGCTTAGCTAAAGCGCCACCGGCAGTTTTGACCGTGCCGTCTTGATTACGCACGGACGGATTGCCCATGAAAAACAGCGGCACAAGCAACAAAACGATTGCACCGATGTATATCAGCCGACGCCTAAGTACAACAGTATTCATGCTGCCGCAATCTCACGAGTCTTGAGGAAGAAATACGCAATTACGCTGGTCAAGATAAAATAGGCGATGGTCATCGTTAGATGCCTGGCCACCAGTCCACTGAAAATGTCGAAGCCGTAGGCCACGTAATCCGATGTATTGAATTGGCCAAAACTGGGAATAGCCTTGAAGACGGAAAACAATGTGTACATGATTCCGTTGTCGACAATCTTGATCGTCTTCTCCAGAACGGGATTTCCAAGGTCTAGATCCACCATTGCGCCCTGTTGAGTTGGGATACGAATCAGGGACTCAATTGGGCCGCCACCCGGAGTATCTCCGGTTGCAACATCGAAAGCCAGGCTACCGAAGAATCCAAGCACCAAACAAGTCATCGTAGCGACCATGGCTACGGGCCCGCTCAAGAAAGTGCTAAACATAACGCCCAAGCAAATGATCAAGAACATTTGCATCCATATGCCCAAGAAGCCTTTGAACATATTCCAACCAAAAGTGCTGTCGCCAGCCCGTAAATAGAGGTCTGCCGCAGACATTCCCAAGTATTGCCCTGGATCGGTGCAGCGTACATGGATCTCTAGCTTTCCATCTTCGTCCACTATGTCGTCGAAGATATCCAACTCGACCGGTTCGCCATCGCGAGAGCCGGACAGTTTCCGAGGGATCTCTTTTTGGTCTACCGAAAATTCCTTGACGATGAACGGAATCCGCTCGCTTTCGACGCGTCCATTGGTGTGCTTCAAAATGATCGCACCTTGAACACCGGTAACAATATCACCTTTTAGGGTTCGAAACGCCTGCAAGCTCATTTCAATCGGCAGCGTGTCACCGCCTCCAAACCTGGAAGGCTGGACATTGGAAAAGGTCCAGATGGCAGACATCAGGGACGTGCCTTCGATGTACTTCTGGTACTCGTCTTCATAGCCGACGTTCAAACCTATACCAGGATTCCCTCCGCGATCGGTAAATGCCAAGCGGCCGTAAACCGGGATTCTGGCGTTCAATAGTCCTTCGGGGCTGCCAATCACGTACTGGCCATCACCAGTCCGCGTGACCAAGTGCCGGTGGCCCTTCTGCTCATCGGTCGTTCCTTCATCACCTGACATCTCGAAAGAGTGGGCGTGGCTGGCATCGTAACTGGTTTCACCCGACATTCCATCGCTGGCGATATCCCCACTTTCATGACGGTGTTCGATACCGCGGATGACGAACACATAGCTGAGGACGCCCATCGAAACTAAAAGCACCGTTCCGACTGCAGTGAAACCAAAGATTCGTCCCAAGACTATTTCCGTACTGCGGACAGGCTTGGTGGTAATCGTCTGGATTGTCTTACTTTTCATATCCGCTGGAATACTGAAGCAGCTCAAGAATAAGCCGAGCAACAGAATCAAGTAGCTAGTTCCAGTCATCACGAAGCTGATGTAGAGCTGCGCAATGTTATCTGCGGCAGGGTCGAGGAACCAGCCTGCGAACAGTAGCACGGCGATAAACACGGCCATGATAACCAGCACGCGACGTCGAATGGCTTCTTGAAAAGCCAAGCGAGCCAAAGCGTAGACGCGGCGAATGGAGGTGCCAGGTAAGTCTCGGGCCAGCAATTCGTAGATAACACGCGTCACATGAAAGAACGCTTCGCTGGGCCCGTAGCGCGCCATCGACACCAGGTAGCAGACCACGAAACCCAGCAGCGACAAAGCCACTGCAACAATTGCTCCCTGCAGGAGTCCAAAATTGAAGATGAGCCACTCAAAATAGCTCAACATCTGGTCTTTTTCGATTCGCATGGAACGACGGTAGATTATGGAGTTTGAAGAGGAGCTGGATTAATTAGTGCGGCTGGCAGGTCAGCTAGCAGCACCCAACGAAAATAATGTCGGGCCGCTTAGTTGGCGGTTGGGCGGGAGCCGGGGCGATTGTCCTGAACGATATCCAAGAACAGTTCTTCCATAGTAGTGGTCGGGTTGTCCATGGAGACAACTTGGCCACCGTCATTACGTATTAGCTCTGCGATTTTCTCTTTGGTTTCGTCTGAAATTCCGGTCGCATGGACTTCGGTGACATCGCGAACTTTGAGCAAGCTGTCGACTCTACCCAATTCCCTCAGTTCCCCTTGGTGGAGAATCGCCACGCGATCACAAACGTCCTGAACATCCGCCAACTGGTGCGAGCAAAGTAAAATGGTCTTGCCTTCGTCCCGCAACTTGATGATCAAATCCTTCATTTCACGGCTTCCAATGGGGTCCATGCCCGTCGTCGGCTCGTCCAAAATCAACAAATCAGGCTCATTCACTAGGGCCTGGGCCAAGCCGATGCGGCGGGTCATACCCTTGGAATACTCACGCAACTGACGTCGACGCGCCTGGTGCAAGCCCACCATGCGGATCAATCGATCGCTTCGTTCCTTACGCTCTCCTGCTGGCATATCAAACAGGCGCGCGTAGAAATCGAGGGTTTCTTCGGCATTAAGAAACTTGTACAGGTACGATTCCTCTGGTAGATAGCCGATTCGCTCGTTCTTCGTGACGTCCCGTGCGTCCTTGCCAAAAACGAACGCGCGACCGGAGGTAGGGAACAACAATCCCTGAATCAGCTTGATGGTCGTCGACTTGCCGGAACCGTTGGGACCGAGCAATCCGAATATTTCCCCCTTCTTGACTTCAATATCCAATGACTTGAGAGCCGCTACCTTCTTACGGCCCCAAAAGTCCCGGTAAATTTTGCCAAGATTCCGAGTTTCAATAACTACATCGGAATCCACGTCGATAGACGGTTGCGATTCAGTTTCAACGGCGGCTGAGGCACTCATGAGAGATGAAGGTCCTAAGAGTTATTGAAAGGTCCATTGCAGAGCAATGTTGAAGAGATTGTGAATGCTAGTCGGCAGGGTTCTTGCAGGCGTCATTCAATCGAATATCAGTGATTTACGCAACCGCATGACTCAATTGGGGGACGTTTTTCCGCAATCAAGACCTTGACTGAAGGTCCAAAGTCTTGGCGGAGCCCGGGGAAAAGCTGTCAACACGCAACCGGTACTGGAACCATCACATTGTCGTCCAACTGCTCAGCCGAAGCAATTCTTAATAGGACAGTTCGGCCTGAGGAGGTTGGTAACGCAGCGTGATTCGACCAAGTGTCGGAGGCAATCCTCCCAAAGCTCTGTGTTTTTAACGTACGAAATTCCTCTCGCACGAGTTCGCAACCGGGCCTTGCTCCTGGCTGCAGAAATTCGTTTCGCAGGAGAGCCCCCGGGCAGGCACTGCGAGAGTCGGTGAGCGGCGACGGCGTTTCCCCGTCCGTCGCTGGTCTCCCTGGCGAAGGTTGCAGCTAACTCACGCAAATTTTGGGCGCAGTGCGACTGGAAGTAACCTTTTTGCTTTCGCTGAAGCAACGCGACAACTACTGTTGCGGCAGCTGGGCCTGCCCACCGCGATTTTTTGGGAAAGCAGACTTCCTTCAATCACTGGCCTTCATTCTATTATTAGCGGTTTCCCCAGCGGCCCAGCTGGCTTGTTCTCCCGCTATGGACGGTGCAAGTGTTTTCAGAATCCAACTGCAGGGTAAAACTGACCTCTGCGCGGCAAGAAAGGGAGTGACGCGATGGGAAACGACGGTACCAGAACCGCAATTGGTCAACATCGCGATTTCGACGATGCATCCAGTACCGACAAAGCATTAGATGATCGCTATCAGGATGCCCTGGACTACCTTTATTCCCGCATCAATTATGAGCGGATAGGCCACGCTCCCTACAACTCGGGTAATTATCGACTGGACAGGATGCGAATGCTCCTGCAGGAGCTCAGCAACCCGCACAATGATTATCCGATTATTCACGTTGCTGGCACGAAAGGCAAAGGCACCACATCCGCGTTGATCGCTGCCGGATTGCAGCAGTGCGGCCTGCGTGTCGGGCTATATTCATCGCCGCATCTGCTCAGGCTCGAGGAGCGAATCGCATTCCAGGGTGCGCCGTGCAGCACTGCAGACCTAATCCAATTGACCTCCTCCGTGGCCAAGGCGGCAGCCAAGGTTGAATCGGTTACTGGCGGGCGCGTTACTTTCTTTGAATTGACGACTGCGATGGGGCTGCTTCATTTCTCCCAGCAACAGTCGGATGTGGTGGTGCTGGAAGTGGGACTCGGCGGCCGTCTTGACAGTACAAACGTGTGCCAGCCGATCGTCTCGGTGATCACGTCGATCAGCCTGGATCATCAAGCGCAATTGGGCAATACCACCGCCGAAATTGCCGCCGAGAAAGCGGGAATCATCAAGCCAAATGTACCGGTTATTTGCAGCGCTCGCGATCCGGATGCTCGCAAGGTAATATCCGACAAGGCTGCCGAGCAACATGCATCGCTGTTTCTTGTCGATCGCGATTTCTCGGTGCGCTGGGAATGTATCATCCCAGAAAGTCAGATTTCGGAACAATCTAAGGACAGGGCTCGGGCACGCATCCAGTTTTTCAGCAGCAATGTTGAATTGTCTCGCTTGGCCGATTCCCAGTGGGCGACGGCGATGCTAGGACGGCATCAAGCTGACAATTTTGCGGCCGCAGTGGCTGTATTCTCGCATCTGATCGAGCGTGGTTGGCCACTCGAACTGGACAGGCTGCAGCAATCGCTCTCTCGACTGCAACCCGCTGCGAGATTGGAGGTGGTCAACGATCGTCCGCTAATGGTTGTCGATACGGCTCACAACCCCGCCTCCATCCATGCCGGTCTGGCGGCGTTGGAAATCCACTTCCCTGCGCGGAAGCTCGTAGCCGTATTCGCTGCCAGTCGCGACAAGGATTACACCACTATGTTGCGTGATATGTTGCCCAAGTGCAGTAACATCATCCTTACACGATTTCACGGCAATCCGCGCTCGGTGCCGTTAGACGAGTTATTCAACAGCGCGACCTGCCTGGTGAATAGCCTCGCTGCAGCATGCCAAGTACAAACTTGCGATGCGCCGAAAGAAGCATTGCAGCTGGCCCGCAATATCTCCGGCCCGGCGAATCTCATCTACATCACCGGTTCCTTCTTCTTGGCCGCTGAAGTCCTGGCCGAACTGCGTCGGCAACCGGAGATTGAAGCCGACGAGACGAAACTCGACGCATGAATTTGCTTCAAGTCCTGACACTTCTCGTTATCGCCAACTACACGAATTCTTCCAAAAGTAATACCGGAGTTAGTTTGGGGTGGCGTTCGCCGAAAACTGTCGAATTTCGAAACTTGTCGCTAATCGCCACCATGGTTTGTAAATATTCGCCGAAGGGGTGAATGGAGCAATTGATCTGGCGTGGACTGGGTGC
>JAGQPR010000214.1 GCA_020426625.1 Planctomycetales bacterium
CAACGCAACCACACAAACGAAATCGAGCCACCACAATCCCACACCGAAAAACTGGTCGCCGAAATCTGGCAAGAGGTTCTTCAACTGGATCTCGTCGACCGTCGTGATAACTTTTTCGAGATTGGGGGACATTCGTTACTTGCCACGCAGGTATCGACGCGCATTCAAGAGCGGCTGCATCGCGAGGTCCCGCTGCGTAGTTTGTTTGAGCATCCTCGCCTGGACGCCCTTGCAGAATTCGTTGACAACGCGGAACCGTCGCGGGTTGTGGCACTGAAAAAGCCGGATTCTCGCCCCGAGCGAATTCCACTTTCGCTGGCACAAGAGCGGCTATGGTTTCTACAAAAACTGGAGCCAGACAATTCGTTTTACAACATCCCAGCGCATGTCAAAATTTCAGGTGATTTGAATGCTGATGACGTCAAGCAAACATTGCTACTGCTGGCGGAACGCCACGAAGTGTTGCGTACGACGTTTCCGACAAGGGACGCTCAACCAGTGCAGATGATATCACCCGCGTGTGATCTCTGGTTCGAACGGATTGACCTGCGTGACATGTTGGAGAATGAGCAAGTACGAATCATCGATGAACTTGCCGCTCAGCATGATGGTACGGTGTTTTCTGTCGAAAAAGGACCACTTTGGCGATGCTCGCTTGTACGAATCGATGAACACGAGCATCTCCTTCTGCTGACACTCCATCACATCATCGCTGATGGTTGGTCTATGGGGGTCTTGCAAAATGATCTGGTCAAAATCTACGCATCATTGCAGTCCACGGATCGTCATCCACTTCCGGAAATTCCGATCCAGTATGCGGACTTTAGTATCTGGCAACGCCACAACCTCAGCGAATCTGAACTGAAATCACAGCTTTCCTGGTGGGAGGAGCAATTGCAGGGGATGCCATTTGTGCTGAACATGCCAACGGATCATCCTCGACCGGCAATTCAAACCTATCGTGGACATCGTCTGCAGCTCGAATTGTCCCCAGAGTTATCCGGCAAATTGCAGCGACTTACATTGGAAGCTGGCGCGACGCCATTCATGACGCTGCTGGCAGCCTGGCAAATCTTGCTTTCGCGATTGAGTGGTCAATCCAAGCTGCTGGTCGGAAGTCCTGTAGCTGGCCGGGATCACTCTGCTTTGGAACAGAATATTGGCTTTTTCGTTAACACTTTGGTTTTCTCCGCGAATCTCGAGCAGCCGGAATCTTATACGGATTATCTACAACAAATTAAAAGCAAAGTGTTGGAAGCTCAAGCACGGCAGCTCGTTCCATTTGAGCAGCTTGTGGAACATCTTGCTCCCGAACGAGACCTGAGTCGCAGTCCGATCTTTCAAGTCATGTTTGCTATGCAGAATGTTCCGATCCGTGTTCTAAAGTTAGATGGATTGGAGTTTGCCCCCTTTGATCGTCCGAATCAAACGGCAAAATTCGACTTGTTCCTTTCCATGTTTGAGACGGAGGGACAGTTCCGTGGAGACTTAGAGTACAACGCCGAACTCTTCACTCAAGGCACTATCGAGCGAGTGCGCGATTGCTTTATCTACCTGCTTGAGCAAATCGCCGAAGAGCCTCTGCTGCCATTCACGCATTATGCACTGGTGATTGAATCGCGCCGGGCGGAAATTACTCAGGTATGGGGTTCAACACCGGGGATTTCAAACTCGTTTTGCCCGGCTCATACAAGATTCGAGCGAGTTTCCTGCGCATATCCCAATCGATGCGCACTTATCTATCGAGGTAGACAGTGGACTTACAAAGAACTGAATGACCTTGCGAACCAGATTGCCCATCATCTAACCGGAAAAGGAGTTTGCACTGGAGACATCGTGGGAGTCTGCCTTTCCCGACGTCCCGAGTTGGTAGCGGCTGTCTTGGCGATACTCAAGTCAGGCGCTATTTATCTACCGCTCGATCCAGAGTATCCGTCCGAAAGACTGATGATGATGCTCGAGGATTCTGGAGCAAAATATCTCTGCATTGACGACGATGCAAATTTCATGCGTGCCAGGTTCGATGGCACAATCTTTTCCTTTGACGAACTTTCCGAGGAGATTCGTCTGCATTCGACCGACAACCTTGAAGTTCAATCTGAAGCTTGCGAGATCGCGTACGTGATCTATACCTCAGGCTCTACGGGACGTGCAAAGGGCGTTGCCGTTTCGCACGACAACTTATCGGTGTTTCTCGACTGGTCGGATGAATCGTTCGACGAGACCGAATTTCAATGCGTACTGGCGTCGACATCGGTTTGTTTTGATCTTTCGATCTTTGAGTTTTTGGCGCCACTTTCCAGCGGGGGCTCGATCGCCTTAGTCGACAGCATCTTGGACCTGCTCGATTTGAATTCGACACCCAGTATTAGTCTGATCAATGTCGTGCCTTCTGCCGTTCGGGAAGTGTTGCGTGTTGGAGCAATTCCGAAATCCGTGATCACCGTCTGTTCGGCTGGCGAAAGACTCAACCAAGAGACAGTGGAAGGTATCTTTGCGAATTCCGACGTCCAACGTGTCCTCGATCTGTACGGTCCCACCGAAGATACTATCTATAGCACCCAGGCCGAGCGACGTCCTGGGGAGCCAGAGAACATCGGTCGCCCCCTTCCGAACTCGCAAGCTTATGTGCTGGGGTCCGAGCTCCAACTACAAGAAGTGGGTTTTCCCGGAGAACTTTTCCTTGGTGGACGCTGTATAACGCCTGGGTATCTCGGGCAACCCAAACTGACTGCGGAAAGGTTTATCCCAGATCCATTTGCAGCGATCCCGGGAATGAGGCTATATCGAACGGGCGATCGGGCCGTCTGGCAAAGCACCGGAAAGCTTGGCTTCCTCGGTCGGCTTGACGATCAACTGAAGATCCGTGGATTTCGTATCGAGCCAGGAGAGATTGAATCCGCGCTGCGCTCACTGCCCCTGGTCCGAGACGCCGTGGTCATGGCGGATCCAAATCGAGACAGATTGGTCGGCTTTTGGACACCGGATCCAAGCGTTCAGCCGGATTTGTCTGAGCGACGTGCATGGCAGGTGCAAAGAGAGAGCAATTGGCGCGATGTCTTTGATGCGATCTACCAGCAATCGCAGCCCGACGACAGCCGTCCGGGTCAACCCAACTTCGTGGGTTGGATCAGCAGCCTGAACGGCAAGCCGTACACGCAAGACGAAATGATTGAATGGGTTCAGCACTGCGTGGAGTTTTGTCGGCAAGCTGCGAAACTGGACGCGGTGCTGGAGATCGGATGTGGAACGGGATTGCTGCTGTTCCCACTTGCAAAGGCAGCATCACGCTATGTGGCGACCGATGTGTCCGAGCGGGTGATCGACGATCTACGCACGCAAATTGCAAACCTGGACGATTTGCAACATGTGCAAATCAAACAAGGCTCAGCTCTCGAGGCGACAACCGCGTTTGCGGAGGATCTCTTTGACACGGTCATCCTAAATTCGGTAGTCCAGTATTTCCCGGATACGCAGTATCTCGAAGAGGTGATCGAAGGGCTGATGGATCGGGTCGCTCGGGGAGGCAAGATCCTGATCGGTGACCAACAGAACTTTGACTTGTTCGACCTCTACTGCCTGGACCTTGCCAAACACTCTTGCGGTCCCGGCGCAGATCTACACGAACTTGGAATCGTCGCCAGCCAGATGCGTACCGAGCAAGAAGAGCTCTGGTTGTCGCCGAGATATTTTTCGGATTTGGTCAACCGTTTCGATCGAATCGTGGATGTTCAGATTGCTCCCCGTCGTGGTGGCAACTCCACAGAAATGGATCGGTATCGCTTTAATGTTGTGCTTCACCTGGATCAGTCTGATCTGGCGAGCCCGGATAGTTCTGAGTGGCAAAGTTTTGAGTCGGGAATGGACTGTCAGGAATTGGCGGCCAAGTTGCATACCGCTGGAGGAAAGTCGTTTGGCATTCGTGGTGTGCCGAATCCAAGATTGTCCAGCTTGATTGAGCTCGCTAACCGAATCCAATTGTCGGGATCCACCGGTAGGACATCCATGCCATCGGTGGCGGACGAAATGGACGAAGGCGTGGAAGACTACTTTGTTCTCGCTGCCGAGGCTGGATACCGGCTTCACTGGAGTGTCTGTGCAAGCGATCAAGCTGGCAATCTCGGGGGAATCGACTTTTATTTTCAGGGACCAGAGGACAGTGGCGAAGAAATTTCTTTTGGCTTGACTGGTCGAGCGTCATCTCGCTCGGATGTGCGAGGCGATTCTAGCTGGTCCGGCTTCTATTGGCCTTGGCTTCGACAGCAGAGCCGTTTGCTCCAGGAATCGTTGGGCGTTCAGATTCCCGAGTACATGATCCCCAGCGTTCTCATACCGCTGGAATCCTTTCCCAAGACGCTCAACGGGAAACTGGATCGAAAGCGAATGCTGACCTTGGAGCATCGACAACGCAACCACACAAACGAAATCGAGCCACCACAATCCCTCACCGAAAAACTGGTCGCCGAAATCTGGCAAGACATATTGGGACTCGAGGAACTTGGGCGAAACGAGAATTTCTTTCACCTCGGGGGACACTCGCTATTGGCGGCTCAGGTGATCGCTCGGCTCCAAGACCGAATCGAAAGCCACATCCCCATCCGCGACATGTTTGAATGTCCAACCGTTGCCATGCTATCGGCACGCATCGAAGAACGGACCAAAGTTTTGATCCCTGAATTGGTGCCAGGAAAGATCAAGCTGGATCGCTATCCATTGTCATTCGAGCAAGAGAGGCTTTGGTTTCTTGATCAATTCGAAGGATTTTCTGGGGTCTACAACATACCAGTTGCATTTCAGGTTGATGGCGAACTCGATACGGAACGGTTACGGGAAGCATTCCGCCAAGTGCTCATTCGCCACGCAGTTTTGCGTTCCAGAATCCATTGGGAACAAGACCATCCCGTTTGTGAGCCGACGGAAAGTGATCAATTCCGTTTTGTTGTAGAAGACATCTCGCGTGAGCAGGAGAACATCGCTGCCACACTAAACGCGCAAGCTGGGAAGCCAATTGCTCTAGACGAACCGCCACTTTTTCACGTGTTTGTTGGCCGCGTTTCTAAAGTGAAACATTTTGTCGTCGCCACTTTTCATCACATTGTCTTCGATGGTTGGTCTGTGTCGGTGTTGATGAACGACTTGGCGAGCTTTTATTCAGGTCGGAAACTCGCACCACTCAAAATTGATTACTTCGAGTACGCATACTGGCAGCGAAGATTTTTGAGTGCTGAACGTTTGCAATCTACTCTCGATACTTGGCAGGAATACTTGGAAGACTGCCCCAGGCTAGATTTACCGACGACCGCCGACATCAAGTGTGATCTCCGGTCGTCGCCGAATCCGGTGACCGTGGTTGTCTCAACTCAGCTTCGTACTGACCTTCAGGCGCTGGCAACCGAACATAATACAACAACATTTTCGATACTGCTCACCGCATATGTGATATTGCTGTCCAGACTCACCGGGCAACAAGACATCTGTGTTGGCGTGCCCGTTTCTGGACGCACTCAGTCGAGCTTTGAGCCGTTGATCGGGATGCTGGTCAATTCGGTCGTCGTACGATTGCGGTTCGATTTGGCCGATACCATTGGCGAATTGCTCGATTCGACTCGTGACCAAGTTGCTTTCGCGCTCTCCCGTGCCGACGCCCCATTTGAACGGGTCGTCGAGCGATTGCGTCCAGACCGTCAGGTTGAGAGCACGCCGTTGTTTCAAGTGATGTTATCGCTGGACTACCAACAGGATCTAGTCTTTGACGTTCCCGGTTTGCGGCTGAGCCCATGTGACATCCAAGTTTCAGGTTCAAAATTCGAATTGAACTTTTCCTGGTTGGACACCGGAGAAACTCTAGTTGGAAGATTGGAGTACAACCCACATCGTTATGATGCCGAGTTGTCGACTTCATGGGGAGACGCGTTTCTAAAGATCCTCGAGGAGATAATACGGAGCCCCGAGCAGAGGCTCGGACACATTCAGATCTCCCGGCCTTCTGAGACGCGTCGCATGATCGCGCAGGAAACGGGTAACTATCAGCCTCCAACCGGACGGTGCGTTGTCGACTACTTGGAAGCGACTGCTGCCTCATTGCCTGACCAGGACGCAGTCGTAAGTGTCAACAACCGCATTAGCTATGGTCAGTTGAATGGATATGCCAATTCACTTGCAACTCATCTGCAACAGCATGGAGTGAAGGTAGGTGACCGCGTGGGCCTTTGCATCGAGCGTTCGACTGAGTTACCGGTGGCGATTTGGGCGGTCTTGAAGCTGGGGGCCGTCTATGTGCCGATGATGCCAGAATGGTCGAGGGCTCGTGCACGGGACGTGATTCGTCAAGCGGGCATCGACATGGTTTTGACAGGCACGCAGACGGACTTTGACCAGCGGCTTTCTCATACGATCTCCGTCGACTTGAACCTACTTGATGCAAACGCCAAGAATGTCAAACGCTCTCATCGACTGAGTGATCCAGCATATTTAATCTTTACATCCGGGTCGACCGGTATGCCCAAGGGCGTTCTCAACACCCACTCAGGGTTAGTCAATCGTCTCGAATGGATGCAGCAACGATACGATGTGTCGATCGCTGATCGAATTCTCCAGAAGACTTCGATCAGCTTTGACGTTTCCGTTTGGGAGTTATTGCTGCCTACGCTAGCTGGTTCAACGCTGATAATGGCGACTCCCGGAGCTCACCGGGACACACAGCAGATTCTAGAGCAGATGCTCCAGCACCGGATCACGATTGTACACTTTGTTCCATCTGTGTTGCGACTTTGGATGCGAGAAAACGGGCTAGGTGAATTATTTGCTCTGCGCTGCGTCATTTGCAGCGGTGAAGAATTGCCTTCGGATTTGGTGCGCGAATTTATCAAAGCATTGCCTGCGGTGGAGATTCACAATTTATTCGGTCCCACCGAGGCGTCGATCGATGTTACCGAATGGGAGTGTGGAGCGGACGATTATCCTCGCGTTCCCATCGGGCGACCCATCACCAACCTAGCAACACATGTACTGGATTGCCAACTTCACCCTCAACTGGATTGCGTCCCAGGAGAGCTCTACATCGGTGGTGTTGGTGTGGCACAGTGCTATTTCAACCAGCCGGGGCAAACCGCCGAGCGGTTTGTACCTAATCCGTACGGGTTGGTTGGAAGCAGGTTATACAAGACTGGCGACCAAGTCAGTCGGCGATCTGATGGAGCATTGATTTTTCTCAGGCGATTGGACAACCAAGTCAAACTGCGCGGAATGCGCGTTGAGTTGAACGCGATCGAATCAGCAATTCGGAAGCTGGAACGTGTTGTCGACTGTGTGGTCGTTCCTGCAAAGGACTCAGCCGGGCTGGCAAGTCATTTGAATGCCTACGTGGTCTTTATTCCCAACGCGGAAGCTACGGCGGAACACCTGCAGGTTGAGCTGTCGTCAAGTATCCCTGTCGAGTGGATGCCGACCAACTGGATCAATATCAACCAGCTGCCGCGAAATGCGAGCGGCAAGATCGACAGGAAGGCACTGTCCGCACCACCAACGGCAATCGATATAGCTTTCGAAGCACCGATTGGACCGAGTGAAAACGCCGTGGCTGAAGTTTGGTCCACTGTACTGAATATTCCAGCGGTGAGCCGTCATGATCATTTTTTTCAACTAGGGGGCCACTCCCTGATCGCGGCTCGAGCGACGTCCATGCTATGTCAGCTATTGAATCGCAAAATCGAGATTCGGATGCTGTTCGATTTTCCTCGGTTGTGCGATTTTTGCAGAGCCATCGAAGATCTAGTGGAAGACGAAACACTGGCCATCGTTCCATCAGAATCACGTGGAGCGTCGCCCGCATCGTTTTCGCAACAACGTTTATGGGTGCTAGAACAACTTGATACACAAGCAGGAAACTACCATATTACCTTTGCGTTGAGAATCGTTGGCCCACTCGATGCTCAACGACTCAAACGCGCTCTCGACGTCGTTGTCATGCGGCATGACGCACTGCGCACCTCATTTCGAATGGAAGCCGGCGAGCTCAAGCAACTGGCTTCTGATCAAGTGGAGGTGGAGTTCCATTCGATTCCACGCGAGAACACGCGATACGAAAACCTTGAGGACTTTGGCACGAAACCCTTTGACTTGGCAAAGGCCCCATTGTTCCGAGTCGCGTTGGGATGCGAAAACGAAGATTCACATCAGTTGTTATTTTGCATCCATCACCTAATCTTTGATGGATGGTCAGCCGGAATTCTCGCAAGGGAAATTGCGGTCGCGTACCAAGCGCAGAGCACGATTGAGTTACAGGACACTGCCGAAGCACCGCTTGCCATTCAGTACGCAGATTATTCTGCGTGGCAACGCCGGCATTTGAACGAAGATCGAACCGTAAGATTGGTGAGATTCTGGAGATCGTTCCTGGCCGGTGTGCCTACTTGCGTCGCCTTGCCCAGGGATCATAGTTGTGCACGCGCCCGCATCGAAGGGAGTGTGATGCACAGTGGCCTTCCGAAGGATTTAGTAGATCATGTGAGAGCGTTTGCTAAGGACAATCAGGTTTCCGAGTTCGTCGTGCTGTTGTCGACTTTTCAGTTCTTGTTGGCAAGACTAACTGCACAAAGCGAGTTTACCATTGGGATCCCTGTGGCGGGGCGCTCAAGCCACCTGTTGGACAATTTGATTGGCTGTTTTGTTAACACAGTTGTGTTACCGGCGAGTGTCAATTCCAGCAGTTCCTTTCAAGACCATGTGAAAGAAGTAAGGCGGCGAACCATCGATGCCTTGGTGCATCAAGAACTGCCTTTTGAGTTACTGGTTCAGCACCTCGAGTCCCATCGCACTTCTGGCCTGAATCCGCTGTTCAATGTTGCCTTCGTGATGCAGAACACCCCTGCGGCCGAACAGACGATCAGCGAATTGGACATCGCAGTGGAACCGTTTGACTTGCCCAGAACCAAATTTGATTTAACGCTGTCGCTTGCGCCTGGCGACGCGACTTTCGATCTACGTTGGGAATACGATGCATCGAAATTCAGTCCCGAATCTGTCCAACGCTGGGCACGACTGTATGAACATTTTCTTTCGGAGCTTTTAAGATCACCGAACCAGCCTCTCGGTGAATGCAGTTGGGGGCTACCTGAGGCACAAGTCTCAACTACGATGCCTGGCATCAACGCAGTCTGCCAAGCAGATTTCCGGCTGGTGCCTCAAAGATTTGAGGAACATGCCAGACGGGCCCCGGACAAGATAGCGGTGAAATTTGGTAAAACCGCTTTGACTTACAAACAAGTCGATGAGCTTGCCAATGGTCTTGCCTGGCAGCTACATAAGCTTGGTGTAGGAAGAAATGATTTTGTGGCGATCTACCTGCCTGTTTCGGAGGCGTTGGTCGTCGCGGTAATAGGTATCCTAAAAGCTGGGGCAGCCTACCTGCCTATCGACGCTACGACACATCCTGCGCGTCGAGACGATTTGCTGCTTGAGCTGAATGTCCGCGTCTGCATCTCCGAGTCTTATGGAAACGACACAGAAGATGGACCCTGCAAAAACCTTGCGATAGCTTCGATCCAACCATGCCCGGAAGCTCCGCCCTCTCGTTCGGCTGCGAGTGATCTTTGCTATGCGATCATGACCTCAGGGTCGACAGGAGTTCCCAAGGCGGTTTGTGTGACGCACGCCAATATCGCGCGGTTGATTACGCAGTCCGAAGGCCGATTCGCGTTTGATGATACCGATGTCTGGACATTGTTCCACTCGATCGCTTTCGACTTCTCGGTCTGGGAGATCTGGGGCGCCCTTGCGACTGGCGGCCAGTTAGTGGTGGTCCCGTATATGATTCGGCGAGACCCGGAGGCATTCGGTCGTTTGCTTGAGCGCGAGGGCGTTACGGTGTTGAACCAAACCCCCTCCGCATTCCACCAGCTCAATTCTGCGCTAGACGCGGAGGATTCCTTTCTCAGCGGGCTACGCTGGGTGATCTTTGGTGGCGAAGCGCTTGACGTTCAAAGACTTTTGCCGTGGCTTCAACGTTACCATCAATCTGGGCCGCGTTTTGTGAACATGTATGGCATAACGGAAACAACGGTTCACGTAACCTGGAACATGCTTCAGGTGGACTCAATCGTTACAGGACACTCACCAATTGGAGAGCCTCTGCCAAACGTCGGGATTCAGCTGTTGGACAACTACCTTCAACCGTGTCCTATTGGTGTCGTGTCGGAAATGTACGTCTTTGGGTCGGGAGTCGCGTTGGGTTATTTTGGAAGGCCTCAGCTGACTGCAGAAAGGTTCTTACCCAATCCTTGGGGGTGCCCTGGCGAACGAATGTATCGCAGTGGCGACCTGGCATATCAAACCGCCGAAGGCCATTTGGAGTATCTGGGACGCTCCGATCGGCAGATCAAACTGCGCGGACATCGAATCGAATTGGGCGAGATCGAAGCCCGAATTCGTGATATGGATCTTATTGATGATGCTCTAGTGAAACTGCAGAGCATTCAAGGTCAGGACCAGATTGTTGCCTATCTCGTGCCCGCAGAAAACTCTGAAATCACGGCGGGCAGCTTGCCGCGACTCAAGGATTTGATCGCAGTTCACTTGCCAAGCTATATGCTCCCGAGTCGATGGTTCCGTATTTCGAAAGTGCCTTTGACCGCGAATGGAAAGTTGGACTTACGAGCGCTTGCTGAATCAGCAGTTGAACTTTCGAGTACGAGGTCCCAGGACCCGACAGAGTTGGATGAAACGACGCTGGCAGTGGCCGATATTTGGTGTGAGGTGCTCGGGGCGGAACAGCTGGGAATGGACGACGATTTCTTCGAAGTCGGTGGAACTTCGCTGAATGCGTTTCAGGTCATCGTGAGAATTCGTGAGCGGTTTGAAATTGAGCTGGAACTGGCAACGCTCTTCGAGTACTCCACGATACGAAGGCTTTGCGAGTCGATCAAAACCAGACCCAGACGGGGAAGCACTGCGCTCCAGCTGGTCGATCGAAATCAGCCGTTGCAAGTCTCGCACGGGCAGCAGCATATGGCTTTGCTACACAACTTGGCTGGTGGTGATTCGACCTACAATATCCCCAGCGTTTGGAACGTAAGCGGGGAACTCAACCTGGCTGCTCTCGAAGGGGCCTGTCACGAACTGCTTGGCCGTCACCAGTGTCTCAGAGCAGCATTTCGCGAGAACGGTGGTTCCTGGCAGGCTTGGCTCGACGATTCTGTGCCTGAACAATTCCGGATTTTCCTGCATCCGATTCAAGATCTGGACGAAGGGGCTCTGCTCGAGTGGATCTCCAAGATGGTCAATCAACCATTCCAGTTGGATAAGGCCCCTCTTATTCGTGTGCATTGCGGTAGGATTTCCGAACAACGGCACGTCCTCGTTTTTTCCATGCATCATATCATTAGCGACGGGTGGTCATTGATGATCATGATGCGTGATCTGATTCACGCCTATCGTCGAATCGATTCGGCGGCACAATCCAGGGAATCCACGGCCACCCGTATCTCAAGCGCTAAAGAGTCGAGCGGTTTTGACTATTTCGACTACGCCGCGTGGCAGCGACAGAGTGTGACGGAGGGCGTCATCGAGGAGCAATTTCGCTATTGGCGAAAACAACTCTTACCGCCTCCCCGATCCCCTCTCCCGCCAGCAGAACGAATCGGTCAAGGGCCCGCGATTGCAAACGCCGTCCGATTCAAGTTGGATTCGCAATTGGTCGGAGACTTGGAATCAGTTGGCAAAAGCCAAAACTGCACGTTGTTTGTTACGTTGTTGTCCACGGTCAAAATTTTGATGGCACGCTACTCCGGCGTTCAAGACGTGGCTTTGTTTTCTGGAATCAGCAATCGACCGTGGCCGGAGACCGAGTCCATGATTGGTTACTTCGTCAATACCGTGGTGCTCAGAACAACCATCGGGAGAGATCCTCAATTCCAAGAGGTTCTGAACAGCGTACGGACAACGGTCACGGAAGCAATGAATCATATCGATGTACCCTACGATCGAGTTGCGCGAGAAACCAAGCTCAGCACCGATGGACAGATGATGTTTGCCTTTCACGAACTCCCGCATACCCAATTCCAGTCTGATGGTCTGGTGATTGATCCACTGGATGCAACTCCGTCAACGGTGAAGTTTGATATGGACATTTCGCTTCATCGCAGCAGCAACGGAGAGATTCTTGGCAAGTTGATTTTCAATGGTTCCAAGTACACGCTCGAGACCATGCGGGAGCTTGTTCGTCAGTTGGAGGGACTCGCCAGAAGAATCATCGAGTCGCCGAATCAGCGTATCTCTCAGTTGGTCACTTCCGAGTCGGAGCACTCGACTTGGGATGGTACGGACTGGGATGAATCGGATTGGGCTGACTGAGAGAACATATCGAACTCGGTGTATTCAACACAAATCATTCGAGATCGGACGGCAACATCGGTTCTACCGACTCATTCCGTTTCGGGTATTGAAGGAAACATAATTCCATGTCCAAAGTGATCTCGTCAACCAATCAGTCGCATTGCAAGACGCTCGTGCAGCAGTTCCAGCAGGTCGTGTCTGAGTATCCGAACGAGCCAGCTCTGAGATTTGTCGACGACAACGTGAGTTATCGCGAATTGGATACTCGCTCGGACGTGATTGCAAATTGGCTACAGGGCCAGTCCATTGCACCAGGTATGCGTGTTGGACTCTATCAAGATCGACATCCCAGATTCATCGCATCGATCTTAGGTATTCTGAAAGTCGGCGCAGCTTACGTCCCGCTAGATCGAACTTTTCCGGAGAACCGGTTGTCGTTCATGGTTGAAGATTGTCAACCATCCTTGATTTTGGCCGACGACGATGCTCAGAACGCGCTACCCGCAAGAACTTTTTCCGTCATTGAAGCGAGCAGTGGAAACGCCACAGACTTCGAACCTGTTGATATCTCACCGGAC
>JAGQPR010000215.1 GCA_020426625.1 Planctomycetales bacterium
TTGCCCAACCAGCAATCGGTCTATTACACGAGCGAAGAAGACGGCTATGCACATCTCTACGTTTATCACATTCCGTCGAAAAGTATGCGGCAGTTGACGCGGGGTAACTATGTTGTGCGGAATGTTGAAGCATCGGCCGATGGCAAATTCCTTTACTACAAAGCGAATTCGACTCACCCGGGCATCTACGAAATCTTTCGAGTGGAAGTATCCAGTGGCGAAGTAGCACAGCTCACTGCACTGGGAGGCGTCAACGATTACTCGTTGCCCATAGACCAGAACAACTTGTTGATCACTCACAGCTCCGCGCTTCACCCACCCGAATTGTGGATTCAACCACTGGCCGGTACCCAAGCTGCACGGCAGGTTACACAAACTGTCAGTGCAGAGTTCTTGCAATTACCTTGGGTTGCACCTGATTTCGTAACGATTCCCTCGCGGGCAGGTCACTCAATTCACGCTAGACTGTACCTACCACCCGGCCATGCTCCAACGGTAGAACATCCCGCGGTTATATTCATTCATGGAGCGGGCTATCTGCAAAATGCCCACCAAGGCTGGTCCAGTTACTTTCGTGAATTCATGTTTCACAGTTTGCTAGCGCACCACGGCTACGTCGTCTTGGACATGGATTATCGCGGTTCGGCCGGTTATGGACGCGATTGGCGAACGGCCATTTATCGCCAAATGGGACATCCCGAAGTCGAAGACTTGGAAGATGGTCTACTCTGGCTCAACCAGCAGTATGGAGTTGCCAGGGATCGAGTGGGGATTTACGGCGGATCCTATGGCGGTTTTCTCACAATGATGGGGTTGTTCCGCCGCCCCGGCGTTTTCGCTTGTGGAGCTGCCCTGCGGCCGGTAACCGACTGGGCGCACTACAATCATGGCTATACATCCAACATCCTAAATACGCCGAGCATCGACCCTGAAGCCTACCAACGCAGCTCTCCCATCGAATGGGCTGCGGGGCTGGAAGATCCATTGTTAATCTGCCACGGTATGGTCGACGACAACGTGTTCTTCAAGGATACAGCCCGTCTGGCTCAACGACTGATCGAGCTGAAGAAGACCAACTGGGAGGTCGCCATCTATCCGATCGAAGCTCATGGCTTTCGTGAACCATCCAGTTGGTATGACGAATACCGCAGAATCTTCGAATTGTTCGAACGCCACTTGAAGTAGCAGAGAGATTCATTCGCCGAGGGCTGACCATCGCACGGCATCTGAATCGCGTTTGTCGCCTTGGAGTCGCTGTCATTCAGGATGAAGAGCGGTTCGTCCTACTGTTTACCGAAAATGCGACGACCTTTCCAAGCCTGAGAGAAGCATGCAGGTTTTCAAGGAAGAATTTAGTTCCTCGCTGGATTTTGTGTAGCCTGTTACGAGTTGATCAAATGGAGACCATGCTTTGATACATGTTGATATCGAGACATACAACGAGAGGCAAGAGGAAGTGTATCAAGACATTTGCCGCCTGCTCGCTTCTCTGATTGACAAGCATCTGCCCGAGGCTGAATGCAAGATATGGCACCGCCATCCCGTTTGGTTCCTCGACGGCAACCCAACGGTAGGCTATAGCACAATCAAGGCCGGATTGAGGCTCATGTTTTGGAGTGGTGCCTCATTTGATGAGGAAGCCTTGAAGCCGGGAACCGGTAAATTCAAGGATGCATCGATCACCTACACTGCAGTTCACGAGGTCAAACAGCGCGACGTCAAACGTTGGTTGGCAAAGTCGACAGAGATTCAATGGGATTATAAGAATATCGTGAAGAGGAAAGGCAAACTGGTACGCCTGAAGTGAGATTATTTTGGTGTGAGCTTAGCTTAGAAGAGCGGCAATTGTCCAGAATCGGGTAGAGGAGGTCGAAACAGATCACAATTGTAGGCGGGCATTTCACGATTCAAACCGTACTTGTGGCGGAAGACTCGGAACGTGCTTCGAATTTGCTCCGCAACCACTCCACTGCCCACCATGCGTTCTCCCCATGCTGAACTGTTCAATTTGCCACCTCGCGCTTCCCGAATCCGCCCCAACACTTTCTCCACTCGACCGGAGTGAACACGCCTGAGCCACTCGATGAAGACGGGCTCGACGGTCAAGGGTAGTCTTAGCATGATGTAGTTCGCGGTGACTGCCCCAGCCTCCTTTGCAGCCTCGAGAAGTTGTGGGATTTCGGAGTCATTGAGGCCGGGAATGATCGGAGCGGTCATGACGCCAACTGGTACTCCCGACTGTGATAACTCTCTGACGGCACGCAGGCGGGCTGCTGGAACGCTGGTTCGCGGCTCCATGTCGCGGGCAAGTTCCGAATCTAGGCTGGTGATCGAAAGGTAGACATGAACAAGGTTATCGCTGGCGAGCTGGGTGATTATCTCCAGATCGCGAAGAACTAATGCGTTCTTGGTGATGATGCTTACCGGTTGGCGGCACTCCAAGGCGACTTCAAGACACTGCCGGGTGAGCTTGAACTCCCGCTCGGCAGGTTGGTAGCAGTCAGTGACTCCTGAGAATGTAATTGCTTCAGGCTTCCAATCCTTTTTCGACAGAAACCTGCGAAGCAACTTTGGGGCGTCACGTTTAACAACAATTTTCGTCTCAAAGTCGAGACCCGCGTTGAACCCCAAGTATTCATGTCCCGGACGCGCGTAGCAGTACGCGCACGCATGGACGCATCCACGGTAGGGGTTAACGCTGTAGCGAAACGGAATGTCAGGAGAAGTGTTTTCCGCAACAATACTCTGCGACGCATCGTCAATGTACTCAATCTTTCGATTGGAAATCTCACGCAGAAACTCTTGGTCCCACTCCAAGTGCTCCAGATCGGATTCCCGTCGGATTGCTTCGAATCGATTGTGTGGATCAATTTTGGATCCATGTCGCATTGAACCAAACTCTCATTTCGCTTTGACCAATTGCGTCGGAAACACACTGATAAGGTTTTACAAGAAATTCGAAATATTGGACCTAGCCAATTCAACGTTTGTACCACCGGCAGAGCCAGTGACTTAAGGGAAGCCCCTGAAAGGGGCCGGAAACTTACCCTCGCGCTTGCGGCTTGTCAGTTTAGAAAAACTGCTCGCAGCTGTGCGTGAACCCAATCCGGCCAGATGTGTCCATCAATTACCGCCTACCCTTTCAAAATAAACAGGAAATCGCGATGACTTGGAAACTGAATACCACCATGCGGCTTAGACGCTTTCCCGCTTCAGGCTATTTTCACGAACAACATGCGCAGAAAGAATAGACAAGCTCTTACCGAGGATTCGGATCGAGATCTGCTGAATCATATCGTGGATCTGGGCCTTTCATCAGTCGAGGACTATCGGGATTGGTGCGGCCGACACGGGTTCAGTCGAAAGCTCAACAAAAACTGCAACCAGCGTGGCCGAGAAAAGCTTTTCTCGCAGCAATACGCCGCCCAAAAAAGTTTTGAACGCAAGAGGCGTGAAAAACGAAATCAGGCGGACATTCTTCACGCCGTCTGCACTGGAGAATTGACCGACGATGCGGTCACGCTCCCCTACCTCAAAAGGCTCTGCCAAGTTCTTCGGCATGATCAAGGACCGAAACACGAGCGGCAGATCAATCGTAGTGCTCTGATACGCCTGTTGACGCACCTAAACGGTTGTCGAGCCAAGTTTTTCGAAGGCTCTCCCGCAGTCGCCTCATTGGGACAGATGCCGGGAAATACATATGTCGAAGCTCTTGCGCTGATTGCTGCACACCCAACATCGTGGCAGAGGTCGGTCGAAGATTGGAAGCCGCGCTCACACAGCGCATCACGCCAGTTTGCATCTTTGCTTCGACATCTGTTCGTGACTTATGATGACATGCCGCTATTCTTCGATGTAGTGTGGTTCGCTGGTCGAACGAAGGAGGCCGCAGAGCGCCGGAGCTGGTATCTGCATGTCGGTCGAGGGCAGAATATCCGCTATTGTAAACTGCCATTTTCGTTGACGAAAAAAATGGCCCATCACTTCATGCACGCTCCGCATGATGTGACCATCGATCAGGCACTTCGCTGGGGGCAGGTCGTCGGGCTCGGTGGTGATGAGCGACTCGCACGCGCAATCTTTGGAACTCGACTGGCGGAGAGTTTCGAGCACCATGACTTTTGGGCAACTGTAATTCGTTGGTTTGTCTCAAATCCTCTTCTTGATCGGGCGCACGTCGGACCGATTATTGACTATATTCATTTTCAACGATTCGTACCGGAACACATCTACGTTGCGCCCCGCCACCGCGTGGAGGCTGGACCGGCTCAGCCGAACTTTTCCATGAAGGGTCGAACGCCTGAAGTTCTGCTGCGGCGAGTCAACGAGTGGCATCGCACGCTTGCTAACGACAATCGACAGCAGGTGCGTCAGTGGCAGTCCTTCGGTATCGACGGGTTCGAATTCGTGGAAGGATCGCAGAAGAATGGAACGTATAAGTGCTGGACGATACGCGAATTGCTGAGCAGCAAGTCCTTGATGTCTGAAGGCCGCCAGATGAAGCACTGCGTGGCAACTTACGCTTCCTCATGCGCCCGCGGACACTGCTCGATATGGACGATGGAAATACAGTCCTGCGAAGGGTTTACAAAGGCAGTCACCATTGAAGTCCGCAACAACGCCAGGCTGATCTGCCAAGTTCGAGGAAAGGCAAATCGGCTGCCAACGGAGAAAGAGCGAAAGATCATCCAGCGCTGGGCTGAGTCAGCCGATTTGCGACTCGCCAGTTACGTCTAACGTCGAAATTGTCTGTACGAATCGGAGGCACGCTATGGCTGGCCCAGAACTTGCAGGATCGCGTTCACAGGTACCAGCTTCATGCACATATTGAGCCGCGACGCGCCAGCGGCCGGGTTCCTGAATGGACACAGGGTTGAAAATCAGCAAGTTGAAATTACGACTTACTACTTGGATCACGGGTCGACTGGTGCGCCCTGCTCGGGAGTCTGAGGCTGCCAGTGAAATTGATAGTTCTGACGCAATTGCATTCGCGTCAAACAGATGATCTCTTGAGTGTGACCTTTGAAGTGTGGGATACAATCGAACAATGCGCACCATCCGGAAACCTCAAATCCTTGGATCCGGTATGTCTTAGCCATCGATTCGGGCGATGCAGAGTGCAGAATATTCTTGGCTTGTTCGACCGTCTTGCGCAAATCTTTCTGAAGCTCGTCCGAGGAGATCGGCCCACGCGTGGAAAACTCGCTGGGGCGATCGCGAACGTCCGTTACGCTTCCCAGTCCGGCAACGATCCATTGCTGGACATTGCCGGTCAGATGAAGCAACAGATTGCCGATGCTGTTTTGCTCTTCATGTGGCCGCCACCAAACTTGCTCATCTGCCAATTGATTGAGACAGTGACTGATCTTTTCGAGGCAGTGGTCAAACACCAATTCTGCATTCCTCAAAACGTCGACAGTCACATCTATTGCGGTCAGATTGCCTATGGTCATTTTATAACACTCGATTCAACGCAAGTTTGGAAACCAATAGAATGGGCGTGTCGCAGAGATTCTTCGTCAGTATTCGCGAGAGCGAAGCTTGAGTGACTTGCTATATTCGCGGAAATCACCATCAATCTGGCCGGTCATGCCGTTGGAAATCTGGTATCAGCCATTCGTCAAGAATGGGCGGCGGGCCAGTTCTAAGACTCGTTCGACACCGTTGTCGTCCCGCACATACAATCGCACAGACGTGTTGATCTCGCCTGACAATAATCGCATGCATGCCGAAAGATCCCTTGACTCAACTGACGTGTCGTCGATTTGAGTGACTTCTGTTCCGATCGAGAGCCCTGCTTCTCCAGCTGGAGAATGCGGAAAGACCTTTGTAATCGTCAGTCGATCTGTCGGGGTATCCTTCTTCAAGCCAATTCCTAGTCCCACGACTTCGCGCACGGCCAGCGTGGTGTTGGATGGCGTGAATGGCATCCTTTGAATCAATGTCCAGCCGACTGGGTTGGGATAGGTATTCATCTGGTTTGTCAGCACAACGACACCGCGCCGATTGGTTGTGTCAATCGCCACAAACGCAAGGTTTCCCGCCCCGCCGCCAGAATGGCCCAACAGATTCGACCCCGGTGGGATGTAGACGCCATTGTCAAACCAGGGCATCGCCGTCTGCCCGAATTGCTGCGAACCCGAATGACGCACGAGGTGTGTTTGCCTCATCAGCGGCGTCAACGGAGTTTCGCTCAGTCCCAAATTCGCGGACAGGAATTTTAGCATGTCATTGGCTGTGGTCAGCTGGCCGCCTGCCGGTTTCATTGCTTGAAAACTCCAGAAATCTGTTTTCGTTCCATCTGCCAAGTGCCCGTGAGCGAGCCGAGACTTCTGTTCGCCTGAAGGCGTAAAACACGTATCCTTCATTCCTAGCGGGCGGCAAATGCGATCGACGACCAGCGATTCGTAGTCAGTTCCACTAGCTCGTTCAATCGCGTGCCCCAAGAGTGCCATACCAACATTCGAGTACTGAAAGCTCACTCCAGGTTCTTGCTCCAACTCGTGCGACGACAGGAACTGATACAGCATCTCGACAGTGTACGCGTTGGCTGCCTTCTTGAACCCCTCCAAATCCGGCTCACCCGACTCAGGCCGCAGGAATTCTTCATGACCAGGTGGGTGCCACGGGATTCCCGAATCTTGTACCGCCAAATTCAGTAGCGTGATTTCCTTCCCGCGAAAAGTTGGGATTGTCACACCTCCAGGCATGTACTTTTCCACTGGATCGTCCAATTTCATCTCGCCACGGCGCACGGCATCGAGCAGCAGCAAGGACGTAAACACTTTGGTGATCGAGCCCATTTCGAAAACCGTATCACCATCGACACTCTTACTTGTCACGTTGTCTAGGCGACCGGCACTGAAGACGCGCGTGCCGTGTTCGTCGACAAGCCCGATCACCATACTAGAATTGTTACTGTCGAAGTGCTCGTGCAAGAACGCGTTAATGGCCGCGGCGTTCGAATCGAGAAACTCTGACTGCGCCTGTAGGCTGCCGGTGAACAGAGCGATAAGAATGACGATCAGATTTCGCATGAACTGCTTTCCTTTTATGGACACTCCTCGGCGAATGCTACTGCCGAGTAACGTAATTAACCATTCCACCACCAGTTGCATCGGTTTCTTTCATTACTCAGCAGCTTAGGTGGTCTTGATTTCCCTTCAGTCAGATGATCGCGAAATGGCGGCGATCGCCTCGTCAACAGTTGGTAATCGGGCTTCGTCGATCCACCACTGGGCTGACGATCGAGGAGACACGGGAAACAGCCACTTATGTCGATTTCTCATTATTAGATCATGCTGCGGAGATTTCACGAATTTTTTCAAGCTTTCCATGTCGCGCCAAACAGACATATTGAAGAACAAAAGCGGATGATTCCAGGGTGGCCCGATGTCGCGCGGAGAATACGACTCGGTAAACCGCCACACAAAACCGTCTGATTTTTCGGCAATTTCATTGACGGGTGCGATCTGCTGCACGAATTCTGCCATCCGCACATCTTCGAGCGACCAGCGAAAGTACGCAATATTTGCTTGGGCGAGGAACATGAGGATAGTACCAAATTGGATTACTCAGGGGTTATCTTCCGATAGGCAATTACGAACGTGCGGCGGAATGGGAAAAGGACTTTTCCATCAGCACGCAATGCATAGCATTCGCGGGTCCGACTGACCAGCACATTGACAAATTCCACTCGCTGTTGATCACTCTCAAGTGCTTCCAGGAACGGACGCAAGCCAGTGCTAGCAATCCAGTCGACGATCGCGTCGGGCGAATCCATCACGTGGCAGTATTCCGTTTCCCAGATATCCAAATCACACGCCTGGCTAACCAACGCGTCGTGGGCAATACGGATGCTGCACTCCGTAAGTTGAAGCAAGCCAACGACCGTGTAGAGCAGCGAGCCGGTAAACTTTCTTTCTTCTACACGCTAATGATCCATGCCACTCTGCGCCGGGAAGCGGAACTGGCAACCCGCTGACTTTGCCGTGCGTTCTGGAGGACTATCCAGGAATATCTTTCGCCAGGAAGACTCGAATGCAGTACTGCATGCCTTCGTGTTGGGCCGCCCATTCCTATCTTTCGTGTAATTCGTGTATTTCGTGGTGCAGAATTTTCGCTGCTGCTTGGAATCCTACCACGAAACACACAAAATACACGAAACAGAAATCCACATGGCAAAGGCATTGGGCTTAGATCAACCCGGGCTCTTACAAAGTTTGGAACAGACAACGCGGACACAGCACCTCAGCGCAGCACATCAGCGAACGTGGACCAAGGCGAGGCCTACTAAAGTTTCGAGCCGGACGGGTGTTGCGGTTCGGATAAAGACAAGCGTGTTGGAGACATAAGCCCTCACCGCGGATTTCCGGGATTTCCGCCCTGGGGTTCCGTTTCGCTCGCCGTAAGCTCGCATCACTCACCGTTATCAGCCGCCAGTATCAATTAACGGGGGCAACCAGCCCTCGACTGTTACCATTCCCGTTTAGATCGGGCACCTCGGAGTCGAACCGAGCGATCAAAAGACAGGTTTTCGAGGCAAAAATAAGCGCTGGTTGGGGTCGATTTGGGACAGCCAAAAACCGGAATCAGTGCTAGAATCTGGGCTTGAAGATGGGGGGCCTGCTCCTGCTTTGAGACACAGGCCGGGGGCGGTAAGCACCAACGCACAAATTTTCTGGTACTTAGCAACCGTGGCCAACGCCAAAGCGGCTAGTTACGCGGAAAAACTTCTGCGTGGAAGCTTAATTGCGATGACTGCTCGGTTATTCCGGGAAATGCTGCTAGTTGCCCAATTTGTCTGGCAAGCTGCAGTTTTGACAGGATTGCCAGTTTCCCACTATTCTGATCCAGCAATGACTTCAAGGACTGAGCAACAACTCAGAGAGAACGGATGAGCGACGCCGCAGAGCCAGCTGACGATGAAATCACGATTGATAAATCGAATTACAATTCGGAAGATCTCAAACACTTGAGCGACATGGAGCATGTACGCGAGCGTCCGAGTATGTACATCGGCGATACGACGCTCAAAGGCTTGCACCATCTGGTATACGAAGTCGTCGATAATTCGATCGACGAAGTGATGGCAGGGTACGCAAAGAGCGTATCGGTCCGCATCAATTCCGATGGCTCGGTCACTGTCGAGGACGATGGCCGGGGTATTCCTGTGACCAAACACCAACAATTGAGCGAGGAGATGGATCGCGAGGTGAGCACGCTGGAGGGGGTGATGACCGTGCTCAAGTTTGGCGGAAAATTTGAGAAGAAAGCCTACGAAACCTCGGGTGGATTGCATGGTGTTGGCGTTACCGTCGTCAACTTCTTGTCGCAATGGTGCGAAGTCGAGGTTTGTCGGCAGGGGCACGCTTGGACTCAGGGCTACGAGCGGGGTGTGGCCACCGGTCCCGTGGTTAAAGGGCACGCCACCAAAAAAGTTGGTACCAAGACTACCTTCAAGCCAGATGGCACAATCTTTCAGAATACGAAGTTCAATTTCGATACCCTCTACAAACGACTGCAAGAACTCGCATTTCTAAACAGCGGCGTGCGGATTTCATTCTTCGACGAGCGTATCAATGAGGGTGACGAATTTTTCTACGAGCGCGGTATCGTCGAATTTGTCGAACACCTGAACCGGGCCAGCGACGCCATCCATCCTGATGTGCTGCTGGTTGAAGACGCGCGCGATGGAATCAGTCTGCAAATGGCTCTGCAGTACTCCACTGAGTATACGGAAAACGTCCAATCTTACGTGAACAATATCCATACGATCGAGGGTGGGACTCATGTGTCCGGCTTTCGTTCAGCGCTTACCCGCACACTGAACAACTACGGCAAGAAGGAAAACCTATTCAAAGATCTGGCACCTACCGGGGACGATTTTCGCGAAGGCTTGACCGCCGTGATCAGTGTGCGAGTCCCGCATCCACAGTTTGAAGGACAGACGAAAACAAAGCTCGGCAATGGCGAAGTAGAGGGAATCGTCAACGCGGCGGTTGGAGAAGCCCTGCAGAAATATATGGAGGAGAATCCCAAGAGCGCCAAGGCCATCGTCAAGAAGGGGTTGCTGGCGTGCGAAGCCCGCGAGGCAGCCAGAAAAGCCAAGGACCTGTTGCGAAAACGTAAAGATGCACTCAGTGGCGGTGGTTTGCCCGGCAAGCTGCGCGATTGCATTAGCAACAAAATGGAAGAATGCGAAGTCTATTTGGTCGAAGGTGATTCGGCTGGCGGCAGCGCTGAAGGAGGACGCTACCGCGATTTCCAAGCGATTCTGCCGTTGCGCGGCAAAATCATCAACGCTTACAAGAGTCGCGAAGATAAGGTGTTGGCCAACGAAGAAGTTCAGAGCATGATCCAAGCGATCGGTTGTGGCATCGGTATGGACCAGGATGTGGCCAAGCGACGGTACAACAAGATCATCATCATGACCGACGCCGATGTCGATGGTTCCCACATTCGCACACTGCTGCTTTGTTTCTTCTATCGACAAATGTATCACTTGGTAGCCAGTGGGCACGTGTACCTGGCTCAACCTCCGCTGTTTCGCGTTGTTCGAGGCAAATCGTCGAGATACTATGTCCAAACCGAAGAGGAAATGAAGACTCAGTTACTCGAGCGAGGCTTGGCTGACAGCTGGTTGGAAGCCGACGGAAATCGCCGGATCGAAGGCGAGAAAATGCGACAGCTCTGCGAATGCTTGGCTTCGATGGAGGATGCCTTGGTAGCTTTGGAAAGGCGCGGCGTGGGGCTCAAGGCGCATTCGCAGCGCATGGATGCCGACAACCGGCTGCCTGTTTTTCTGTTGACGGTCGGCAATGACCTGCACTGGTTCCACAATCGGGATGCTTTGGAGAGCTTCATAGATTCCGAAAACCTGACTTTGGAACACAAGTCAGAAGACCCAGGCTCCGCCGACGAATCTGACGGTGCGGACGGAAAACTGCTCGCCCATTTCGTGGAAATGCATGAAGTCAAAACTATTAACGCGGTCCTCAAGCAACTGGCCACATTCGGATTTTCCATCCACGACCTGATTCCTGAGGATCGGACCGGCAGTACCGATTCCAAATTCTATTTGCATCGCGAAGAGAGCAGGTCGGGCATCGAGGACTTGCGGACACTGCTATCCGCTGTGCGGTCGGCTGGCGAAAAGGGCATGCAAGTTACCCGATTCAAGGGATTGGGCGAAATGAATCCAGAGGAGTTGCGTGAGACAACGCTCAACCGGGAGAATCGAACCCTAGTTAAAGTCACGTTGACAGATGCCGCTGCCGCCGATGAAATGTTCCGCGTACTGATGGGTGATAAAGTCGAGCCTCGCCGGGAATTCATTGAAAAACACGCTTTGGAAGTCCGAAACTTGGATGTTTAATTCTCCGATGGCGACGTCTCGAAGTAGCCGTTCGGAACCGAATCGGTCACGGACATTAGATAGGCAGGTTGACGGGGGGCTTTAGCGGAATTCGGCTGCCGTCGCAAGCGTGATGAACTATAGGGACATGTCCAATGGAGGCCTCAAGCGACAGTCTGAGTGATTTTGAACAGGCCCGTTACGCGTGGCAATTGCCGGTCTCCGGGTTTGGACTGGAAGGTCAACGGAAGCTAAAAAACGCGTCGGTGCTCGTTTCAAGACTTGGCGGCGTGGGAGGTTTGGTTGCTTATCAACTTGCTGCAGCTGGAATTGGCAAGCTGATACTGGCGCACGCTGGTAATGTCAAACCAAGCGATTTGAACCGCCAACTGCTGATGACTCACGATTGGCTAGGAAAGCCACGGATTCAGTCGGCCGTCAAACGGTTGCACGATCTCAATCCGTCCGTGGAGATTGTGGGTGTTCCCGAGAACGTCAATAAATCCAATGTCGAAGCACTCGTCAAGCAGTGCGATTTAATCGTCGACTGCGCACCACTTTTTGACGAACGATTCGCGATGAATGACCAGGCAGTTCTGCAACAGAAGCCGATGGTCGAGTGCGCCATGTACGAATTGGAAGCCCAACTGACATGCTTCGTCCCAGGTACCGGGCCCTGCCTGCGCTGTCTGATTCCGGAAGCACCAGCCGGCTGGACGAGACAGTTTCCCGTTTTTGGAGCTGTCTCCGGTTCAGTTGCTTGCCTAGCAGCGATGGAGGCTATCAAGCTGATTGCCGGTTTCGGGAGACCACTAATTGGCCAGTTGCTTCAATACGATCTGCGCGACATGAGCTTTGCCAAGCTGCCCTACCAGCGCAAGGACAATTGCCCATGTTGCTCACCTCTATTTAACCAATCATTTCGCTGAAAATTTTAATGATGGGTATGAGCCAGTGGTAAGTATTCGAATTCCCGCAAGCTTGCGGAGACACACGCGGGGGAACGCGGAGATCAATGTTGAGGCCAGCTCGATTGCTTCACTGCTAAGTGCCATTCAGTCGGAATGCACTGAATTGGCCGATGAAATCCTAACGGTTGATGGCGAGCTCAAGTCGCATTTGCACTTGTACATCAATGGCCGTGGAGTTGCTGAATGGGCTGATAACCAGCCGCTAACCGATGCCGATCAAATTCTATTGGTTGCTCCAGTTGCTGGTGGCTAGCTACGATTGACTTTACGGCCGCGCGCCAAGTGAACTAGATTGTTCAAAGCCTGCGACGCCGAAACCATAGGGCATTTCTGATGAAGCAGTCGCTTTTCAATCAAGAGCATGCTTGCCGAGAGTTGTGTCGGCACCTTCGGGCCGGAAACTTCCAAAGGAACTGCACCTTGGCCTATCGACTCCACGGCAAGGGTTGTGCCGAGCCTGCGGCCCTAAGGATCTGGGGAAAAATAACTTGGGCATTCTTCATCTGCCTCTCTCAACCCCAGGTTAGTTAACAACGCCGCGCAGCAAAAA
>JAGQPR010000216.1 GCA_020426625.1 Planctomycetales bacterium
TGACCACGTCCAACCAGCTGGTGCTCGTCAGGCCTACTCGCTGCAAGATATCCGGTGCGTCCTCGGGCGTCGATCCAAAGGAACGGGGACACAGCAGGTGGCGGTGGGGAGCTACGAACTCTTACGGAGGGTACGGTAGGAGGAGAGCTGTAGACTGGATCGAGTTGCATAAGAGTGAGTCGACCGGTCAGCTAGCTCAAATCATGTAGATCCAGTTGCGTTCTATGGCTCGATGTGGAAGAACTGACAGAATGGCAAGTTCATTCGAACTGCCGATCGTGGGAGGCTGGATCATAAGACGTCGAGTTGCCATCGGAAGGACAAATGGCAACTAACAATGAACTGCCGACGAGGGATTTTCGAAGAGACGTGGCGCTGGACGCGTGAGAATTAATAGGATCCGTGGAACGCTGTGAATCGAAGCTACCTAGAAAGATTGAAAACCCATTTGCCCCACCCGCCTAATCTGCTTGTGTCCACCATTTCCACTTCTGGCCCGCATATCGCACCCCTGCAGGTTTGCTAGACTGTTTGCCCTTGCTCTGAAGAGTATCGCAAGCTGGAGAGTACAACCATAATGTCGAAACTGACCGAATACCTGCACACAGCCGCAGCAGCGGAATACCTCGGCGTGGCCCAAAACACTATTCGCAAATGGGCTGCCCGCAGTACTCTTGGAACGCATCCAAGCCGAACGCGCCTCCGAATCATCCACGAAACCCTCCCGCCGATCATCCAAACCCAAGCGTCAGCGAGGGACAAATACGAAATGATCGAAAGCGCCGCGAGAGCATCACGTCGAACGAATCGATAAAAAGTCCGCAATACGCCAACTCGAATAGGTGTCGTGATGTCTGAGGCTGAACTATACCGAATTGAAGAGCTGCCAGCGGACGAGTTGGATGGGGCCTCGGGTGCAAAACGTAAGTTCCGTTTCGAGTTCATCGGAAAAGCTCCCAATCCTAGATTTCCATTCACCGTTGCCAATGAAGTTGTGTCAAACTTCATCGCGATGTTGCTTGGCTTCGAAGTCCCAACGGTCCTGCCAACTGTTCTCGCCCCAGAACCGTTTGCAATGGTGCTTTGGTTCAAGCATGCTGCGAGCAGGCAAGATGGACCTCCGATGAGTTCTGCACGTGTACAAGAATTGGTCAGCTTGAACTCCGATGTGGTGCATGGTGCCATCATTCTCGATTTGTACTTGGCAAACACCGACCGAGCTTTCGGCCCGCAACGTAGAAATATCGCCTTTGATGAATCAGGAAGACTCGTCCTATTCGACTTTGGAAATGCGCTTTTCTACCGAAATCGGGAGCATGTCGGTATCAATGCTGGCATTGAAAGGCTCGACGCGGTCGAATCCGATATTCGTCAGATGTTCGACAAACAGCGGGAGAATCCGCAGGACTACTACTTTCAGCTACTCACCGATTGGTCTCTCGTCGAAAAATGGTGTGAGCGACTGCGACAGATTCCCGAGTATATAATTGAGACGGCCGTGCGGCGAATCCCCGAATCGATCGTGCCGCCTGATGGGGAGGAACGAAAGCGATTAAGACGCTTTCTGAAACAACGCCCTTGCTACCTTTTTGACCAAATCAAGAATAACCTCGATCTATTTACTGGCCTAAACGGAGGCCAATCATGAGCATCTTCCATTACGCACTGATTCGTTTTGTACCAAACGCCGAAAGAATGGAACCGATCAACATCGGCGTGGTTGTCCAGGGTGGAGGCAAAATTGCTTTCAAATTGAGTCCGCATGTGGCGAAACGCAAAGACATTGACACTCAGATCTACCAGAAATGGCGTAAGTTCTTCGAGCTAGAAATCAGTGGTCCTGCAGTACCACTATTTCAACCGCCTAAGGACTCCCCTGACTTCATTAGGCACCTTGGCAGCCTGTGCGAAAACACGATTACGATCACTCGCCCCTTGATTCAGGACATTCGAGAGCAGATATCATTCGAAGAGGCGTTGGAGTCAATCTACGATCGACTTGTAGCTCCGGCCGAAACCAAGAAGAAGCAACCGGAACGACCTACTTCTTACTTTCGTCAATTTGAAGAAGAAAAAGAATTTCGAAAACGTGGCATGAAGAAACACCCGTATATTGCCATTCCTAGCGATTCGGGCAACAGGCATTGGAATGCGTTCCGGCAGGTATTGAATGGGCAGGACCTGGTGATCGACAAGATTGAAGTTGGAAATTCCGTTGGACTAACCGCTGATGAAATTCAAAAGCTCTCGAGTGGTGCAGGGAGTTTCCTAGCGGCTTTTCTGACAAGTCCATCCCCGACAGGAAGACCACCGCGTTATTGCCTCATCGCTGACCAACTAGCTGCCAAGTTCAGTGAGCAAACAGACGAGGACTATTTGATCATGCAGGAGGAACTTCAAAACATTAAGGAAACAGTACGAGTAAAAGGAGGCGAAGTATTGGATCAACCCAATGACGTGATCGCTTTCGCTGAAGATATTGATAGACATCTCCCTGAGCTAGAGGTTGCCTGAGTATCCAGCTTTTCAAATGGTGATGGTGGAAGCGTGGAAGCCTATGGCGATGCTCAAGGGTGGGCTGCCTAGTTGTTTGAGCTCACCAGATCGAATCGACCTCGCAGGCCATTTGCGGGTGATTTCGATTCCGTCAATTCGGCTTTCAATTCAATCCGCAGTGGCAGAGCCATCTTGCGAACTGTTGCCAGCATCTTGACGGCTCGCAAGTGCCGACGTTCAGCCCGTTCAAATCTTTCGGCTTCATGTTTCACCAATTCGGTAGGGCGATTCTTCGAGTGCGTGTCGGCCAATTCCAGCCAGTGGAGATACAACCAGGTTTGACAGACTCGTTCAATCAGGATTCTTTCGAGTTTTTGCAACGCATTCCAGCCGAGTTCCGCCCGCATTTGGTTCAGCTTCTTCAAGAGAACCAGCCGAGTTCCTTCATGTTGGTCGCCGAGCATCGCATTCAACGTCGATTCTTCCAACTTGTCCGCAATGTTTCCTGCAATCTCCATAAGCGATCCGGCATAGTCACTATCCAAGGCTTTACGCAAGACCGACAGCGATTCCTTATCTCCCCCGTTCGCCCTGCGTACTAAATCAACCAGACTTATTCCCTTTTAGGCTTCTTGTGATTCAGGCTTGTTCACTTCGTTTTCTCCATTCGCTTCGATTGTGTTGGTGATACCCGGCAACGATCAGCAGTCCGCGACCGATGTTATCCGCTACCGTTTCAAATTGCGCGAGCAACTCATCGTAGCTTTCCATCTGCGATTTCGCTTCGCGCATCGCTTCCGCCCGTTGTTGCCGCTCTTCTCGCTCCATCGCGTCCATTTGTTCCGATAGCTCGCCAATCGCTCCACCGCCGACATATTCACGCACGATCCGACCAATGGCATTGCCATTCAGTGCCACTGCGCGATCATTGCGTACATGCTGATCAATCTATGGACTGGTCGCAAGCCGTCTAAGCGAACGTTCGAAATGCTCTGCTATTACTTCAGTGGATTGGCTGGCGAAAAAGAACTGATGGAGCATCTGGCCAAGCTCAAACGCAAGGAAGACGAGCGAGCTACAAAAATTCAATAGACCTGTTCAGGGAGCATTCTCAAAAAATGCTCTTGTGCATTTAACGCTGCGCGCTCCGCAACAATGCCAGCATTGCAGCAATTGCGCCTATCTCGGTGCCTCGCATGGATACTCACCCGCGCTCGCATTTTGCTGCTCCGGTCCCCCTCACTCCAAGGACACTCAAACGCCGTGCCGGACACTATTGGCTGTGTCCTCTGTGCCCTGACTCTGTATTAAGCAGACTGCTGTGTCCGCATGCCCCCGCATGACCCTGCGTGACGGCAAGAGTACCGCCGCTTGTCCGTCTGGTTGGACGCCGATCCGGGGCGCATGACCTTTGAGACCGACAAGAGTTACCAGCAAGAAACGCCTCTAGTCCGGCAACGAGACAAAGCGTTGCCTACGCTGAAAAAGCTGTGGCTCAAGTTCGGCCTGACGCCACACTCACTCGCCCAGCTGGGCAAACACGGCGGCGTACGGTCTGGCCAGTTACCCAAGATCACCGAATTCGTTAAGAAAAAGTACTCTTCTTAGCTGGAAACTCGGACAGCGGATATCCTCTAAGGCTGGAGGATTTTTGCATGAAACGCGCTTGGATCATCGTTGTTCTATTTATCCTGCTAGCGGTAGAAAACATGCCTTCACTGATGACGATCTTTCCTGGTTTTGGCTCTGACGGCTCGCTGCGCAACAAGTCCGCCGCCACACAGCGCAAGATCGCCAGTGAACTTCAGTCGCCGACCGTGAACTTGCTCCACTTCGCCGACAGCGGCGGCGGCAGTGGGCTGGCACCTGACGACATCATCGACGGCAGCGCGGACAGTCATGCTGTGTTTGCGGCGGCCGATGCGGCGGGAGTCGAGATTACGTTACCCAAGGGCCTGTACCACATTGCGTCAAATCTGACGATTGCCAATAGGGTGTCCTTTGCAGAGGGGGCGAGGATCAAACCTGCCAGCGGAATCGTAGTCACGCTCTCCGGAGGCTTTCGCGCGTCGGATACGCAGCACATCTTCGATATTTCGGCGGGCGGTTCGTTTGCGGTGCCACAAGGTAAGATTGGCCACACCACTCCGATGCACTTCGGTGCCGATGGCGTGCAGGCTACAAATCAAACGGCGGCCGTGCAAGCAGCTACCAATCTGGCCGCTGCCTCTCTCGCGCGATGCTATTTTCCGCCCGGCAGATATTCGATCGACAACATTACGTCGGCTGCCTGCGTATGGAGCGGCGCGGGCAAGCAACAGTCAATTATCTACGCCACGGCCGCCAGTACTGGCAACTTAATCGAAGACTCGGGCAACGCCGCTAAATGGACATTCGAGCATGTGCGGTTTCAGAACTACACTCCAGACGGAGGTGCTACCTGGAACACCAATGTCACCAAGGTCATTGAGTTAGGCTACAACTCCGTTGTCTGGGGAACAGGGGCACGGATCAGCGATGTCGTGATTTACGACTTCACCAACGCTATTTGCGCCGACGTGAATCAGAACATTTCGTTAATCGACGAATTGTTTACCCACAATTGCAAACGCGGGTTGAAAGTCATCGGCAACGGCTGCCACGTGCAACATTCGCAATTCTCCGCATGTAGCGAATTAGCCATTGATCTGCAGGGCGCCTGCTGGTTGGTGAACGTAGAAATTGAAGCCCCCAAGACTACCGCTCTGCAGGTCTCGGGAGCTTCTGGCGATTGCCAAGTCTTCGGCCTGCACATTTCCCTAGCGCCATTGAATGCCACGAACATCGCCAACGGTTACAGCAATATTGCCACGCTGGTCCAATGGGACGTTAATCGCGGTATGATCGAGGGAACGCACCTTGACCTGAGTGGTACGGGCGGTGAGATCGCCGCCTATACGAATTTCATGGACGGCGTGCGCACGATTGCGGCAGTGCGGGACGTCGTGCTAAATTCTCGCACGCTGAAACGCGCAGACATTGATAATCTGTCCATCCCTGGGAGTCTCTACCCGCCACCTGAAAAACAAATCGAACTGGATGGCGTGGATGGTGTGATCACTTTGGCGACGCCAGCAACTGTCACAGGCACGAACTATACCTACGAATGTTGGATGCGATCGGATGCCAACGGGGACATGCTTGGAGGGAAAGCAACTGACGGCAATTCTTACTTTGCCTACGTGAATTCCGCTACTGAGCTTTACCACAAGTGTAACGTTGGTGGCAGTAACTTCGTCAGGTTCTCTGGATTGCCCGATCTGAGACAATGGAGACACATCGTTCTGCGCCGAAACGGGAACGGTAACGACTTTTCCATATTCGTCGATGGCATAAACTACTCGTCTGGTATCACGTACACAGGCACCATACCGAACAATCCATTCACGCTAGACCTTGTCGGCAAGAGTCAAGTCGGCTTCTTTTTCGACGGCGGCGTACACACCCTACGTGCTTGGAATCGCTCGCTGACAGATGCCGAATGCGTGTCGCTCCGTCAAGGTGATGAAATTGAGTTGGGTAATGTACTTGATCTTCGATTCAATGAAGGCAGTGGTACGAAAGTAATTGACTATTCACCCAACAACATCCAGGGAACAATCAGTGGCGGGTATGCCTGGCAAGACCGTACAGTTTCGCCACGGCTTCTACGAAAAGACCTGCTTTCTAGATTCGATCAAGCGACGAAATCCAAGTCGGCCAGTGTATCCGGTGCGATTGCCTTGAGTTTCGATGACGGCCTGGGTTATACCCGCATATTAACGCTGACCGGCAATTCCACTTTGGACGTCTTTGGTGTCGCGGATAATCCAGGACGATACACGCTAGTAATTGCTCAAGACGGCACAGGCGGATGGACGTTTGAATTTTCGCCAACTACGGTCGTCGGTACAGAACCGACGATTGATACCAGACCGGGAGAACAAACGCTTGTACCGTTGTTCTTCGACGGTACCAATTGGTTTCACGACTAAGGAACGTACATGACCTGGACTGGCACTTACGGTCACTCCAACAGCACGGACGTCACATATGTCAAGCCATGTGCGAATTCGGGCGTCTGCGTGGACCACAGACGTGATTGCCGAAACGAAAAACTCAGCGGATGAGCGACATCGCAGCTACGCAAGACTTGTTGAAGGCAAAGATTACTCAGTCTTCTTGCGGGTGGGTGGCACACCGGCAGCTACCGACTCCGCGCTGGCTTTCATCCATGAGTCTCTCAGCCCCAGAGACGAAATCGTGGCTTCGCATGATGGCAAGAACGTACACTTTGCTGGCTACACTGACAGGATGTATTCCCTGAAACCACTTACGCCGGTAGCTTCGCCGTCAATTTTGTCCTGTTTGTTTGGTAAATGAAGAACATTGAAGTTGGCATGACGCCACGTATCACGGAGTAAAGTCTGAATTCAGAAGGAACGGCGCCGAGGTCACAAACGTATCCGATTGTTCGACTGACGAAGGCGACTCAGAGGGACTTTAGAAAGGCAATCAAAGCCGTCTTTTCATTAGGCTCCAGCTGCAGGCCAAACGGATGGCCTTTCACCGCACGCGTTTTTGTTCCTGGAGGGCCTTTCCACCCAGTCGGAATGTAATCATCGTTGAGGCGATTCGGGGCGAACCAGTCCTCAAGCGTGGCTACTGAACCGTTGTGTTCAAATGGTCCACGCAACCACGCCGAGCGTAACGATGGAACCTTGTAAAATCCTGTCCCGCGGCGCGTCGACAGAGTTAGCGTGGGGTCAGTGTTGACTCGACGGCTCATCGCTTGTGACCTTTCCGGATGATCGCCCGGCACTTCGAAGCCCGGTGCTGCAATGAGTTGGTCGCTGCCGTAATCTTTGTCCGGCTGATGACAACTGGCGCATCCATTCGTCATGAACACCTGTCGGCCCCGCTCAGCCAACTCGTCCATGGAATGTGGGTTGGCAGGCGGCTTGAGGGAATAGACGTACTTCGCAAGCGCAAACAGTTGCTCATCGCTATAGCGCCCAAAAAAGCACGCAGCTGGTTCTGGACGCGTACTGAAGTCTTTGCCTGCCGGAACGAAGTCGTCAAACTGAGAAAGGCCGTCCATGCCCTGATTGAGCGCTATGTAACGCATGAGGTCCTGAATACCACGCTGGTGCTGCAAGCCAGTACGATCCAAATAGCTTCTGGATTGAAGTCCGAACAGGTCCGGGACAACCACGGGAGATTGGGGGCTTGAACGGTGCCGAGCAACAACGCCGGGAGGAACTGAGGTATGTGCCGCGGCCAAGTCGCTAAGCGACATGGACCATAGCCCCTCTTGCGGGTCAGGAGAAATCCAGGGAGCACCGTACAGATTTCTTTCCAGCCCGCGCACCGCTTCCGGAATCGCGCCCTGCTCAAGCATTTGCGCGGCATACACCCGACTGAACGGGAAGTTGCCTTGCGCTCCGTCGACGACTGTGCCATCGCTCATTACTCGAGTGTGACACATCGCACAGGACAATACGCCGACTTCGACCTTGCCAGGTTCCCTGACGACATAACGGAAGAACGGATTCACTCCTTCGCGAGTGGTCGGGATGGCATTGTCTGCATACCATTTTGCATCTCGGACGAAGAGACCCGTTTCCATCGATGGAAGCAGAAGCCCCGAGCCGAAGCTAATGGGCATCTCGAAAATCAGCGCGCCTGCGGCCACCCAGTCGGCTTCCGATTCCAGGGTTGGATGTCGTTCACTATCCCAGATGATCTCGGGCGCAGTCGTCAGAAGTTTCTCAAAATACCCCGATGGCTCCTCGTCGGGGTGGTAGACCGGATAACTGCGATGAAGTTTCATTTCCGGAATCTGATAGTAGTACTCCGCAGAAATATGTTCTGGCGTGGCCTTTGAGTTGGCCAGGGGCAGCTCCAGGTTTTTCAATTCTTCATCAATCCAGACCTTGGGCACCGCTGCGTTGGTAGGCAGTAGTATTGACAGCTGCTCGGCTGTTCTTGTAACGCCATGCGCGTTTGCTGGTGTCGCAGCATCACCGAAGTGTCCGGGTTGATTTTCCTGATCATGTGTCGCGACCGCCGTAGTCAACAGACTCCAGGCTGCTTGTTCGCGATCGACGAGCCGTTGGTCGTTCCCAAGCTCCTGCTCGCGGATCAACATGCGTGCTTCTCGCATGTAGATGCGAAACTCAAGCCAGAATTTCCAGTCAAAAGGCATACTGGACGCAGGTGATTGTTCAATCGCCACTGTCCATTCTTCGAGCGCCTCGTCGGCATGGCTCAGCGCTGCGTCAGCTTCTTGCGCTCGTCCGAGATGAAAGAGCGCAATTGCCAAAGGAGCATATTCGGCTCGATGAATTCCATTTGGCGCTCCGGCGCCTGACGTCAAAGATTCACAGAACAAGTCGACGGCCTGGCTATGCTTGCCAGCTCTCAGTTGTGCAATTGCTGATACGTAAATGTGATATGAATGCCGATCCGGGCCGACTATGCCATCACCAAGCCCGATCAAGTCGGCAGAATCCATCACCTCAAGTTTTGAAAGGGCAATTGCACGAACCAAGAGTTCTCGATGTTCATGGACCGGTGAGTCAACATACCCGTTGTCGATAAAGTTCAGGCAGGCCAGACGATGGCCTGCACTGTCTTGGGAATACATCCTGAGCAGCGCGCGTTCAAAATGAGTGGTTGGATTCGCCTGGTTTGCCATCTGGAAGCGCTGCTCAAACTCCACAGCCGCCTGACCCCAAAGACCAAATTTCAAATACAGATTCGCCCGTTGAATATGGGCTTCGCGATAATTCGGCTCGGCTTCAATCGCCTCGCTGAATTTCTTGTATGCGGCGGCCCACTGTGCTTGAGCAGCCATCCCGATTCCTTCGTTGACAAGCCTCGTCGCAGTGTGCAGCTGTGTCACCAGCAACTCGGCTCGCTTGCGTGCCTCCTCGGCTTCGGTGCGCGCAATTGATTCACTTGCAAGTGCCGTTTCAGCGACCTGACGAGCAAGAACCGCTTCATTTTTCGCCTTCATCGCTGCGCTCGCCAGTGAGATACTCACGATGAGACCTAGCAGGATGAGACTCAGGAACGACGCGGCGGTTATCAACGCTAGTCGATACTTTCGAGCCGATTTCCGCAGACGGTAGAGCTTCGATGGAGGACAGGCTTCGACCGGCTCGTCAGCGAGGTAACGCTGTAAGTCACGGGCAATGCCGTTCGGTGTTTCGTACCGGCGCGTGCGGTCTTTCTCCAGACATTTCATGACGATCCAGTCCAGTTCGCCGTGAACCATCTTCGTAAGCTGCGTGGGCTCAGCTTGACACACGGCAGCAAACTGTCTGAGCGTACCGGAGCTGCTCAGGCGATGACTGGGCTTTGGCGGTTCCTCCTCTTTGATGCGGCGCAACATCTCCTGCCAGGCAGCCTCGCGCAGGCTTGTCCCTTCCAATGGCGTCGTGCCGGTCAGTAATTCGTACAGCAAGACCCCCAACGAATATACATCGCTACGAGTATCGACACCCAATGCGTTCATCTCGGCCTGCTCGGGCGACATGTATTCAAGCGTGCCAACCAACGTGCCATACTGCGTGAACAGTGTTTTCTCTGTCAGCGATTGTTCGATCGCTTTCGCGACGCCGAAGTCAATCACCTTGGGGACAGGTTTGTCGTCGTACATCGTGACCAGAACGTTGTTGGGTTTGATATCACGGTGAATGATTCCCTTCTGGTGCGCATGCTGAATCGCTTGGCAAACCGGGATCAGTAATTCCAGCCGCTGTCGAATTGTGAAGCGGTTGTCCTGGCAAAACTTGGTAAGTGGCACACCATGAACGAGCGCCATAACAAAATAGGGGCGACCAGCTTGAGTCATACCAGCATCTAATACCTTGGCGATACTCGGATGGTCCATCATCGCCAGTGCTTGTCGCTCCGACTCAAACCTGGCGATTACTTGGCGAGAATCCATTCCTGGCTTGATGACTTTCAGCGCAACGCGGCGGCGAACCGGTTCAAGCTGTTCCGCCATCCAGACGACTCCCATGCCACCCTCGCCAATCTGCTGCAGGAGCTTGTAGGGACCGATCTGAGTACCCGGAATTTCCAGCGGCAACGGGACCGATGTGGTCACCATCTCCGCAGCCTGGCCCTGAAGAAAGCTGCCCATCTTGGGGCGGGCGTTGAGCAGTGCCTCGACTCGCTGTTTGAGGCTTTCGTCATCTCCGCAAGCTTCGTTCAGGTAGGCGGCGAGCTCATCCTGCGATTGAGTTTCCAGCGCCTCGAAGAAGATCGCTTCGACTCTTGATTCTTCGGTTGTCATCTTGTTGAGTTCCTTTTGCTTTCTCTCTCAGATGACAATGCGAGTATTTGACTTTGATCCCCTCAGCTGATGTTGGAATTCTTTGAAGATTTGTCTTCGGCCTTGCCTTCCCTCAGCTCGCAGAACAACCAGACACGTGCGTAAGTCCAGTATCTCTCAGCGGTTGCAACGGAAACACCCAGTGCTTCGGCCGCTTCCGAAACAGTCATGCCTGCAAAAAAACGCAGCTTTACCAGATCGGCTTTGATCGGATCCATCGATGCGAATCGAGTGAGCACCTCATCAAGAGCGAGAAGATCTTCATGGCGATCCTCGGTCAGCGCGCAGGCGGAATCGAGGTCGACACGTTTTCGCCCGCCGCCATGTTTGGGTCGGAGTTTCCTGCGAGCTTTGTCGACCAAGATCCGCCGCATGGCTTCCGCGGCGGCCGCGAAGAAGTGACCGCGTGAATCCCAATGCTGCGCCTCCTCCACATTCACCAGTCGGATATAAGCGTCATGTACCAGCCCGGTCGCCTGCAGAGTCTGCCCCGGCTGCTCCTGAGCGAGTTTCGCGGCAGCGAGCTTGCGCAGCTCGTCGTACACTAACGGCAACAACTGGTCCGCCGCCGACGGATCGCCGGATTCAATCTGCGAAAGGATGCGTGTAACTTGGGTCATACACGGATTGTACCGCAGCCTAGCGGTGAAAGCTTCAGATCCGGAAACCTTCCGGCCGAGGTTTCGCTGACAAATCGCATCTGAGCGGTTTCCACTTCTTGAAACCCCTCTATCCTGGCCCCGCGGTGGTCGGATACCCTCATTCAATTGTCACGCCACGGCGGCAACTGGCATGCTGGCCAAGCAGCGTTTACCGTTTCTGTGCGGAATGGTGTTTTAGCATGAGCAACTGCATCCCGACGGCTGAGATAAATGGAAGAATTTGCTGGAATTCATTGCTGTGCTCGTATGTAAAGCCAATGGTATTACTGGCAACTTCGATTGTCGCCGCGATCTGGTCGCTGGCAGGAAACTTTCGAGGCAGTTTCATAGCAGCCGGTTTTGCACTACTGGTCGCCACATCTAGTTTGCTTAGCCTGGCGATTCATATGTTGGGGGTTGTTACGAGTTTCCGCATGAGCAACGGTACTCTCGAATTCACTCGATTGGGGCGCGGCCTTCGTCGAGTCGCACTCGCAGAAATTGTCGGCGTCTTGCACTCGGACTCGATGCCCGGTGAAGTTGGTTTCTGGCTGCGCGACGGAACGACGTTGACTTTGCCTCTTTTACACCTCCGTGGCGGAAGCGAGTTGGTAACTGAACTGCAACGTCACGCTTCGGTCGATAATCGGCACATCGAAGGATTCTTGGGCCGCCAGCAAATTGCCTCAGTCTTGGTTTATCAGTGGTGCGTGTCATGTATCCTGGCTGCTATTGCGGTCCCAGCGTGTTTTAGTTTGGCGATTGGGATCGTCCCCAAGAACCAAATTTCGAGTCCGTTGGTCTTCCTTGCGCTTGGCGTGGTATTGCTGACGCTTTGCGGCGTTTTGTTTTACTATGCGGTGTTGAGCTACTGGTTGGGCTGCGTTCGCTCCTTTCGCTGGGATGGCCGCTGTTTGGAATATCGCACTGTGTTTTCAGCTGTTTTGCAACAGCGACTGGCCGACGAGGTGGAACAAGTATCTGCCAAGCGTCCGTTCTCGCGGCAAGAAGAGGCAGGCAGTTGGCGATTGATTCGCTTTCGCGATGGAACAAGCATTAAGCTCCAATTAGGAATACTCCACAACGCTGAATCACTGTTTCTGGCTCTCAAGGCTGAAACCCTCAAACATCCGCGAATTTCACTAGACTTGCCTAAGGTCGATCATTCCCATCCGTTATGGTCCGCAGTCGAGCCGTATCTTGAAGATGGTGAAGCCGTGATTTGGCTGGGTAAGCCCGTTTATGGCAAGCTTTGGAGTGAGATGCCCGCCGAATTCGTCTTTGGCTGCCTCCTGGCAGCGGCCGGTGGTGGAGCGGTGGTGCTTGTCACTACA
>JAGQPR010000217.1 GCA_020426625.1 Planctomycetales bacterium
GGAGCCCCAGCGACGGGGAGGGAGCTTCCGCTCTCCTACCCGCTTCGCGTGTGCCCGCTCGCGACTCTCCCAAGGGCCCAAGGAAGAGTAAGTTGAATTGGTGGCGATTAGCGAGAAGTGTCGAAAAATCGTTAGATTAGTGCCCTCAATTGGCCTGAACCTCGAAAGAAAGCCTAAGTTGTAACATAGAACCCAATCGGCGCGGCTGCCGAATCCAGTTTGACTCGCTTATCCCGAATGTCGGATGTTTTCATGAGCGCACTTGCTACCCTAGCTTCCTTTCAACAGGATCATCTACTTCAATTCGCAGCACAACTAGAACGCGACGAGCTGGCTGCATTCGAACAACAGTTGGCAGACATCGATTTCGAATTGCTTCATCGACTGACCAAAGACGAGGAAGCAACCGTGGACTGGGCAGCGCTGGCAACTCGAGCTGAGCCACCGATTGCCGTACGCGGAGCAGAAGTAGACAAGAATCGCGATCGCGCGATCGAAGTCGGCGAAGCGGCGATCCGGTCCGGGCGAGTGGGTATGATTTTGGTCGCCGGAGGACAGGGAACTCGTCTGGGTTTTGATCAACCGAAGGGCCTTTTTCCAATTGGTCCGCTCAGCGATCGGACATTATTTCAAATGCACTGTGATCGTCTGCTAGCGGTAATGCAGCGATACGGTGTCGCTATTCCGCTGTATGTCATGACCAGCCCTGCCACGGACCAGGAAACGCGTGAATACTTTTCCAAGAACGACCGATGCGGCCTGGATGAGGACTTACTGACGATTTTCTGCCAGGGCTCGATGCCAGCTGTCGATGCCGAGAGTGGCAAGGTACTCATGGCATCGAAATCAGAGATTGCCCTCAGCCCGGATGGACATGGAGGATTGGTTGCGGCGTTACATAAACGCGGTTGCTTGAACGATGCCCGAGCTCGCGGCATCGAACATTTCTACTATGTCCAAGTCGACAATCCGATGGCCCGCATTTGCGAACCTGAGTTGATCGGGTTTCACATACTTTCCGAGAGTCAAATGACGACTCAAGTTGTCAAGAAGCGATTTGCCAAAGAGAAGGTCGGAAATGTTGTTCAGATTGACGGCAAGACACAGATTATCGAGTACAGCGATTTGCCAGACGAAATCGCGGAAGCCACCGATTCGCAAGGAGAGCTAAAATTCTGGGCGGGAAATATCGCAATCCACGTATTCCAACGAGAGTTTCTGGAGAGTGTTGTTGACAGTGCAGATGGCCTGCCGTTTCACCGGGCCCACAAAGCAGTGGCACACTTGGATGCATCTGGTCTGCTAGTAAAGCCAGCGGGACCAAATGCTATCAAGTTCGAGCGTTTCATTTTTGACTTGCTGCCACTGGCCGATACAGCGATGGTCGTTGAGGCCGACGCAGCTGACGTATTTGCACCTGTCAAGAACGCGGACGGTGCCGCTGTCGACACACCCGCCCACACCAAGGCAGCTATCGTCGCTCAGCATCGCAGTTGGCTTCAGCAAGCCGGTGTCAAGATTCCCCCAGACGTACAAGTCGAGATACACCCATCTTGGGCTCTAGACGCCACTGAGGTGCGCGCAAAGGTACAATCTGAACTGAAAATTGAAGCCGACACCTACTTGCGTTAGTTAACGCTGAGCAGTGAGAAGTGGGTTGCTTAAAGGTCCGTCGCGGATTAATGCATTGATTGACCGCACGATAGATGTACTCCTAAACGGCAGTTGGGCGACATCTCAAGGACGTCAACCAACGAATTCATGCTTCAGAGGGCACGCCAGCAATAACGCTAGAGGAACGTGTTATTTAAGACGACACACCAGAAACACTCTGGTTCGGTTTGTCTTCATAAGATTTCAGGAGGGTGGCCATGCCAAACCGACGTAGATTCATTCGTTCGACTGGTCTTGCCGCGACAGCGGTGGCTTGCAGCCCGCTACCGGTGCAAGCAACGGGTCAGACAGATTCTTTGCAACCCACGGAATTAGCAAGCAAGCCACTCTTAACACCCGCTGGGGCATTTCGGGACGTATCGCGTGGCAATCCCAAGCCCCACACGCTGATGGGAAAGGCTCTGGAAGACGCCGGTTTGACTCCGAACACTTGGCGTTTGGAGATACTTGCAGATCCCTTTACCGACGAGCTTGTCCGAGAAGCCGCCCGTGTGGAAAAAGATTATAGATTGGAGTCTGGAACAGCGCTGGATTTGCCAGCCCTGATGAAAATCGCCGTTCATCATGGTGTCGGTTACCTGAAAGCAGTGCAGTGCCTTAATATCCAGGAGCCATTGGGACAAGGACTTTGGGAAGGAGTGCCCTTACGCAACGTCATCGGTCAGTGTGGAAGACTGCGGAATGTACGCCGCATCTACTTTTACGGGTTCCACAATCATGATCCCGACCAACGATTTCAATCGTCACTCAGTTACTCGCAAGCGATGGAAACTGCCCCAGGTGATCCACCGGTATTTCTGGCATACCGACTCAATGGTGAGCCAATTCCGCTGGAGCGAGGCGGGCCGGTAAGAATGATTGTTCCCTGGGGATACGGGTTCAAGTCGATCAAGTGGTTGCAGTGCATCCAGTTGACGAATGATTTCCGAGCCAACGACACCTATGCTCGACAGAACAACGACCCCGATTCGCCGATGAAGTCAGCGGCCTATTTGGATAAGCTGCCCGCGCAAGTTAAGGTTGGACAACATGCTTTCCTGAGCGGACAGGTCATTTCTGGCTTTTCGGGAGTCGAGCGCGTCGAGTATTGGTTGCATCGTGTTGAGCAAGGCGCGGCACCGGTCGAATACGATGGCCCCGTTTACCGATCGGCAACCTGGATACCCTGCAAGATTGAAAGTGAACCTTCCGACTGGGAAAGCGTATTACCCAAGGGTATCGATCCCCTCAAGTTGGCCGGATTCGATGCAGTGACCGGCCGCGCCAAATCCTGGCCGCTTCGCTATGGTATGGCCAATTGGTACGTGCGTTTGCCAAAGTTGGCAGCAGGTACTTACGAATTTCGTGTTCGCACTGTCGATCTCAATGGGTTTGCTCAACCGGAGCCAAGAGCGATGCTCAAAGCAGGGAAGAATGCTGTCGAAGTGCATCGATTTGAAGTCCTGTGAAAGCGCGCAAGACTTGCCAGTACAGTACAGCACCAGGGTTCGATGCAGAACTTCCGCGAAGGGCTGTGTTAGAGTAGACGGCAATAAAGAATGATCTCGGCGGACTCAGCGGTATCCACTAGCTGAACCGAAACAATCTGGTTTCCTTTACATGCTTCTATCGCGGAACGATAGCAGAAAAATGCCGAACGTAGCCCATCCGCGTAGCAAAACCTCTGTTGTGCTGACGAACAATGGGATGAACTGGAGGGCTCGGTGACAACCGGCTTGAGGCCAATGAACTCTCCGGGCCCCTCGTTTTGCCTTCGCGCTGTCAGCTATAACAGCCAGAACTCACGAGACTAGCTGATTTACGCTCTATTGCATCGGCGTTTTGAAAAGGATCTAGCGACCGAGTGGGCGGTCTGCAGCTGGTTGAGAAGCCGTCTGTTCTGGCGGAATGTAAGGCTCCTTGACGATTTCCCAGTCACTGCCCAGCTTCGTCTGGATGAAGTTTTGAAACAACAGGCGTTGCCGTAGGGCGTCCATGACGCTGTCGGTTTCTCTATTGTCAAATTGGTAAACTTCGCGATTGGGTTGCTGCGGCGTCCATTCGGGCATGAACACGATCAATCCCTTGGGCAGAATATCTTTGCGGTCGAGCACCACTTGCACTCGTGAGTAATTTCCAGCATCCATAGTGAACTTGGGATAGACTTCCAGCCAGAGTTCTTCCGGGCGATTGGGGGGATTTAGCGGTCGAATCCAATATCGCTGTTTGACCTCCGCCGCTTTGACACCGAAAAGAAAAGGAAGCGGACTGCGCGATGCCAAATTGCCGCGTTGATCGGGACTCAATTGAATCAGCTGAGCCTTCTTTTCGTTGTGATCCAGTACATGTACCCACTCGCCATCGCAAATCCAATGCTCGCCGTACGGACGTCGGGGGTCGACGCGATAAACGGCAGGCGGACCCTTTTGAGCGATACTTTCCAGCGTCTCGACTTTGAAGACGCCACGATCCGGAGTTTCGTACTTAAGGATTCCACTAGCGACGGTGTAATGGCCATCTTCAAACTTTGTCGAGTCGTACTGCCAACGACGAAAGTCCGCGGAATAGCGTTTGATCGAGGCCGTACGCGTTTCCCAAACGTTGAGAACTTGATCGACGAAGGATACCTCTGCCGGTGTTAAGTCGGGAAAAGGCTGCTGTGGAACCCTAGCTTGGCCCGCCGCGACGGCATCTTGAACTTGTACAATCGGAATTTGCTGTGCCGCAGCCTGCTGCTGCTGTGGTTGAAGCCCCTGCCCCGCTTGTGGACGCGGTTGCTGTCCAATGGCGCAATGGGCCAACCAGCCAATGATGATCAAGCTCACGCAACTGTTCGCTGTCCTAGCCATGTGCATCTTCCCTGACGCTATGGTGAGTTTTTGCGGCCAGATCCCTTGATCCCGGCCACGGGGGCAGCTGATAGTAGCAACTGGTCCGAGGTATCCATAGACGAATTCGACGTGATTTGAGCAAATATCGCGATGAGGCAGCTTTTTTAGCAAACACAACGCGCATCTCGTGCAGAGCGATGAAGTGGAAAAATGCCTGGCTGCTTGCCACGTTCGAAGCGAGCACGTCAGTTCCGAATTTTTCCACGAGGCCCAAGCGGGAGAGCTACTGAAAGCAATGACGGCATTCGCCCAAATTGTCCATTTTTTGATCGCACACTCTCAGACTGAAAACGCGTCGTTAGGGCACATGTAGTCGAGCAACAGCCTGCTTGCCGTAGTCAGCCAGATCGAGATGATATGCTACAAACGGCAAAGCTCTTGCCACGTAAATCGTGGCTTCGCGATCCTGGTTTGCAAATGCTGTCGCCTGCGGGACAAACTCTTGGAAAAAACACTATCTCAAAGCGTTGCGATTACCGGCCCGCCCGGTGCCTCGAGTGAGGGTAGCGAGTTCGCCAACATCGTCACGCATGGAGTTGGCGTTTTGTTGAGCTTGATTGCAATGGCGTTTTTTTGGTTCTTGTCGCGTGAACAAAATCTGGGGCTGAGGTTTTGTTGCGTTGCCTTCACCATTTCCATGGCACTTGTCTACTTGTTTTCTACGCTCAGTCATGCGGTTCGCGAACCTCAAGCCCGAAATCGCATGCGCGCCTGGGATCAGGGTACAATCTATTTGTTGATTGCAGGCACCTATTCGCCTTTCATTTGGCTTGGTAGCCCAGCCGGCTTTCGGACAGGACTGCTGGTGGCCGTTTGGGCAGCTGCCGCGATTGGATTCTATTCCAAGGTTCTTACGTCCTATCGCATTAATAGCATTTCAACGGTTACCTACGTCATGCTTGGGTGGTTACCCGCCTTGCCATTGCTTGGCAGGACTCCTTGGGTCTGTTTTGCTGGCATGTTGCTTGGAGGTATTTGTTATACGTCTGGCATCTTTTTTCTGATGCGAAGTCATCATCACAAATACTATCACGCGATCTGGCATGTACTGGTCATGTTGGGTTCGGCGACGCACAGCGCGACTATCTATTGGCTACTGCAAACGTCGACTCAAGCTCTGTACCAAAGCTCCTAGCTGGCAAACATGGCGATCAGCCCCCAGGATCATGATTGGGGTGAGCCATGGTATCAGCCGTCGGACCAGCATAGATCGTTCGCCCGCCATCAACTGGAATGCATGCACCAGTCACAAAGGGACTGGATGCCAAGAATAGGACAGTCTGTGCCACATCGGTTGCCGTGCCCTCACGCTTCAATAGGCATTCGGCAATGATGAGTTCACGTTTTTGGGCGTCAATTCCATCGGCCAGTTGGACCGGTCCAGGCAAGATAGCATTGACGCGCACGCGAGGGTTGCGACTGGCAAGCTCTACTGCCATGGATTTGGTAACACCCTCAATGGAAGCCTTGCTGAGGAAATACGCGGCAAAGTCCTGATAGGGACGACGCGAAGCCCAATCGCCAATATTGACGATGCTGCCGCCCATTGGCTGCTTTGTCATGGCAAGTCCAAAGTGTTGGCAACACAGAGCAGTCCCCAGCGCGTTGGCCCTAAAATGTGCCTCGAAGTCACCCTGTGACGTACGCTCCAAGACTTGTGGATTCCAAATCGAAGCCGAATTCACCAGCAGATCGCAACGTCCGAATTGCGACATAATAGTTTCTAGCCAGCCAGCCACAATCTGCTCTTCGCCAACATCGCCTACAACCCAACCGCTTTGGTGACCAAGCGCAGTTGCTTCTTCAGCTATTTCCCGCGCTTGGCTCGCGTCACGATGACTATGAAAAATAGGGCGAAAACCTTCAGCCATGAGACGCTCCAGCACGCAGCGCCCCACGCGTGGGGCAGCGCTGCCGGTCACAAACGCCACTGGATTGTCAGTACCAAAAAGACGCCGATTGCGTGCTGCCGCAGTTTCCAAGCGAAGCGACTTCAGTTTGCTCATGGCACAAAGGCTTTCCAATTCGCGAACGCCAACAAAAACTCATCAGGCGTTGTAGCGGAATTTGCCAATACTTGAATGGGACTATGGGCATTCGTAAGCACCAACGCACAATTTTCCTGATACTCGAACAACCGTGGCTAACGGCAAAGCGGCTAATTATCGGAAGAACTTCTGCGTGGAGGCTTACGAGACTTACCGATCGTTCCACCCGCTGTGTCGCGCAAGATGCTGGAGCTACATACGGCTCGACGATCCGATCTGTAAGCTTGCGTGGGACTGGGGTTGCAATAAAATTCAGTATCCGAGTTTCTGGACACGAAACTTGGCAGGACAATCAAATGGACGGTCCGTTCAATATGGTTATGGGATCGATGGGATAAATCGCATATGAACAGTAGTCTCAATTCTCGCACTATCGTCATTCCACGACTTGCGTCAGTGCTCTTGGCGGTGGCATTCGTCGGTACACAACCTCTGTCGGCGCAGAATTCAGACGCGGAGCTGGCACGCATTTTTGCCGATTACCACGAGCAGTATTTGATCCTGTTCCCAGTTGAAGCCACAAATTTCGGGGACAGTCGTTACAACGGTTTGCTCCAGATCGACATTTCAGAGGATTTCATCGCCAGAGAGTCCCAGTTCTATCAATCAATCCAGCAGCGATTGCAGAAGGTCGAGCTTGAGACGGCAAGTCCGCAGCTACAACTGATGGCTGAGATCTTGGACTATGAGCTGAACATGCGTTTGACCAAATTGCAATTCGGTTTTGAACGCATTCCCTTTCAACAGTTTGGTGGACTGCCGCTTACTTTTGCACAAATGGGCAGTGGCAGTAGCAGCCAGCCCTTCAAGACCGTGGCTGACTACGATCAATGGCTGCAAAGGTGTTCCGCCTTCAAGGTCTGGGCGGATGTCTCCATAGAACGATTTCGACAGGGAATTGACACTGGGTATGTGTTGCCAAGTATCTTGGTCGAACGCATGGTGACGCAGATGCTAGATCCGACCATCGTCACCGAAGATCCTACCAAGAGTTTGTTCTATCAGCCGGTAGAAAAGTTTCCTGATGCTTTCGACGACGAAGTGAGAACTCGCCTCGCTCAAGCCTACGAGCAAGCGATAGCCGGCGTCTTGGTGCCCACGTACCGTCGCCTTGGCGAATTCCTGCGAGACGAGTACCTGCCTAAGTCCCGCAATAGCGCCGGGATTTCTTCGTTGGAAAATGGGCGGCAGCAATATCTCTTCTGGGTGAAATACTGGACGACTACCGAACTGACGCCCGACGAGATCTTCCAGATTGGTCAACAGGAGGTTGAACGCATCCGAAATGAAATGAATGTCGTGAAAGGGGAGATGAAGTTCGCAGGATCTCTGCCGGAGTTCTTCGATTACCTGCGTACAGACCCACGCTTCAAACCCTTTTCGAGCGCGGACGAAGTTATCGGGTTTTTTCACGATATTCAAAAACGGCTGGAGCCAAACCTGGCGCGGGCGTTTCAAACAACTCCCAAGACACCGTTTGAAATCCGACGCACCGAATCGTTTCGGGAGAAAACAGCCAGTGCGGAATACATGCCAGGTTCAGCAGACGGTTCCCGGCCTGGAATTTTTTATTGCCCCATTCCTGATGTTCGCGAGTACAACATTACTGGCGGAATGGAGTCATTGTTCCTACACGAAGCGCTGCCCGGCCATCACTATCAGATCTCGTTGCAACAGGAAAACACCCTGCTTCCCGAATTTGCCAAATTCTTGTGGTATGGAGCCTACGGCGAGGGTTGGGCTTTGTACTGTGAATCGATTGGCAACGAATTGGGACTGTATCAAGACCCCGAGCAGAAGATAGGTGCCTTGGGAGATGAAATGCATCGCGCAATTCGATTGGTCGTCGACGTTGGAATACACTGGAAGGGTTGGACGCGAGATCAAGCCATCGAGTATATGATGGACAACGAGCCAATTTCGCGAGACGGGGCCGTGGCGGAAATCGAGCGCTATATGGCCTACGCTGGACAAGCGCTCAGCTACAAGATCGGCCAGCTGAAAATCAGCGAATTGAGGCAGTCGTGTGAAGATCGATTGGGAGATCGCTTTTCGTTGGCTGAATTCCATGATCAAGTCTTGATGAATGGATGTATGCCGCTTAGCATCCTGCAAAGGCGACTAAGCGCTTGGCGCCCCGATTGATCTCTCGTTTCACCATTTCGAGACCCGTTCCGCAATGCAGCTTTGACGACTTGGAGCCTAGGTAAATGAGTCAACCGGAGTCGCCACAGCGTTCACAGTTGCCTGATCTGTACCGCTTGCTTGGATTGCAGCCACTGGAGAGTGACTTGACCCGCATCCAAGCCAGCGTCGATGGTGCAGTGGCGCGGGCCAAGCGATCGCGCGCACGCGACCCCGAGTTGTCGAAGCGCGCGTTGAAGCTAGCTGCCTTAGGCCAAAAACACTTGCTGTCCGCCAACGCCAAACAGCAATACGATGCGCTATGGCGAACTCAGTTTGGTCCCGCACAGTACAAGACTTTAATTCCCAGTTCTCGCGTATCAGCAATTCTGGCACCTTTGCTTCCCCAGGGAGATCCCTCGCTCCCGTTTGATTTGGCACGTTTCCTGAAAGGCACTGCAGCAAGCCCAACCCAAGACTTGGCGACAGAATTTCAGCTGTTGCAGGACTATATCGCCAGCGCTGGCTCTTCGTTCGGCGAGCCGAGAGCAGCTGAATCTCGTGTTCCCGTAATCGACGTACAATCCAGTTCAATTCCAAACCAAGTACTCAATTCAACGACTGCGTCCAGTTTCGCAGGATCAGCAACATCAGACTCAACATCAAGCATCTCAAGTCGCATTCGGAATAAACGCGAACACTCCATCATTTGGTCCACCGTGGGCGTAATCGTTAGCCTTGCTGTTCTGTTTGTAGTACTGCAGTATGTGCTTACTCTGGGCGACAAAGCGCCACCACCTCCCGCAAGTCAGTCGGACCTGCTCGCGCAAACGCCCTCTAAAGGAGTTGAAAAAGCATCCGAATCTCCGGACCGGTCGATGAATTCCGGTTTACCGCGAGTGCCGGGGGTGGAGAGCCAGTCGCACGAAGTGCAGCCGGACACCCCAGTGCCACCATCGACGTCCGACGAATCTGGCCCCGCTTCATCTTCATCCAACCCAAATGTTGGCGACGCGAAAGGAGTTGCAAATAGTCGCACCGACCCTGCTGCGAATGACTCTGCTGCTGCCAACGAAATGGAAGACGCTTCGGGCGGCGACGTGGGAGGTCTGGCCGACGTCGCGTTGTCCCCGGAAGATCTACAAGCTTGGCAAGCGGAGCTGCGTGAAATCAGGAGTCTGCTGTCAAACTATAACTACGCAACGGCGCAGGAGCGACTGTTGATCGCGAAAATGCATGTCCAGAACAAGTCTCAGCAACAGCAATTGGCGAACCTCTCCGTTGCGGCTGAACTGGCAAGCGAAGCTCATGCAAAGCTGGTAGAGGCGGTCACCGCACTTGGACCTGGCGAGTCCTTTCAAGTAGGCAGCTCAACCATTGTCGTGATTGTGGAAGCCGACGACAAACACATTGTCGTGCGGCTGCGAGGCGAGCGGAAAGAGTATCAGTTTTCTCAGATCCCAGTTGGCATGGTGTACGCGCTTTTGGATTTGAAATTACCGCTTCAGACGCCGCGATCTGCGGCCCTGAAAGCCACATTTGCGTTGTTTCAACCCAACGTCCGGCAACGGACGCTCGAGTCTGCAAAAGAGCTTATGGCAACAGCTATAGATGGTGGCGTGGTCGAGGAATCGATCATGGCTATGTTTGACGAAGAATTGCCCTGAACAGAAGATGACTCAGAATCGCTGTTATCGCTACAAACAACACTGCGGCGTAGTTCGGACGAGTTTAAGTTGTTCCAGAATTCAGCCGAAGCGCCCCAGTATTCTAAGCTAATGTAAGGAATGCCCCTAGTGTCAAGAATTGGAAATTCAGTTCCGCATAATCCTTCCGCAATATTAGCCGCTGTGCGCTAGCACGCGGTTTTTGAAGGAACCGCACGCTAGTGCGTTGCGGCTGATGTGGCATCGGAATTACGATTTGTGAAACTAGTTTGCTTGGAACGAGATTCAAGACTTGGAAAGAAACTGTGACGCCCTCTGAAGTACAGCAAGCATCACGACGAGCGCACGATCGCCGCGAACTTCGCACGGCAGCCACTGTTGTTCTGCGGAATAGTGCTGGTCTGCAATCACTTAAGTGTTGGACGGACGACCTTTCGTTGTCCGGAGCTCGCCTGCAGTCTCTGACGGAAATTCAAGCGGCTGACATCTACGTCCGAATCCTGATGGAAGGACTAAGCGAGCAGGTGTTAACGGCCAGAGTCGTTCGCTGCGATTTGACAAGCCATTGGTTTGACAAAAAAGAAGTGACGAGGTTCGTCTACGGGATCGAATTCCAAGGTATCTGCGTTGATCCAGCGGTCAGGCAATTGGCTGGCTGCGGCTAGTCCATTGCCTCCGACGCGGATCAGGGTTATTCATGTGGCACAAGTCGTGGTGCGGACGACCGATGTACGACCATGGGCAAGCGAAGACAACCGACCGCTTGCGTGTCGGGGATCGCTCAAATTAACAAACCGATGACGAGTCTATCTCATTATCGCCTTCTGTCTTTACAGATAGTCTTGCCAGTCTCTGGCTTTCAGTTGTTTGACAACTTCTCGCACTCGTTCTTCCTCCTGCTTGGGTGCAACCAAGGTCGCGTTGGGAGTATGCACGACAATTGTGTCGGACATGCCGATGGTAACCACCAAATGGTCGGTTTCCCCATAGACAATCATTCGTTGCGACTGGATCGGCAGGTATTTTCCGCGCACACAGTTTCCTTGCTCATCGGGCGTTGTCAATCTTCCAATCGACTGCCAGCTGCCAACATCGTCCCAGCGAAAATTCGCTTCGATAACGGCCACGTCTGAGTATTGTTCTAGTACCGCATAGTCGATCGAACGCGAGTTGATTTTCTCGAACTCTGTTTTGAGCGTATTGCTGAAGCCAGGCGTACCCATCGACGACGAAATCTTGTCAATGTGAGTCATCATGGCCGGTTCGAATCGTCGCAGGGCATCAAGTATCGTGGTTGCCCGCCACATGAAGATTCCTGAATTCCAGTCATAATTGCCCGACCGCAAATAGTTTTCCGCGGTTCGGCGATCGGGTTTCTCCCTGAACGATTCCACTTGATAGGCGATGGCAGTGCCCGTGGTTCCCAGCATTTCACCGCGCTGCACATAGCCAAAGGATTCGGCAGCATAAGTTGGGCGGATGCCAAAAGTCACGATGCGCGCGGGAGATTGATTCACTAATTCCACACCGCTGCGCATGCAGTCTTGAAACTGCTGGGTCGTCTGTATTACGTGATCTGCGGGCAGGACGAGCATGGTGCCATCGGGATCTGCGTTGGCAATTAGCGAAGCAGCCAACCCAATACATGCCGCGGTATCGCGTTTGGTCGGCTCGCCAACAATCTGCTCCGGAGGCACGTGAGGCAGTTGCTTGCGGACTGGGCCGACGAGATGTTCGTTCGTCATCACGATCGTCTGCTCGGGGGAAACCAAGCCGGACAGACGATTAAAAGTCGACTGCAACATGGTCTCTGCTCCAATCAGCTGAAGCAGCTGTTTGGGCATCTTATTTCGGCTCGCGGGCCAAAACCTTGTCCCCGATCCGCCAGCCATTATCACTGCATGCAACACTATCTATATCTCCTTGGCTGGCTAAGTGCGTTTCGCATTAAAAGAATTAAACATGGCAAAGACATCAAATGTATCAGTCGCTGAAGTCGCGTTGGAAGGTTGCGTCGGGCGCAGACAGGCCAGAACTATCGCATTCCATATGGAAACACGAGCCATCGCCGAAATGTAACGCGTCGGTCAGCGATAATATCAGTTCAATGGTGCGTTTGCCTTGCAGGCGATGATCACCCCAAACCCATCGCATAGCTACTCGGTCAGCCTGCCGCCCAAACCGTAGGCATTGTAAGTTTGCCAGCCTAAACACACCACCTCCTGCAATCACTAGTGTCACAAATCGGAATTCCGATGCCACATCAGCGGCAACGCGCTAGGCGTGCGGTTCCGTCAAAAACCGCGTGCTAGCGCAAAGCGGCTAATTCTGCGGAAGGATTATGTGGAACTGAATTTCCAATTCGTGACACTAGTGGTTTGGGACAGCTAAAAATTAGGATTGGTCCGTAGTGGGATTCGCCAGAATTCCGCGATTGAGAG
>JAGQPR010000218.1 GCA_020426625.1 Planctomycetales bacterium
AAGGCCCCTAAAAGGGGCCACGAGACTGAGCCATACAAGCACGAAACGCGAGCGAGTGAGTCCCACCTTGACTGCGGCGCTGACACACTCGCTCACGCTTCGTGCTTGTAAGAGCGGCAGAGCCTGATTGGTTCGCAATGCAGAGCTGGTGGTTTACGGTTTTCAATTAGACTGAAGCAGACCTTGCCAATCCACTTGATTCACAATCTCGACGATCCTCTACTCGAACCCTTTCGAGACATGCGCAATCGCAATTGGACGCAACAAAGCGGAATTTTCCTGGCCGAGGGTCCAGTATTGCTCGAACGGATTTTGAACAGCGAATACTCGATTCACAGCCTATTACTGGATGAAAAGTATGCGCAGAGATTCTTGCCCTCGATACCCGAGGACACGGAGGTGATGCTGGTGGAGCATGCATTGGTAAGAGAGCTGGTTGGATTCCAGTTTCATCGCGGCGTCATAACTTGTGGACATCGCAAGAAATACAACGAGCTGCGGGCGAGTTTCGCGACCTGCCACCAGGACGAGACGCTGTTCGCCGCGTTCGGTGTTCAGGACCCGGAGAACTTAGGCGGAATTCTGCGAACCTGTGCTGGATTAGGTATCGAGCGGATTCTGCTGGGGCCGGGCACCGCGGACCCATTGTCTCGGCGAGCTCTGCGAGTTTCTATGGGAACGGTGCTTTCACTGGATCTCTACCGCATCACCGATGCCGCCGATTTGAGTTGGCTCCAGGAACAATGCAACCTTGAATTGATTGCCTGCAGCTTGCGTCCGGAAGCAGTACCGCTGGAAATTGCTGGGCGAACAGGTCCCGTGGCGTTGTTGGTCGGCAACGAACGCAATGGTTTGCCGGACGAAGTACTGCGACTGGTCAGTCGTCAAGTAAGAATCGACATGCGTCTAAACACCGACTCCCTCAATGTTAGCGTCGCTGCCGGCATCGTCATGCATTATTTTTGCCGATTGGTCTCAGCTAAATAGCATGTGTTCGATGTTCGACCTTACCTTGAATCCGTCATTCGCTGCCCATCCGATCGTACTTGATTGAATATTTTCGATAAAGTTGTTTGTGCTTGTTATCCAAATCGACGGCGCGCCCCTGAATGAATGCCGCTTCTACTTGCGTGGGAGTTTCAAGGATGTCACCATCGCACATGAACAGCGTGGCATCGAGACCTTCATCGAGCGCACCGACTCGATCTGCGACACCAAGAATCTCGGCAGCGTCCAGCGTGATACTGCGAATCGCTTGCTCAGGTGTTAGACCATATGCGGCAGCAGTCGCAGCGTGATAAGGCAAATTGCGCATGCCACTTGCACCAAACCGACCTCCCGCCGAGATGCAAAACTTGATCCCCGCGTCAGCCAAGCGTTTGGGAAACGAGTATCCTTCGTCGTAAGCCGCGTGTCGACTAACAGGAACTCTATAGACAGAGGATACAATCACAGGCACTCCCTCCGCCTTGAGCAAAGCCGCACATTGCAAGGCATGCTCGGCCCCGTGGAGTACAATCTTTAGCGACTCGTGCTTGGCAAAGGCAACGGCTGAGGCAATGCCATCTGCAGAATCCACATCGACCACAATCGGCATCTCTCGAGCAACAACTCGGGATAGCGAATCCAATCGCAAATCACGCGGAACGGTTCCTTCCTTTCTACCTGCCATGTACTGGCGTGTTTGATCGAACAATTCCTGCAGCTCGCGTTGCCCTTGCTGACTTTCGGGCCACCGCATCTGCATGGCAACGTCTGACTGCAGCGTCATGTCTTCCCAGGTCCAGCCATCCAGCATCATCAGCGAAGAACGTCCAGAAATCGTTCCACCAGTGGGTGCGGAGACCGCCAACAGAATCCCATTAGCACGGTTAACCGGAACCAACTCGCTGTCAGGATTGAAAGCAGCTGCCGAGCGCACGTTAGGGTTATACGTACCCGTCTCACGTGAATCGAGCGAAGCGCGGATCGAGTTAATTTCGACTAGCCCCAAATTGGTGTGCGCTTCGATCAGAGATGGATAAACGTGCTTCCCGCTGCCCTGAATGACTTCTGTTTCCGCGACCAAAGTGGGCGACTGACCAACGTAAGTAATCTTGCCGCGATCAAAAACGATTGTAGCATTCTGCAGCACGCCTCCAGAAATCGTATGGATGGTAGCATTCGCGATGGCAATCGGCGCCGTCTGCTGGGCTCCAGGAATTTGATCGGACGCAACTGCCGTTGGGCACAGCTGGTTGGCGACAACTAATACTACCAGCGTCGTAGTTCTTCGCGCGAACGACCACAGCGAGGCGGGACACCGATGAATTTGATTGCACAGAAACAACAAAGTATCACTCACTTATATACTTGACTCAGGTAAGTTCGCTTGACTCAGCTAAGGAACAATTTATTGCATCAAGAGACTCGCTCAGTCTTGTGCTTCGTCAGCATGTTCCAAGGCAGAATGGTCGTGTTCGTCGTGATGCCCATGATTGCAAAACTCATCGTATCTAGCCCACCAGGTCGATGGATCCTCGCGTCCCGCTTCGCCCTTCCTTCCCTGATCGTCTGCATTGAGAATGCTCTGGACTAAAGCCCGATGCAACTCTGCATCTTGCTGGCGTCTTAACATATCTTTCTCGCGGCTAAAGTACTGCCTGCCATCGATCCAAGTTTCCAAGCAGACCGAGTAAGTCGACAGTGGGGAACGGTTCCAAATCACGAAATCCGCTTGCTTTCCTGTTTCCAGAGACCCCACGTATTCATCGATTCTCAATTGCTTGGCCGGGTTTAGCGTGACGAACTTCAATGCCTCTTCGGGCGAAAGTCCACCATATTTTACGGCTTTGGCAGCTTCGTGATTGAGATGGCGAGCCAATTCAGCGTCGTCGGAGTTAAACGAAACGACCACGCCAGCTCGATGCATCAACGCGCCGTTAAATGGGATGGCATCAGCCACTTCCAGCTTGTAGGCCCACCAGTCGGAAAAGCTCGACCCCATTGCCCCATGCCGCGCCATAGCGTCAGCGACTTTATAACCTTCGAGAATATGTTGTAATGTCCCAACGGTGACGTGGTAATCTTCCAGCACACGCAAAAAGGTAAGTATTTCGTCCTGACGATAACTGTGGCAATGAATCCAACGGCTGCCGTCCAAGACCTCTGCTAGCGCCTCGAGCTCCAAGTCGCGTCTGGGCGGCAAACCACTTGAATACTTGGCCCAGTTGGCAGCACGTTGTTTGTATTGAATCGCTGCCTCGAATCGATCACGCATTATCTGCTCGACGCCCATGCGAGTTTGCGGATATCGCGTCGTGTAGTCATCACCGAGATTTGACTGCTTGACGTTCTCGCCCAAAGCAAACTTGATGCCGCTGGGTGCCTCGACCATCTTCAATTGTTCTGGCAGACTTCCCCACCGCAACTTGATGACTTGATTCTGGCCACCAATTGGATTTGCCGATCCATGGAGTATGTTGGCAGCTGTTACACCACCGGCCAACTGTCGATAAATGGTAATATCGGTCGCATCGATGAAGTCACCAATGCGCACTTCGGCCGTCACTGCCTGAGCCGACTCGTTGACACCTCCATCGGTAGCCATGTGCGAATGGCAGTCGATGATCCCCGGCGACACGTGCAAGTCGGTCCCGTCAATCACCAGTGCGCCTTCAGGTACCGCGATGTCCAGCCCGACTTGTTCGATCCTTCCTCGGTGAATGAGCATATCCGCGTTGGACAAAACTCCAGCTTCGCCACACGTCCATATCGTGGCATTTTTCACGAGCACCCAATCGTGTTGCTGCGGTGCTGAAGTCATGCCGTATGCGCCCAACGGAAAGTTAACCTCGCAGGCCACGCGCTGCACCGATGCTTCCGATTGTTCCTCCGTATCCGAGCTGTCGGACGAATCCTCTGTTTTCTTGTCGGCTTGGCGTGTTGCAGTAAACTCCGTAATGCTGGCGTCTGGCCAGAGAACTGTGCCCTGAAGCATTAGCCCCTGAGCTGATGGCAGAATGGTTGCTTCGAGCGTCGCCGTGCCGTCAGCCTGCCCCAAATTGTGACTAGTAAATGTGCCGGACAATCGAAAGTTGGAAATTCCCAGATTATTTATTTTCGACGTTTGACGTTTCGGCTTGGGTGCACTCGATTGATCTCCTTCTGGTTCCGGACTAGGAATATCCTCCTCATCCTCCTCCGGTTGCGGGCTGTCGGTGGATTTATCAGTGGCATCCTTTTCAGTTGGCAGGGAGTTTGAAATGTTGGCTTTCGGCTTTGTGGCTTCACCCGTAATCGTCAAATACATCATGGGAGGTGAGCCACTGGTAGACGCCAGGTGCCAGTCTCCACTGAGGTCAGGCACGTCGTTTGGCTTGAATTCGTACGGGATTCCCTGAACCCAAGTTTGTTGCAGCACTGTTTCAGATTCAAACAGTGGGCCATTGGTTACCAGTAGATTAGCCAGCTTGCCGACTTCCAATGAACCGGCGATGTTTTCGATGCCCAACAGCTTGGCGGGCTCACTGGTCAGCGCTGCCAGAGCTCGCTCAGGTGTCAGACCATGTTCGATCGCTTTTCGTACGTTGGTAAGCAGATCGCCTGGTTTGCTCAAGCCATCTGCCGTCAACACGAAATGAACTCCAGCCTTTTCGAGACGTCCCGGATTCTCAGGTGCCAAGCGCCAATGCATCAGGGATTGAAGTGTTGCGTCAGCCGCATTTGCGGCAGTGCTGACCTCTGGTGCCTTGGGGAAGTCAACAGGGATGATGTACGTTCTGTTGGTGGCAGCGATTGCATCAATGCAACGATATTCGCGGCCTGAGCCCCTGATGATCGTGCGCAAGGAGAATTCGCGACCAATTCGGTCCGCTCGCAGTGCGTACAATTCATTGTTACCGTCGAAAACGACCTGTTGATTTCCTGCCAACAGGTCGCCTAGGCTAGCCAGTGCCGAGTTGGCTTCAGGCAAGGGCAGGGCGGGGTCAGCTTGAACAGCTCGCTGCGCCTGACCATACCACTGAGCGTCTAAGAGAGCTTGTCGTACCAAAGCCACTGCACCCATCGGGCTATTAGGGTATTGGCGCCGCGAGCCGCGACTAGGAAAGAGTTTGATGTGCTGAAACGCGCGAGCTCGCAGCATTCGCTCCGCAAGTGGTGCATCAGCGACCGTTGCGACGCAGCTCTGCCCCTTGATGATCCCATCTTTGGGCACAGCCAATGCAATCGCCACACCGGCCTGCCTGAGCGTCTTGAGCTGTTCGCCGTTGCTCTCCAGGTTTTCGGCGATTTCAATCTCCGGCCTGACTTGCGAATTCCAGTAACCTGTCGACGCGGCAAGGCGGTTTGCGTCCAATTCAACGAATCCATCTACAAATGCAGGGTACAAATACAGTCCACTGCAATCGATGGTCTTCGCGGCCGGCGGCACCGTCGCGTTGGCGCCAAGCGCGACGATCTTGCCGTGCTTTATGTGCAAGTTTCCATGAACCAAATCTTCAGGGCCGCCAATGCAGATCGTTGCATTTCGCAGTACTACTTCAACGGGTGGTTGGAAGCGAATTCCCTCGTCCGGCTCGGTACCCAAGAACGACGATTGCTGCCCAGCCAACTGCTGAACATTTGCCAAACTAACGGATAGGAAAAGGCAAGCGACTAACAACGGTGTGAGATGCGGGTTCTTGTTCAAGTTGGTACCTCACTACAACTGATTACTGAAACCAATTAGACTAATCCATCGCGCGGGAGTTTTCAGGCCCTTGGCTGATGTTGGCGATATTTTGCAGGAATTCTGTACGCTAGTGTCAAGAATTGGAAATTCAGTTCCACATATCCTTCCGCAAAATTAGCCGCTGTGCGCTAGCTAGCACGCGGTTTTTGACGGAACCGCCCGCTAACGCGTTGCGGCTGATGTGGCATCGGAATTACGATTTGTAACACTAGTTGCTCCGTGCTCAAGTGAGCGATCGCCGCAGAGAATCCAGGTATGTTCCCGAGCAAGATAGGTTGCTCGCGGTACGACGATCCGTAGCGTTTGGCTCGAAGCCGCAACCAGGGGCTAACGTCGGATTCCATGCCTTCGAAGAAAGACTCGGCATCTAACTAAAGTCCAATAACATACGGCTAATCCCGTTGCGGCTGTTCGGCGTTTTGTATCTGGTTGCCAGGCTCTAACGGGCAACTGAGTGCTTTGCAGGCTCTGCCTGCAGTTTCCATCAGCCGTGATGGGTGAATCGACAGAACTGGCGAGACAGAGCCTCGAAGGCAGTGCGTTCCCAGGTAAGAGCCTGGGGAACAAGTGGTTAGCCTATCGGCGATCAGCGAGAAGTATCATAATTAAGAGGCTAACTCGTGGCGGCCGTTCGGCATTTGCTGAAGTGTAATCAACTTGACACAATCCATCTGGCCTGAGAGCCAAAAAACCGATCAGCTATTGTTGGCCGCACAGACTGGCGATCGCGACGCTATCGACCAGTTGCTCGAGCGGCATCGTGAATCGCTGCGGCGGATGGTCGGCATGCGACTTGATCAGCGTGTGCAGCAGCGAATCGACGTGAGTGACGTCGTCCAAGAAGTAATCATCGAAGCCAACCGGCGGTTGCGCGGCTATTTGGACTCGCCGATAATGCCTTTCCATCTCTGGATTCGGCAAATTGCCAAGGATCGCATCATAGACGCGCACCGTCGGCATCGCGTCTCTGCCAAGCGCAGCGTCGATCGAGAACAACCAATTGCACCAAAAAAAGACATGGAGGCTTCTACCCTGCAGCTAGCCGCACAGCTGCAGGACCCTGAGTTGACACCAGCAGCCGCGGCTACAGCGCGTGAGCTGGCAATACACGTTCATGCGGCCATCGAAAAACTGGATGGCACCAGTCGCGATATTATTCTCATGCGGCATTTTGAACAGCTGAGCAACCAAGAGATAGCTGCCGCGCTGGATGTGACCGAACCTGCCGCCAGCATGAGATACCTGCGGGCCATCAAGCGGCTGCGCAAGTTGCTGGAGGGCGACGAAACGTTGCTGGAGGGCGACGAAACAGAACCCTCACAACGGTCGAGTGAACTGCCAGGGCAGGGGACAGATGCGGACGCTGGACAATGAATGCGGAACACGACAAACCAACCTCGCCCCAGGAAATGCCCGCTGACAGTCCATTACCGGTGGGCGAAGTCAACTGCGGGCATGGTTCTAACGATGCCTGGAATGAAGCCAAGCTGGCCAATTTGGTCAGCACGCTGGCCGATCGCATGCAGGCTGGCGAATCGTTCGATCTAATTGAACTCTGTCGCCAACATCCGCTCTACGCAGAGGATTTGCGGGAGGTTTGGGGGGCCATCGTTGTCACTGATGCCATCGGTGGTGCTGTGCGCGATTCGACACTGCACTCCGACAAATCCGCTTCCAAGTTTGAATACGGGATCGCCATATCGCAATTTCCTTATGCAATAGGCGACTACGAACTGCTGGATGTGATTGGGCGTGGCGGTATGGGCGTGGTATATCGAGCACGCCAGCGCACGCTCAATCGCGTTGTCGCTGTGAAGATGATCCACGATAACTGTCCATCTTCGCCAGAGAATCGCCAGCGTTTTTTCGCTGAAGCCAAGGCAACGGCACGATTGGAGCATCCCGGAATTGTACCGATCTTTGAAGTCAGCGAGTTTCAAGGGCACCCCTTTTTCAGTATGCAATACGTCCCGGGCGAGAATCTCGCCCAAGTACTCAAACGCGGACCAGTCCCGCAGCGAATTGCCGCTGAACAAATGGTCGATGTTTGTCGCGCCATTGACTTCGCGCATTCGCAAGGCGTTGTCCACCGTGATATCAAGCCTTCGAATATCTTGCAGCTGCCAGACGGTCGGGTACGCGTGACGGACTTTGGCTTGGCCAAGCTAGCCGACTCTGCGGACAGCTTGACACGAAGCGGAGCCGTCGTCGGCACCCCCAGCTACATGTCCCCTGAGCAAGCCTCGGGGCACACATCCCAATTGGGTCCTCGTTCGGATATCTACAGTTTGGGAACGGTCCTCTATCACCTGCTTACCGGACGACCACCATTTATTGCGGACACCCCTATCGAGTTGGCTCTACAGATTCTCGAGCACGATCCGCCCCCGCCACGCTTACTGGAGCCGCGGATCGACCGCGATCTTGACATGATCGTGCAGCGTGCAATTCAGAAGCCTCCCGATTTACGCTACGCCACAGCCGGGGAAATGGCTGATGATCTGGAATGTTTCCTTCGCGATGAGCCCGTACGCGCTCGCAGCGGCAAACTCAGCCAAATTGTAGCGCGCTGGTTCCGCGAAACGCACCATGCCCCGGTGCTAGAGAATTGGGGGCTGCTGTGGATGTGGCACAGTTTGGTGTTGTTGGTGGTTTGCATGGCCACGGAATGGATGCGGCTGAACAGCGTACAGAGTCGCGTTAGCTACTCCGCCCTGTGGGTTGTGGGCCTGGGCACCTGGGCAGCAGTATTCTGGGCGTTGCGTCGCCGCATGGGCCCCGTGACATTTGTCGAGCGACAAATCGCGCATGTTTGGGGCGCAAGCTTGATTGCCATTGCTGCCTTAACACCACTTGAATGGTTATTGGACCTTGAGCCGCTGAAACTCTCTCCGATACTTGCCGTGGTCGGGTCGATTGTGTTCTTTGTCAAGGCAGGCATACTCGAAGGCTGGTTCTACATTCAGGCAGCCTGCCTGCTGGCAACCAGCTTTCTCATGGCGCTATTTCCAAACTATGCGCAGACGCTATTTGGTTTCGTAGCGGCTACCTGCTTCTTTGTGCCAGGGCTAAAGTACTTTCGCCGAAAAATAAAAGGCCAGCGATGACACCAGTGGGTAGCAGAACGAAGGTTTACAGCTGGGGAATCCTTCAGATAGAAATCATGCCCATAAGCCGGGTGGTATTCGGCCCAAACATACGGTTGTTCACCGTGTCCGCCCCGGGCATTCTCCGTTCAATTCCAACAGTCGCTCGCGTGGCGACACTTGGACCCGGCTGAAAAGTGCAGTCACTCATCCGCCACCAGCGGCTCAAACGACAAGCCGCTGAGCTAGTGTTAGCCTAAGCAGTTTGCCTTACGGTATCGAAAATCGCAACGCATTGCGAATCGGCTGTCCAGCGACATAGGTGCGCGGTAGACCAGCCACGCTTGTACCGACAATCGCAGGCCTAACACGGGTCACGGCATGGTAATACGTCGGCGAAGCAATCACCGGCGAATAGCTGGAATAACCAGTCACTGCCACCGGCGCTGGCACAATCGGTCGCACCACGGGCGGCGGATATGAGACAACCGGGGACGCAACGATGGTGGGGCGCACCACTGGAACTGGAGGGAACACCGCCCGCGCAACGACGCGCGGACCGATGACGGGCGGCCCAAACACCGGAGGACCGAATGCCGACGGGCCAACAAAGACCACCTGAGCGTTTAGGGACTCAGCCATGGCTAGAAATGCAACACACACTAGCCCCAGCGTTGCTATCGTTTTCGAATACTTCATCCGTTGCTCCTAAATTCTGAAAAAGGATTCGCCGGGCGAACTAACGCAATCCATTAATCTACACTCTTTATCAATTGCCAACGAGTGGCAAAATCGGACAAGCAGCCGAATTGGGACTCCAAACACTTGAATTTGTACAGAAATGCTTGCAACCAATTCGAAAGCATCCTCAGACGAAGGCCATAACCCGGTACCATTTGATTTTGATTACAATGTCGATTGGTAGCACTATTGGTATTGTAGCACCAGCGCACAAGTTTTCTGATACTTGAACAACCGTGGCTAACGCCAACGCGGTGCGTAGATGCTTACTTGGGTTCTCCTCTCCCCACAGATGGGACATTCTTTGAGGCGCCAGAGCACGTGACTACACCTGAAGACAGTGAATTAACGCTCAGTGACAATTCGGCAGGGAATCCTGAGGCGGGCATAAAGGCAAGTACGTCGAATGCGGACGCCCTCTGCGACGATAACACGGCATTGCAAGATCCCGACGAATTAGCCTCGGCGATTTCAAGATCCAAGTTGCCCTCCCGTTCCGCGCCTCCTGCGATCGCAGGATATCAGATAGTACGAAAACTGGGGCAAGGCGGGATGGGAACGGTCTATTTGGCGATAGACCAACGTCTGAATCGGGAAGTCGCGATTAAGATCGTGTCCAGTGCCGCCAGGGAGCGCGCGAATGTGCTACAGCGGTTTGAAGCTGAGATTCGCGCTCTTGCCTCTCTCCAGCACACCTACATCGCTCAGCTTTTCTCCGCCGGTGAATATGAGGGATTGCCGTATTTTGTGATGGAATACGTGCACGGCTCGACTCTGGAGGAACTCAGCCGCGAACCACTAGCCCCAACCATGATTGCCCGGATCGTGTCTCAATTGTGCGAAGCGGTCCAATACTGTCATACACGCGGTATGATCCATCGCGACTTGAAGCCAAGTAACGTACTGATGCACCTGGGACTATCTTCCAGCCAGGATACCGGATCATTTGCCAGTAGACCAACGCTTCAGCATGCGAGTCCAGAGGAAAAGACTGCAGCCAACCACCAGCACCTGGCCGAAAACTATACGGTCGAAGCTGATGAAGCAACAGTTGCCAGCGAAGGTAGCCCACTATTCGACCAAGCGCAAGTGACGACGAACGCGGACGCCGCTTCGAGTGAATCCTGGTCCGATTCCAGGGCAGAACTAGCCGACTATATACCCAAGATCGCAGATTTTGGCTTAGCCAAAATTGTGGAGTCGGATATTTCCCAAACTCGAACTGGGGAAATACTTGGCACACCTGGGTACATGGCTCCTGAACAAGCCAGCGGTCGCAATTCGGATTTGACTCCCGCCTGCGATATCTATGCCTTGGGAGCAATTCTTTATCGTTTGACGACAGGTCGCGCTCCATTTGTCGCAGCTGAGCCCTTCCAGGCGGTGATGCAAGTCATTTCGCAGGATCCGATCCGCCCCCGTGCCTTGGTGCCCAATCTGCCGCAAGAGTTGGAGATTATTTGTCTTAAGTGTCTCGAGAAGTCGCCAAGCAAGCGTTACTTGACCGCCGCAGACCTGCGTGAAGACCTGCAACGTTACTTGACCGGTCGCCCTCTAGTTGCCAAACCAGCCGGATGGATTGAAAAATCGATCAAGTGGGGCCGACGCAATCCGTCCTGGTCCGTCCTGGGAATTTCCATAGCATTGGGAGTATTGGTAGCGATTGTGGGACTCGCGTGGCATGCGAACTTATTGACGGACGAATTGGAGAAAACTCGGCGGCTCGCGGAAAATGGTAGCGAACTTTCCGAATGGCTGATCCAAGAACATCTGGCGGCGTTGGCGCCGGTTGCAGGGACGACCAACGTGAGACATGCGCTGGTGCAGCGAGTTCAAAATTATCTTGACAAGAGCGTGCGCGACATGCCTCCCGATCCCAAGTACACCAAGCAGTTGGGATATTCGTTCAATCGTTTGGCTGCCATTGTTGGCGGCGATGACCCAAACAATGTCGGCGATCTTGCCGCAGCTCAAGTCAATTACGAAAAAGCACTTGAGCTCTACAATTCTGCATTAGCTAAAGGAGAAACGCGTCCAGGGATTCAAAAATTATCCGTGGGCGCGCTGATTGCGCTTTCCACCGTAGACAACGAATTGGGGAACAATGAGCAGGGAGAATTGCGGCTGCAGCAGGCAGCAGCGATCCTGAAAGAACTTGGACAGGACCACTGGGATAGCCTCTTTCTGCACATCCAATTGGTAGAAGCCAGGGCGGAGAGAGCCATGGCCGCCAATGATTTTGAGACGGCGCTCGAATTGCTCGACCAGGCAGAACAGTACCTAAAAACTTCGGGCGACGATGCTCAAGAATCCGAATTGACGAATCAGCGCATTTGGATTTTCACGAATCGCAGTAAGTGTTTGGAATTTCTCGGGCGTCTGGAAGAGGCGCGCGACATCTATTTGCCCGTCTTGCAGCTTGCCAAATCCGAAGCGGAAAATGCCTCAACAAACATGCTAACGCAGCGGCGATATGCCACGGCTTTGCTTAGATTTGGAGACATCCTCTTTGGACTCTACGAAGCCCAATCTTCGCTTGAGTACTATAGCGAAGCCATCGACATCATCCGGAAGTTATACGAGAAGGATCCGTCGAGCGCAGACTTGGCTGAAAAACTATCAGTTCAATACTCGCGGATGAGCGATGCCCACCTTATGCTGGAAGACTATCAGGCTGCCATCGAAGCAATCCGTCAGACTGTGGCAATAAGCCAAGACCTGCTGGACCGCGGCATAGGAGGTTCCACCACTAAGGAGCACTTTGCCATCAATCTACTCTCCTACGCAGCTGTGCTTTCCATGGCTGACGAGCTGGAGGAAGCCGAACAGCAGTTGGACAAGCACCAGCAGTTTTGCTTAGAGCAACTGGAATCCAATCCAAACTCGCTTGCTTTTCTAGCGCAGATGGCCGAGCACCACTTTCGTCGCGCGATGCTCCAGACCAGTCATTGGTTCAAATTGGAACTTGATCCTTTAGATGCACTCAACCATGCCGTGTTTCTGGATATGAAACAGTCCTGCAGTCGCAGTCTCGAGTACTTTGCGAAAATTGAGGCAATTTCTGGACTCAACTATCATCAAGAACAATTCAAGAAGCAAGTCGAGAAACTACCGGCGTTGATTGAGGAATCCGTCAAAGAACAGACCGAGGATGCTGCCCAGTAGCAAGGACGATTCCCGAGAATCAAGCTGAGACAGAACTAACTATTGCATCTGTTGCTGCTGATGAGAGTTGGTCCAGCTACGGAGTAGCGGCAGGTTGTAGCCCGGAGTGAG
>JAGQPR010000219.1 GCA_020426625.1 Planctomycetales bacterium
ACGGACCAATCCTAATTCTTAGCTGTCCCAAACCACTAGCTGTTATTCATCTTGTCGAGCAGGCGGCCGGGACTGCCCATCATGTTGTAACCACCGTCAACGTGTAGGATCTCGCCAGTGATCCCATCGCTTAAAGAGCTCAGCAGAAAAGCGCCTGTCTTGCCAACTTCCTCGTGAGTTACATTGCGCCCCAGCGGAGCCATATACTCGTAGAGTTTAAGCATGTCGTCGACGCCTGCAGCGCGGCCTGCCAAGGTTCTCATCGGGCCTGCACTCAAGGCGTTAACTCGCACGCCTTGGGGCCCGAGATCAAAAGCCAAATAACGCATGGCTGCCTCCAAGGCTGCCTTGCAGATCCCCATCACGTTGTAGCCCGGTACGCACTTCTCTCCACCAAAATAAGTCATGGTGGCGATAGCGGCGCCGGGAGCCAGAATTCCACGCGCTGCATTGCAAACAGCTATCAAACTATACACGCTGACATCCATAGCGAGCTTGAAGCCCGCGCGGCTTGTTTCGATGGTATCCCGCGACAAGTCATCGCGGTCGGCAAACGCGATGGAATGCAGTAGAAAGTCAATCTGCCCAAAGGCCTCGCCTGCCGTTGCCATCACCGCAGCAATATTTTCATCGTCTTGAACATCAAGTGGAACCAAGAACTTTGCATTCTCGAAGGAATCCGTCAACTTGCTCACGCGGCGTCGGTTCTTTTTTCTTTCGTCATCCGGCCGGTCGGGTAAATGCGTGAAACCGATGGTACCACCCTGATTCAGGATTTGTTCAGCAATCGCCCAAGCAATTGAGTTCTCGTTGGCAACCCCAAGAACAAGTCCTTTTTTACCGGCAAACGCTGTCATGCGAAACCTTTCGGTCGTAAGTTTTTCAAGATGATATCGATCAAGTACAGTCATCCGAGCGAAAGGCGATTCGTAAACTCGCTAAGGCCGATTCGACTGGGCTCTTATCTAGCTGTTCTGTTTCTCGCTCTGCAAACGCTCAATGTAGTCCGCTAAATCCTGCACGGTTTCCAAGTCGGAAAGCTCATCGGTCAGTTGAATCTGAAATTGCTCTTCTAAATCCAAAGTCAACTCTGCCATGCCAATCGAGTCCGCACCGATAAAGGCCAGTCCATCCTTGGGCTCTGGCGAACCTCCGAACTTCGCTGCCAACATTTCGATCAATCGTTCAAGGACAGTGGCCACTGTATTCTCCAACCCGTGATTCCCCACCTTGTGCTTTGAACATCTTCGCGTGTCGCCTGAACCGCTAGACGTGCCCTGCAACCTGTCCGCCTGTTCCAATCGTATTACCGCCAACTTGGAACTACCTTGCAACCTCTTTTTCCGCCGGATAGGGCCATTGAGGAGGTCCCAATTCTAGGCGAAATCCCCCTCATGCCGATACCCCGTAGCCGCCTATTTTCAAATCCGTGCGACGGACGAACGACAACAGGCACAGCATCATGATCCACTCAAAGAGAAACAGATGCATGGAGTATTCGATAGCCAAGTGCAGTAGCAAGCCTAGGCAAATTGCGAGTTTCCTCAGCTTGGGAATCCAAAGCATTACAGGCAGAGCGGACTCCAGAAGCAATACGGCCCATGTTCCCAGACGGAGTGCCAAGGGCATGGCAAACAGACCTTCTGGTAGCCAGAAACGCCCGAATACATCACCCATCATCGAAACGTAATAGAGGGCCGTACCGTCGCGCCAGGTCTCCCCTTGCCATTTCGACCAAGCCGTCGAAGCATACAGAGCCGTCACCTGCAATTGAACTAAGCGCATGGCCCACGCGGACGATCGATCGCCAACAGAAAGATCGCGCCAGCGCCTTAAGTTCTGACCATACCTGCGCACGGTAAAGACATGATCGAGTGGCAAGAAAATCATGAAGAAGGCGAGCAATCGAAAGACCGTGTCCTCACCGTCGCAGATGATCGGATTCCGATGTTGGAGCGATGTCAGCCACAGGAATATGCAGGCAGCCTGAACCCGTGAATAACACCCGAACAACAGCAGGACAGCGTGCGTTGCCAACACAGCTAGCACACGCTGTGGAGAACCTAAGGACTCGGGCAAGTAGAACAGCAGAGACCACTGCGGGTAGGTACCGGTGCTCTGAATTGTTTCGGACCGCACAACACCTGAATCGCTGAACCACATTTCGGCATCGGGCATCCAAACAGCAATATATATCAACAGCAGAATTGCATATCCAATTCGCAAGCAGGAGGCCATGGCTGCGTCACAACTCTCGAACAGAAAACGGTCCAGCCAATGGATCAATCGATGATAGAGACCAGTCATGGCATGTCTTGTTTGATGATCTGAATGGCGGGTACCAATGTCGAGACTCTTGCGTGTTCAGTGATGTCAATCGATGCTATATGATCGCGTGACCAACAATTGACTACTGGAAATCCAAGTTGCTTCTTCAGGTCGCGGTAGCGTACCATCTTGAGGTAAGCTGAGATTCAGTACATTGCGATACAGGTTCAATGTCCAAGTCTTCGCCTCCGTCTGCGTGGTTGACGAACCAGCGAGCTGCACGGGCCTGGCTGACGGGCCAATCATCTGGCGAGCCACGAAGTCTGCGAAGTCTTCAATCACTGGTTTCTTGGCAAATGCAATTCTTATGTCGTAATTCATGTGGCGGAACCGGTAGAATTTGTCCCAAGTTCCTTCAGTGCCCCAATAGGTTGAATTCCAGGTCTGCAGCGTCGAGTCTGGAGCGTACAAATCAGCGGACAACCAGGCGTTATTAAGGATTGGATCGGGAGCGAACAGTGGCCATTCGCCTTGCCACAATCCTATGCGGTTTAGCACTGGCGAAAGCCATCGTTTCGCGGCAACGCACCAGGCAAACTGTCCAGGCGAAACATCAATTGCCAGCGCCACGAACCAAACTAGCGCGAATAGCCTGATGGCTGGACGGGCCTTGCCTGAAGACTTTGGAGATTGCATAGGAACAACACCACATCCTTGGTTTGTGTCTTAGTCTCGCGGCGTTGCGAGTGTTGCCTTATTTGAGTCGACTCACGCTGGCGTCATACCGGTCAGCCTGCCAACACGCTTTACTTCTTCCCACAAATCACGGGCTGTGCTGAAGCGTGACGCAGGGTCTGGGTTTGCCATGCGATTTACCAGATCGATAATGAGCTCGTTCATCCCTAACTGCATCTTCGCAGTAACTACTTGTGGCTCGCGGCGCAAGCGAGGCAAAATATCCTTGAGTTCGCCATGTCCATAAGGTGGATCTCCAGAGAGCATCTCGGTCAGGACGGCGCCGAGAGAGTAGATATCGGAGACCAGCGAATGAGTATCAGATTCATTGCCGAGCAAACGTTCGGGCGCAGTGTAAGCCAACTTGGATGGCAGGTAGACATGTTGCGTCACCATGGCGTTCTGCTGGACGTCTTCGGCCTTGGCAACGACCAAGTCGGACAATACCCAAGAATCCTCGGCGCTACGATAGAGGATATTGGTTGGTCGAATGTTTCGATGCACGATTCCATGGCGTTCGAGTACTTCCAGCGATTGAGCTATGCAATACGCGACTCGCCAGGCGTCCTTCCAGTCCAAGCGGCCAGCGATGCCGTGCGACAGTGTGCGGTCTTCAATCGAACCGGAGGAGAACCATTCCATGGCCACCCAACAATAGTTCTTTCTGCGACCGGCACGATAAAGAGAAACCAAACTGGAAGCGCGGATCGCTTGCAACATCTTCATTGCTCGCAAGAAACGAGCTTCATCTTCTTCGCTCGCAGCAGCCGTGGGCAAAACTTTGACCGCGACCGCCTGTCCCGATTCCGGATCTTGGGAACGAAACACTAGGTTTCGACCTCCCTGATTGACCAATTCCAATAGCGGATAGCGCTCGACGGCGCCTTTAGCTTCTAATTCCTCAATCAGCTTCGTCACATCCGGCTTGGCAGCTGCCATGCCCGGCATCTGAGTTGGCGCATCCAATTGAGACTCTGACACAAGCCGAAAAAGGGAGTTGCCGGCTTGAAACTCTTGACCGGAGCTCATTTTTTGCCGTTGAATGCGTTTGCCTGCCACGAAGGTGCCAGTCGAGCTCGCCAAATCAGTCAGGGTAGGAACGGCGTCCTCGATGGTTAGCTCGCAATGCACACGCGATAGTGAAGTGTCAGGAATTCTTGTATCACTGTCGGAGCCACGTCCTATGCGTAGCGAATGCCCTTCAACCAATTCGATTCTTTGCGGCCCTGCTTCCGGATGTTTGTATTCGAGATACCAACTCATAAGATCACCCCAGTGGATTGTTGCGTTTGCAAGCTCAACAGCCGCGATGTTGGACTAGCCGCCCAGCGCGGCCAACTGCTTTTCGTGCTCGGCATGAATTATCTGCGCCTTCTGCAAGTCCGTAGTCACTTCACTATCCCATTCCTCGCGAAATTCACGAATGATCGTGAGCACTTCGTCTGTAGGCGCAATGCCGTGTTTTGTACCTGCCAGAAACGCATCTGCTGCAAATACTGCCGCCCGCCGCAAATCACCTTGAACGGCGAGTTCGGCGGCGATTTGCGAAACATCGTCGATCGTCGACAGATCGGCCTGCGAGCTGACACTACTATCGAGCGACTTGCGGTGCGCAATTCTCAGCTGTGCCTGCAATTTTTCCAGCGTCCGCACTTCTTCTTTCAGTCGCTTGACTTCATAGTGATTTTCTACTGCCTGAAACAACATCGACGCTACCGTGAAAACCAATAGCAGCAGCACTAGGGAACCGGATACGCTGGCAGCAAATAAGTGCTGTTGAGCAAAAAAACGCAGACGCGAAAGCCTCCCACATGGACGAGCGACAATCGGTTTACCAGCCAAATATGCGGTCAAATCAGCATGCAGATCAGCAGCGCTGGCATAGCGTTTTTCAGGTTCCTTCTCCAAGCACTTCATGATGATAGCATCTAAGGCCGCCGGTATGTGCAAGGCAAACTGCGACAATGGCTTGGGACGCGTCGAGGCAACTTTCAACAACAATTCTGTATCGTTGCTGGCCACAATCGGCGGGCGTCCAACAACCGCAGCGTACAATACGGCGCCAAGCGAGTAGATATCTGAGCACGCCCCTATCTTATCAGTGTCGTTTAAGGCTTGCTCAGGAGCCATAAATTGTGGCGTTCCAACAATCCCGTCAGTTGGCTTCGCTGAAGCGAGCAGTGCGAAGAGGCCGAAGTCGGTAACCTTGGCATTTTCACTCTTATCCAGCAGGATGTTTGCTGGCTTAATATCCAAATGCAAGACGTCCGCCAAATGAGCATGATGCAGAGCGTCAGCCACGACTGCTCCCAAGCGAGCGGTCGATTCGGGCGAGAGCACTTGCCGCGCGATTCGCTGAGCCAGATTCTCTCCTTCGACGTAGGCCATTGTATAATACGGATTGTCGCAATTCGCATTGACTTCAAACACCGGTACGATGGCTGGATGATCAAGCTTGCCTGAAATTCGCGCTTCGGCTGTCAGCAGTGTAATCAAATCTTCGTTACATTCGGCCAAGAAGGTTTTGATGGCCACATGCCGGTCCAAAGTCCGATCGTGTGCCAGATACACTACCCCCATTCCACCTCGTCCCAATTCCCGAATAACACTGTAGTGGGCCAATTCAGACAAGACATCCGGACGCGTGTGAACACCAGAGTGACCACAATGTCCGGAGGAAGCCGCAGAAACCTTGGTCGAGGCACCGCGGAAACTACTGACGTCAGTAGCGGCATCTAGGATTTCGGAACGATCTTCTGGCACGAGTTTTTCAACACATATCGCTAAGCGGCGGGACAGACGAATTGGCATAATAACCGACAGCGATGCCTGATCATATACCCACCGACCATGTAACTATCGACCAAGCAGAAAACGACCTGCGCCCCTGAACAAAAGCCGCGGCGAATCTAGGGTCACTTCGCCCCGTCAGCTGCGCTACGAACTCGGGGGCACCAACACTGGTCGCTAGTGAACGCGGTACTGAACGTACTTCAGGAAATTCCTCTCCAGTTCTTGAACGTCACCGAAGTGCTTAGAGAACATCTCCATCCGCTCACGTGGGCTCAGCTCACTAAGGGGTACCAACTCGCTCAACTCCGCCAGATAACTGACATACTTTTCGCGATGGACCTTGATCAAGAAATAGGTCAGTGCCCAGCTCTCAGGATAAGCGATACCAGCTGTCGACGCTGATTGAAACTGAGTGTCATCACCGATTAATTCCGCTAGCGAATTGGGCTTGCGGCTGGGTAAGTTCTTCAGAAAAAGGTTCAAGTTGTAATAGTTGACTTTGCCTAAGGCTCCCCAGCCAACCCGACTGTTGCGATCGGGCGCTTCAAAGAACATGGCCATGCCCTCACTCACGCAAGTTGGCGTGTCCGCCAACCGCACTTGAAGACCGCTGTTGTATGCCAATTGGTGCACAGCTTCATGAATGATCGTGGAAACAGTTCTCTCCGCCTGGGGTTGCCTAAGAATCTGCGTAATCACTTGTGAACTTGATACACGCCTACCAGGAGGAACCAGACCATCGACGCCCGTCATGTCGTAGGTAATGATCCGATTGGTTTTCAAGTTGTAGTAGCCAATCATGCTCTGGGCGGCTTGCCCGATCTCGTCTTGTGCAAATCTGAGATAGCTTGCTTTGTCACTGAACACCAAAGCGACCAGTGGAAATCTTGGTTCCGCCAGTTCCTCACCGCGAGCATTGCCCCAGTAGTTGTAGAAACGACGATAGAGATCCTCGAACAACCTTCCGACCCACTCGGCGTAGATTTTGGTGGTGTTGTGAACCAGCAGGAAATGCCGCGTCTTGTAAATGTCAAAATTGGCTGGCAACTCTGCCCGGAGTTGTTCGTAGATTTGTTCGCTCGTCAACGGTATCATCACTTCTTCGGTCGGTTCAACCGAAATGATGTCCTTCTTCTCAAGCGTGTGCAACTGCCCGTCAGGCGTGAGCAGCAACAAGTTGCCATCGCCGATTTCGACTTGAATCTCTGCGATCGACTTATGGACTAACCCCTGCTGACGAAACTCGACGTACGCAGTACGAATTCGCATCTCGCCGTCCGCGTAGCTAGTATCTTGAGCCAGCGTCGGTTTCAAGCAGCACAATAACGCTATCAGTAGTTTCAATGGCAAATTGCTAAGGCACATTTCTCGTCAGAATTCCTTCGCAGGTTTTTCAAATACCGGTTTCTAGAAACACAAACAGCGTTTCGCCGCGGTCGAGCCAGCCGCCTCTGAATTCCGCCGAACCCAAAGGGATTTCGACTATTCCCTCACCGACCGGCCCGATCCGCCTCGTAAGGTCATCTTAATTCTAATACATTGTCCGGTTCCACGGATCAACACTAGCGAACTTCACGTTTATCAGGCGCCGAAAGGCTTTGGCTCGGCCCATAGCCAAGAAATATCGGAATCGATGCCACGGGCATGGGCGGGACAAAGCTATCGTGAGTGAACAAAACACACGTATTCAAACTGTGCTGGTCATCGGAGCGGGCTGGGTTGGCCGGCAAGTGGCCGCCCGCATGACTCAGTTTGGATTGACAGTATCATTGTGCGATCCAGATCCAGATATATGCCGTGACGCGACGCAGTGGATTGTGCAGCAACTGCAGACGAATGATGCCCGCTGGCTGCCTTCGCCCATTCGCTGTTGCACATCCGTCGAAGAATTGCACGATGACGATCGGCGCGGAATCGACTTGGTAATCGAATGCGTGCCCGAGCAGCTGTCACTGAAGAAACGCGTCCTGCGGTCACTGGGAAACGCCTTCCCCTCCAGCACGGTGATTGTTTCCAACAGCTCGTATTTTGTCCCGTCGCTGCTCTCGCAGTTCGTTTCCCAGCCGCAGCGTTTCGCTCATTTACATTTTCACGTTCCCGTGCTGCGTGATTCCGTAGTGGATGTCGTCGGTTGCTCTGAAACAAGTGCATCGGTCCTAGAGCGGCTGATGGCGTTGGTAAAGAGAATCGGCCACTACCCCTTGCTGTTGCAGCGCGAACATCCGGGTTACATTTTCAATTGGTTGTTGCAGTCAGTACTCAAATCCGCCCTGGAATTGGTAGCTGCTGGAGTTGCAGACGTTCGCATGATCGACAAATCTTGGACCAGCGTCACAGGAATGCAGCTAGGGCCTTTTGGTATTATGGATCAAATCGGCTTGGATGTAATCGAACAGGTCCTGAACAATGCCAAATGGTCGGATGTGCAATCGCCGGATCATGACCAACTTCTACAACTGATCCGTCAACACGCAGACCAGGGGCAGCTGGGCACGAAGACACTCCGCGGATTCTATCACTACGATGCATCCGGAAATATTCTGGATTGCCCAGACGATAGTCCTTGACAGAAGCATTACCTGGAGCGCGGCAACATCCCATCTCTTTCGAGCAAGTTAGATCAGGAGCAGCGATTGATGCGGCTAGACGGAAGGACGGCACTCATTACAGGAGGTACTCAGGGCGTTGGCGCAGCCATTGCTTCCTCGCTCGCTGCCGCTGGCTGTAATCTCGTGTTGCATGGGCTGACAGAAGATGCCCATGCGGTAGCAACGGCAACACGCTGTCGCGAATCTGGCGTGACAGTGAACTCAGTCTTCGGCGATTTGTCCGGCCCCATGCCAGATTGCGTAAATCATCTGTTGAATCAAGTTGACTTGCAAGAAATCCAACTTTTGGTCAACAATGCTGGCACATTTAACGAACCGCCCTTTCTGGAGCAAGATTATCAATTCTTTGAACGAACACTTCGCTTGAACGTCGCTGCCGGTTATCTACTCTCTCAAGCTTTCGCGCAACACTGGATTCGCAACCAGGTTGCTGGTCGCATTCTGTTCACAGGATCGATCAACGGACAATTGGCTGAGCCTGGACACACGGCCTACGATATCAGCAAAGGAGCTGTACTCATGATGGTCCGCAGCTTGTGCGTGGCGTTGGCACCACATGGTATTCGCGTTAACGGAATGGCACCGGGCTTGGTTGTGACACCCTTGACAGCATCGGCTATCGAAGATGACCAGGATGTTAAACGTTGGATGGAATTGCACACACCAAACGCTACCGTGCCGGGTCCTGAGGTTTGCGGATCCGCTGCTCTATTTTTGCTAAGCGATGAAGCCGTGCACGTCCATGGACAGATGCTCTTGGTCGATGGCGGAATGAGCGTCTGGCAACAACCCGATTTGCCCGACTCATTGCGTGTCCAGATACGGAGTAGTGTCAGTTCGTAACCGTGTGCGTCAGCTCATGGAAGACTCTCGCAGTCAGCTATGCGAACAGGTAGAGGTCTAGTAGCCGAAACTCTCTACATCTTGCTCGGGTGCGTTCTGGTACCCGTGTGGTTCCATGGAGCACCCTGCCCTGCCCTGACTCAATGACCGGATAGCGGAGGAGTATCCAAACAATTGTTTGAGCGGAGCGTACGCGATAATGGCGGTCATGGTTCCTCGAGATTCCGTCGATTCGATGATCGCGCGCCGCTGTTGCAAGTCACCGACAATGTCACCAACATAATCGTCTGGGGTGACGATATCCAAACGCATGACGGGTTCCAGTAGGATTGGCGAGCATTCTTGCAGGGCGCGATCAAACGCGTCATTTGCGGCAATGCGAAACGCGACTTCATCGGAGCCTACTTCTCGGGTTTCTCCGCCGACCAGGCTAATGCGGAAGCCCGTGAGCGGGAAACTGCCAATCACTCCTCCACCCTGTGCCCGCCCTCGCAATTCGTCCATCACGACAGCTTTCAAGTTGTCGGGAAGCGCACCTTCACCGAACAAGCGATCCAGCACGACTGGATCGGAGGCGTTGTTCGGCAAGGGTTCGACTTCAACGGCAACGCGAGCGAACATCTGAGTCGCGCCAATCTGTCTGTTGCATTGACCAACCACTGACCCTTTCTCTCCGATGGTTTCTCGGTAATTTACGCGTGGTTTGTAGAATTTTACATTCAACTTGAAGTCGCGGGTCAAGCGGTGCTTGATGACATCCAAGTGCAGCTCGCCCATGCCACTGATCAACGTTTGTCCGGACTCCTCGTTTTCAAGTGCATTGAAAGTTGGGTCCTGACGCTTGAGCATCTCTAGCACTTCAGCCAGTTTCTTGCGCTCGGCAGTGTTCTCCGGTTCGATCGCCATGGACAACACAGTCTGCGCGAATTGGATGCTCGGAAGCAGGATTTGCTCGCGTGTGTCGCAAAGCGTGTCGCCGGTAATGGAGAATCGAGGTCCGATAGCACAAGCGATATCACCGCATTCGAGCGTCTGCACTTGGCCTTGTCGTTCTTTCTTGGTCGCGTGAATCTGCCACAGCTGTGCGACATTTTCCTTCTTGTCGCGATTGGGGTTGTACACCCGCGAGTTCGCTTCAAGCTTCCCGGAATAAACCCGGATCCAATACAAATCCCCTGTCTTGGCAGGCAGGATCTTGAAAACCAGAGCGCAGAAGGGATCATCAGCGGTCGGCTTGCGCAGCTCTTGTTTCTCTTTCTTGGCTGGATTGACTCCGCTCACGGGTGGGCGATCTACCGGGCTGGGAAGGTAGTGTCCAACGGCGTCCAGCAACGGTTGTACGCCCATGCCGTGCAGCGCCGAACCGCACACAACTGGTTGCAGCTGTCTTGACAAGCATCCTTCACGCAATGCTCTGCGGATCATCTCTGGCGGGATCGGCTTTTCTTCCATGGCCAATTCCATCATTTCATTGCTCAGCAAATACAGCGATTCCAACATGGCTTCTCGCCAAGTCTGTGCATCGTCTAGCATCTCGTCAGGGATTGGCAGCACGATGGCGTCTTTGCCGTCATTCTCTTTCGAGAATTGGAGCATATGCATGTCGATCAAATCAATTACACCGACAAAAGGATTGGCCACATGAGCTGGTCCCATGCCGACAGGGATTTGTGTGGCAATCGGTTGGGCGTTCAGCCTCGGGCCAATCTCATCGAGAACGCGGTAAAAGTCAGCTCCTTCGCGATCGAGTTTGTTGATGAACACGATCCGCGGAACTTCGTATTTGTCGGCCTGTCTCCAAACGGTTTCGCTCTGAGCTTCCACACCTTCCCTGCCACTGAATACGACAACGGCGCCGTCCAGCACGCGCAGGCACCGCTCGACTTCCGCTGTGAAATCAACGTGGCCGGGCGTGTCTAACAAATTGATGGTGTTCTTCTTCCAGGCGAATGTGACGCAGGCAGAGTAGATCGTAATCCCACGTTCCTGTTCTTCGGGATCGTCGTCCGTTTCCGTAGTACCGGAGTCGACTCCACCAGCGCGATGTTTGGCGCCACTCACATACAGCATCCGCTCGGTTACCGTCGTCTTGCCAGCATCAATGTGAGCGATGATGCCTATGTTTCGCAGCGACTCAAGATCGCGAGCCATATCTATCTTGCCTCAGATGCATGTGATTGTATGTTCTACGGAACTGAGATTCCTCCAACAAAAAAAGTCGCACTCGTTAGAACGCGACTTTCTTTCAGATCGATCAACTAATCGGGTGGTAAATTTTCTACCACGCGAAATGGGCGAATGCCTTGTTGGCGTCTGCCATTCGATGTGTATTCTCGCGGCGGGAAATCGCAGTACCCTCTTTGCGGTAGGCTGCCAGCAATTCTTCCGCCAGTTTGACGTGGGTAGCGCGGCCCTTCTTTTCGCGAACGGCCTGCAACAACCAACGAATCGCCAGCGACTGTTGCCGAGCGCGATTGACTTGCATCGGAACTTGGTAGGATGCACCCCCAACTCGCTTCGAGCGGACTTCGATAAACGGCTTGACGTTCTCTACGGCTGCTTCGAAAACTTCGATGGATGGACGGTCTTGAACTTTGCCAGCAATGTAGTCCAAGGCGTCATAAAACACGCTTTGAGCGGTACTTTTCTTGCCGTCGTACATTAGGCAATTAATGAATTTTCCGGCCAACAGCGAATTGTATCGTGGGTCGGGTCTCAGCGACGTACGACTGGCGGTGATCTTTCCCATAGCTTGAAACTCGAACTTCCTAATAAATACTGATCAACTGAGTCTTATTGTTTGTTTTATTGTTACTAATCTTCTCTAGTCATCGACACTCTGCGTATCGACCAATCTGCGTCTGCCAGCAAAGTGCAAAGGCACATAGATTACGGGCGCTTCGCGCCATAACGGCTGCGAGATTGCTTGCGACCATCGACTCCCAACGTGTCGCGTGCTCCGCGGACGACTTGGTAACGCACACCCGGCAAGTCGCGAACCCGACCACCTCGAACTAGCACAATAGAGTGCTCTTGCAAATTGTGGCCTTCGCCGGGGATGTAGACCGTGACCTCTTTGCCGTTGGAAAGCCGAACACGAGTAATCTTGCGAAGCGCCGAATTGGGCTTCTTGGGGGTCATTGTGCGGACCTGCAAGCAAACCCCTTGTTTCTGTGGGCACTTTTCTAACACGATCGATTTCGTGGCTTTTCGCTGGACCCGGCGATTATTCTTGACCAGCTGATTAATCGTTGGCATCGTTTTACTTGTTCCGACGTGAAATTGATGTTGTTTGCCAATAGCAGCATCTAACGGGATGTGCTTTGAAAGCTACCGCGATGCTGCTACTGCAGGTTGCTCGCGTTTGCGAAGCATTTCGAAATACCAGAGGTGGGACTCGAACCCACACGCCCTTGCGGGCACTGGATTTTGAATCCAGCGCGTCTGCCAATTCCGCCACTCCGGCGAGCGGTCGATTCCCCAGTCTCAGGCGCACTGGCTGGTCCGTCAAGTGGCCATCAACGGCGCAGCGAACCGACATCGAGTTCGC
>JAGQPR010000021.1:0-8454 GCA_020426625.1 Planctomycetales bacterium
ATTCACGCTTGTCGAGCTTCTGGTGGTCATTTCCATCATAGGCATTCTAGTTGGACTGCTTTTGCCAGCGGTCCAATACGCGCGCGAAGCTGCGCGGCGAGCGTCATGCCAAAACAATTTGAAACAGATTTCTCTGGCACTTTTGAATTATGAAAGTGCTCATAAAAGGCTGCCGCCTGGCTACCTTCACAAGTTTGGAGCGGCTGGTGCGACTTACGACGCGAATCATATGGGATTCGCGTGGGGAAGTATGATTCTTCCTCAGCTCGAACAGACCAACGTCTACCAAGAGTTCAACTTCTCATTGCCCGCGTTCGACAATATCAACCTAGTTGCCAGAGAGAGGCACTTGAGTGTTTTTCTCTGTCCCACAGATCCCTATTCTGCGAACAACTATGTGGTAAGGCACGATGCTAGCGGAGCTGAGCACGATCGCTACGCTGCAGCAAGTTATGCCGCCTGTTGGGGGCCTTCAAACGCCAACGTGAATCTTGACGATACACCGTTGCTCAGCATGGGGGCCTTCTATCGAAACAGTCGAACTCGACTAGGTGATATTACAGACGGTCTCTCAAACACGTTTGCCATTGGCGAACGCACTAACGGACCGATTCCTCTGTCCCACGTTACGGCTGGAGGACATTCGGTTTTCGAAACTGCGTGGGCCGCTGCGGCGCGAGAATTGACTGAGTTGTTGGATGATCACGGTCACATGGTCTTGTTCGAAACGCAGTTTCGCCCAAACGAACTTGACGGCGACGACAAAGGACTTTCTGCACCACACAATGGCGTAGCTCAATTTGCACTCTGCGATGGTTCCGTACATACGATCAGTGACAACATTGACGCAGATGTGTACGACGCGCTCGGAACCAAGGCTGGCGGTGAAGTACCTGGACAATTCTAGCTGGTTCACAACTGAAACTAGTTCTGGTCCGAGGGGGCAGTGAGGCGACCCTAGGTCGCTTCACTGCTGAGAATCCACGTGACAGTTTATCTTGTCTGTGCAAGGACGAGCATGATCGAATTGAATTGCGGAGAAAGTCTCGGATACTGGTTTGGAGAAACTGAAAAGCCAACGCGGACATGCTAGATTGCCATGTTTTCGAATTGTCACAGGCCAAATTGTTCTACTCGCCGGGCTCTTTCGGAAGCCGCTGTGACACCACTAATAGGGTGTCGCAGTAAAGCTAGACACCAATACAGGGGTGACCTATGGTCAAACGAACGATACTGTTAATCGTAAGTGCTGTTTTGGATGAGCCCGTCATCACGCAACCTGTTGCGGGACAGTCTTCTGATAATTGAGTTTGAAGTCTAGGGCCAATCATCTTAGCAAATACTGTCGAGATCCGAATGTTCCGGAAACAGTCCGGACGGAAATCCGATGAGTTTGACGGAATATGACCATCCCAGACAATTGTTATCATTCGCGGCGCTGCCGCTAGGTTTTTTATCAAATCCGTTTGGTCGCCCGCTTTTCTTTGTCTTGCTTCTGACGCCCTGTGTAATCTGAAGATTCTCCGGCTTCGAAAATGTCTTCGCTGGCCGCCAGGGCTGGTTGCGACGTTTCACCTCTTGGACAGAATCCAAACGTTCGTGAACTGTTCCTCGATCAGGCGGCAGAAGAGGATCTGCTTCCGAAATGAACCAAGTCTTGTGACAGCTATTGCTGCAATGGTGCCAATTGCAGCGCTTCTACGAGTTAGTAGTAAGTCCTTTGAAGTGTAGGCGGGCTTGGGAACTTTTTTAGCGGGCGCGCGTGGCAGTGCAAGCCCATTCATCAACCGTGAAGAGTTCGTTTTGTTCTGCTAGAATCGCTCTATTGTCTCGTTGGCATTCTCGGTGCATGACAAAAAATCAGAAAGACTCTCACCATTTGAATCAACCGGCCCGCAGGTTCCATGTGTTCAGCAGCAGAAGAATATCGGAAACAATTTAGCTCACTTCATCAGCTGGGCGAGTTTCTGGCTGCGCGGGAGCTGGCCTCTGACGAGGCCCTCGATTTGCTGCTGCTGGATCAATTCTTGTGTTGGCAAACATCGCAACCGCGTCCTTTGCAGGAGTACACGGTGTGGATGCGGCAACTGAATATCGACGAAGGTGGCTGGGAGCAGTTGATAACGGAGGAATTTGGTTACTGGGAAGACGAAGATTTGTCTTTCGATACCGAACGATTTGTGGAGTCCTGCCGTGAGTTGCCCTCGGTCGCCCTGCGGAAAGCGCAACAACTAGTCGCGCAAAAGCATTCCGCCGAAATACCTTCCACTGAGCACCAACGCGTACGTGAAATCGGTCGCTACCAGGTATTGCGGCAACTGGGGGCGGGGCAGTTCGGAGTTGTCTATTTGGCTGACGATCCGCAATTGCAGCGCAAGGTCGCGATCAAGCTGCCGAGCCAAGACGCCGTCGCTTTGGCTGGCGGTGACGAGGCTGTCATCCGCGAAGCCCGTTTGGTCGCTGCGCTGGATCATCCGGGTATTGTGCCTGTTTATGATGTCGGGCGCACTCCCTCTGGACAATTGTATATCGTCGCCAAGTTTATCAACGGCCAAGATCTGGCATCGAAACTCTCACAGAACCGCCTGATGGTAAGCGAAGCAGTCCGATTGATTGGTAAGGTGGCGAGAGCACTGCACGCCGCCCACATCCAAGGACAGGTGCATCGCGATGTCAAGCCAGCCAACATTTTGATCGATCTGGAAGGTGAACCAACACTGGTCGATTTTGGGCTAGCCATCCGTGACGGTGACCCGCGAACGTCGCATTTGGCTGGCTCACCAGCATATATGAGTCCCGAACAAGCGCGAGCCGAAGGGCACCGAGTCGATGCTCGCAGTGATGTCTACAGCCTGGGAGTTATTCTGTACGAACTATTGACGGGGGCCCGTCCGCACGACGGCAAGACATCCGCTGAGGTCTTGGACAGCGTACGGCATCGCGAGGTGAGACCTCCGCGGCAACGATCCGATTCGATCCCGCGAGAACTAGATCGGATTTGTATGCGCGCACTCGCCGCGCGCGTCAGCGACCGCTACAGCACAGCTTTGGATCTGGCCGAAGATCTGGAAGAATTTATGGCTTCACAAGGCGGCGCGTTTTCGCGAAAGGTCTTGGACGCTACCGAAACGGGCAGTGGCACGGAGCCGTGTGAGCCGCTGCCGGGGACCGGATCACAGGCCAATTCGGTAGTGGACTCGGAGCCACCACGGATCGTCCCCAAGGGCCTGCGAGCCTTTGATGCCGGTGACGCCGAGTTCTTTTTGGACTTGCTACCAGGGCCTCGCGATCGTCATGGATTGCCTGAGATCGTTCGGCTTTGGAAACACCGCTTTGAATCCCAAGCCCCTGATCCGGTAGTCCCGGTAGGACTGTTGTATGGCCCCTCCGGTTGCGGCAAGTCGTCCTTGGTCCGTGCTGGTATTTTGCCACGACTGGATTCGCACATTACCTCTTTGATCATCAATGCCAAAGCAGGCGACTGCGCCGAAGTTGTGTTGTCCGCCTTGCGGTCGGCGATTCCGAAGCTGAAGCCGTCGACGCTGGCCGAGGCAATTTTCGAATTACGACGCGGCACAACTGTCGGCCGCGTCTTGTTGATTCTGGATCAATTCGAGCAGTGGTTGCAAACTTGGGACGGTGATCCGCATTGCCCGTTGGTCGAAGCCTTGCGTCAGTGCGATGGGCAGCGAGTTCAAGTTCTACTGATGGTTCGCGACGATTTCTGGATGTCTGCAGCACGGCTGATGCGAGAACTGGATGCGCAAATAATCGAGGGCGTCAACGCCACGTCGCTGGACGCATTCACCGAGCGGCACGCGCACAAAGTTCTGTTCGCCTGTGGCCAGGCGCATGGCGTTGTCGACGCTCAGTCCCCATCCATGGAGAACCGCCAGTTTGTTGAACGCGCGGTCGCGGAACTCAGCGATCATGGCAAAGTTTTTCCAGTGCGGTTGGCGTTGTTTGTGCAAATGATGCACGCGAGGCCATGGTCGCCCGAAACGTTGACCACGTTTGGGGGAATCGCAGGCATTGGCGTGAAGTTCCTGGAGGAATCCTTTGGCCGCCTTGCCCCAGCGCGATTCCGCAGTCATGCGACCGCCGTGCAACAGATCTTGGCCGCGCTCATGCCTGGGGCTTCGTCCAACATCCGCGGTGAACCCTGCGGGCGTTCCCGACTGATGGTCGTTTCGGGATATGGCGAAAGGCCAGCCGATTTTAGCGAGGTGCTCATGTTTCTGGACAGCGAGTTGCGTTTGCTGACTCCCGTTGAAGGAACCGGTGACGAAGTCTACTATCAGCTCACGCACGATTACCTCGTGCCTTCGATTCGACAGTGGCTCGATCAACAGCGCACGACGACTTGGGCCGGAAGAAGCGAAGTAGCCTTGGAATTGCGGGCGGACATGTGGCACCGACGTTCCGAGTGGCGCGCCTTGCCAACACCACTTGAATTCCTGGGGATCCTGACTTGGACTCAGCAGCGTCGCTGGACAGTGCCCCAAAGCCAGATGATGCGGGCGGCGACGAGAGCCTACGCTATCGTTGCTAGTCTGCTGATCTTGATCTTCATATCCGCAACCTGGATCAGCCGCGAGTTGTACGGACGCACTCAGGCCAATCGAGTTTATGCGCAGCTACTTGTTTCCGAGATGAATGAAATCCCAGATTTGTTGCCGATAGCGGAACGCTGGCAAAAGTGGGTTCAACCTCTATTGGCTAGCGGCATAGCTTCCACCGAAACTGATAAGCGCGCCCGTCGCAATCTGGCTCTGGCAGCTTTGAGTTACGACCCCAGTCACTTGGACGCCGTGCTTTCCGAAGCTGTCGGATGCAGCCACGCGGAACTTCCGGTCTTTGCGGATCGACTGCGGCAGGTGTCGCCCATGCGCTCCGGCAAGATCGTTGAAACTTTGTCGAACGTATTGCTTGCCAACCACAGGGCACCACGGTTGCGAGCGGCCGCGTTACTGGCTAGCCTCGGCACCGAAGATGCACTGCAAGTTTGCCAGGCGCAGATCGACACAGTGACAGCCGACCTGCTCAGTTCCCCGAGTGATCTGTCTGGTTTCTTGCCGTGGTTCCAACCAATGGGAGCCTCTCTTCAAGCCGCCTTGCAATTGAATTTGCGGCATGAAGACGAATCGCGCCGTGAGTTAGCGGCACTGGCATTGAAGGAAAACTTCAATGGAAGCGCGTCGGAGTTGGTTGAATTACTAGAACAAGCAAATGCGGCGCAGTTTCGCGCACTGATCGAATTGGCCAAAGGACGAGACGACGAACTGATTCCGCTTTTACGGCAGCGTTTGGAGCTGAAGCGATTCCCGCCCTGGCCTGCGCGGCCGCATAGTTCTCGCAAAGTCGAACTGGCGCTGATCGCTCAATTTGAATCCGCCATGGGATGGATTGACGAGGATTTCGCCATTTGTCAATGGCTGCCGATAGAAGATGTGTTCGAGGTCGTCAGGCAGTTGCGTGAGGCGGGTTACCGGTTAGACCGACTGCGTCCCTTCTCGACAGAACAAGGCTTGCGAGTTGCTGCGATCTGGCTTCGCGACCAACGAGCTTGGGATTGGTGCTTGGGTTTGTCACGTAGCGAATTGCAGCAGCGGATCGATACCGAAACTGGTTTGCTTCCCCAGGACGTTGCTGGCTACCTGCCGTGGGTCGCTGATATGGAGGGAACACCCGCAGATGACGAACCTCTTTTCACGTTCGTTTGGATCGAGCCTCGATTCCAAGGTGAAAAGCGTGAAGTTTATTTTGGCCTGCCTACGGCGCAATCGGATCCTTACCAACAACGGCTAAGAAGTAGAGGCTTCCGAGAAATTGCCCGCCATCTCTATACCAATCGGCAGGGCGATTTGCTGCAACACTCGATGATATGGGGATTGGACGCTGCGCATATTGCAGGTTCCATGTACGACGTCAAAACGGAGAACTCGATCGAGCCTTTTAGTTTCTCATTCGAAGCTCCAGTCGATCTATGCGTTGTCCCCGTTGACGATCCTCGTTGCGACACGTTTTACGGTGGCATCTGGCTCACAGAAGACCGGCAATATGATCATCAAGCCTGCCTGCGAATGAACACACAAGAACACCTGGAGCGAATGAAGTCGTTAGCCGAGCAAGGATTTCGGCCGTCCAGCATCTCGGTAGCGGAGGTGCGTTCGGGCGTCACTCAATCGACCTCGGTGTGGCTGCGCCCCAGACCTTCGATCGAACAACGCTGGCAGTACGCGTCGCAGCAAGCCAACTGTGTTGCCGCTCTGCTGCGTCTGGGGCAAACGGACGTACTGCCAACTATGCTTGATTCGTCTGCGGACCCAGCGGCCGCCGCCGAAGTAATTCACTCATTGGCCAGTCATGCGGTCGAACCCGCGCTGGTGTTCGAATCACTAATTTCAGCGACTCACCCTTATCTTCAGGCGAATCTATTGCTTGCGCTCGGTGAGTACTCATTGGCGGAGCTTGCCGTGGATGACCCAGCATCCACAACTTCACCTGCGGTCGTTGTTGGGCAATTGCGCAATTCGCCCGCTGCATCTGTACGCAGCGCTGCCGTTTGGTGCTGGCGACACTGGGGGCAAGCAGGGGGGACTTCCAAGCCAAGTGAGTTGGATTCCGCAGCGACATGGTTCATCGATGTCAATGGACACGAAATGATCGTGGTTGATACTCGTCACAACCCCGAGCCGTTTCAGATGGGCAGCTATCCTTCTGAACCAGGTGCATCTTGGGATGAACGAATTCACTTGAAGTGGATCAAGCGGCGTTTTGCAGTGTGCGCGTATGAAACGACCATCGAACAGTTTGAGCGATTCGTGGCCAGCAAGCCCGACACCCCCTTTGCGTTTCGCGTCGAAGACGAACCACATACACCAGTAACGCGAGTCAGTTGGTTGCTGGCTGCTGAGTACTGCAATTGGCTCAGCGAGCAAGCTGGACTGAGTGCTTCCGAGTGGTGCTACGAGATAACACAAAATGATGCGACTGGGCCACGATACCGGCTGGCGGAAGACTACTTGAGCCGGCACGGCTTTCGATTGCCTAGCGAGGCGGAGTGGGAATACTGCTGTCGAGCTGGTAGCTCTGCAGCTCGACCGTTTGGTGATGCGGAAGACCGATTGTCGGCATACGCCTGGTTCGAAGCCAATGCGGACAATCAGTTGCACCAAGTTGGTATGTGCAAACCCAATGCGCTGGGTTTCTTCGACATGCTGGGAAATGCGCGTGAGTGGTGCCAAGAGCATTGGAGTGGCAAATTGACTCGCATCGACACCATTCACAACAACGACCACGAAGATAGCCTGGAAGTGGACACCAATCGCACCCGCGTTACCAAAGGAGGATCGTTTGATGAACTGGCGATCAAACTGCGCAGCGCAAACCGCGTCGGCATGCATCCCCACCTGCGACTCAATTCGCTCGGCTTCCGGGTGGCACGCACGGTGGAGGATCCGACGCCATGAGCGGCCAAGCGTTCTGGTGTTTGCATGATGGAAGCAAATTATTCGCCATCTGCCAAAGGTACCAAGTTGGTGATTGAATCGATTTCCCCAAAGGGGAAGGCCTTTTCTTTCTCGGTTCTTCCGAGCTGGTAGGTACAGAAGACGCGACCGATTCTTGCATCGACCTTGGACACAGTTACAGGTTTCAACGTGCCGAATAGTTGCGCCATGGCGGCGGCGTTGACTTTCAGCTCAGGACGAATCGCGATGGGTGTAGCGTCAGCGCGAGCGTAGAGTTTGAGTTTGCCAGCAAACTCGCGGACGATGATCGCGTTTTCGTCTGCCCAAATTAACTGTCCCACACTCCTCGTTGAGCCAGCTTTGATGGCAACCGACGAACCAGGCTGCCAAGCGCGCTGCAAGACATGAAATGTCCCCGACTCCAGCGACTCGTCTCGCTTGCCGATTCCCGATGGGTTTTCGTAGTCCACATCCAGGTAACGCACGACCGGCCGCGTCGCAGTTCCTCCTACTACGATGGCCCGTTGCATGCCCGAACCCGATTGCCACCAGGTGAGCAGAATATCGCCTGGCCGAGCGGCTGCCTCAGCGGAAGCGGCGATGGGAATCACCAGTTCGTTTGGAACCGTAAACTCGGAACCTGCTAGCGAGCGAACCTGGCATGTATCCTCGGTTGTCGACAGCAACCTAGCTGCATAGAAGATAAAAGAAGTTTTCTCGGTCCCAGAGGAGATGGCTTTGTCGATAAACTGGCGGGAAGGGCATAACACATAGTTGCCTTCGGGGACCTGCAGTACTTTGGTTTGCACCGGAAAAAGGTGTAAATCTTCAGCCAGCAATTGTGTTGTGGTGATCAATATCGTCCCAGCGATAGCTAGGTTTGTAGCTAAGGAATGCATGTGTGAGGGTCTCCAGGAAGTAGCTAGCTATGGGTCTAGGGAATTGGTGTCCGTGGTATCCCCCAGCTACTGTCACAAATCGT
>JAGQPR010000021.1:8472-35176 GCA_020426625.1 Planctomycetales bacterium
CAACGCGCTAGCGTGCGGTTCCGTCAAAAACCGCGTGCTAGTAGCGCACAGCGGCTAATTTTGCGGAAGGATTACGTGGAACTGAATTTCCAATTCTTGACACTACGCTGGTATCGCGCTGGGTGTGGTTTGATCTTTGAGAAAACGTGGGCCCACGATAAGCCCGGCAGTGCCACCGGCAATCAACAGCAGGCCCAGCAAGCCGCTGGTAGTGCGCTGAGATTTCTGATTTCGCAGCACATCCGTGTTCGACTGCAGCCTCTCGGTTTGCTGTTCCTGTGAGATGGGCGTGGTGCCATCCCAGTCCCTGCCGGAATCGATCAAGGCCAGGGCATCCAGCGTTTCAGAAACCGCCGTGTTGCGTTCCAACGCGTAAGCGGTCATGCCCAGCCCTATGGCGATGGCAATTCCAGCAACAATTCTCGATACAGTCTTCATGGCAATTCTCCTTGCGTAAGTAAGCGATAGCGATTGAACGGGTTGGTATTGAAACTATTTTTTTTGAGTGCCTGTAGGGTGCTCACCTATCAGCACGATCGCGAACAGCCAGTCAGTGACGGATGACTAGAACTAACCAGCCAGCCAGGATCCAGCACACGGACGTCGCGGCCAAACCGGCAAAAGTTGCCAGAGTACGACCAAGCGGAGCGCCGTACAAAAGCATGACAGCGGGCGCAAGTACCGTTGCAGCAATCACCAGCGGCCAGCCCAACAGCATGTAAGGCTCCAGCCAGTTGGGAACGTTGTTTGGCGACGCTCCGTCCATCGAGAACGTGAACATCAGAATTCCGAACATCCACATCCCAGCGCCGGTCACGCCTGCGCCGATGGTCCAGGCCGCCGCAAACAGGAGACGCCAACCGAGTGTTAGTTCATGAAGCTGCATTGCGATACCTCCGGTGCTTTGCGAGTTAGACACACGAATCTGTTCGGTTATTACTTTGACAAATGCTGACGGACAGCGTCATGCATGCTCAGCACTTGCTTAAGGACATCCGCCCGATCGCGATTGGCTTCGACCATCTCCACCACAGGCAACCAGAGATCCGCTGACAGGCCAGCATCCGGTGCGCGTTCGCGAATGGCCGTGGCAATGGCCCCACTGGTCGATTCATTGGGTGCGTAGATCAAAGTCAATAGATTCGACTTGATGGCCACCTCCAGCAACGCTGCCAGGGGCTTGCCGCCGACGGCGTACAACCTCTGGAATGCCGGCACTCCTGCGGTTGCCGAACAATACTGCATGCAATTGGCAGCATCCAACGCATCATTACCGGATGATTGGCCGTCGAAAGCGGGTGGATCGATTCCCAGCGAGATGCCGACGACTTTAGCTCGTTGGAACACTGCTTGGGTCTTTTCCGCGTCGGCGCCGCGGAAGTGCATGATGGCAGCTGCGCTCAACTGACTACCGTATTCCCATGCGGCAAGTTCGCGACTCCCTACGCTGGTTGGGGAGGACGCTGGTGTCTCAGCCGTCTTAGCAACTGCAGCAACCGCCTCCAGTTTGGCGGCGCTTAACAAGTCAATCCATCGCTGCCGCTGTCCCGATGAAAGCCGACTCGATTTCTTCACGTAAGCAATGCGATGGATGTCGCGTTGGGCCTTGAACAAACGGACAATCTCATGCTGCGCTTGGGTGTTTTCGTTGCCCTCGGTCGACCACTCTAGCAAGATGCTGGCGTCATCTTCGGTGATGACGTTGTATTGCGCCTCTGGATTGGTCTTGCGTAGACTGGCCATCATTCCTTGGGCGATTCCACGAACGCCGGGAGCGCCCAGAGCGCGGTGATGCAGACGTTGTATCGAAACCAGTTCGGTCCAGTCCTGAACCTGTTCGCCGGGCAATGTGTACTCGGCCGTTGCGGTAAACTTGTTGTTGGTGCGGTAGGAAGCTTTCCAGCCGCGTCCATCCAATTCGACGGTAATGGTTTCTTGTGGATTGAAGTGCTCCGGAGTGAGTCCTCGCAGATCCAGAGATTCATGTACCAGGCCGCCACGGTGATCGACTGCCAAGAATCCGTACACAATTCGACCTTGGTCTTCGTTGCCATTCTTTTTAACGTCGTGATCAGGTTCCCCAAGTACTTCGCGAACCGTGGTGATTGGCACCCCAGTGTTGAACAGCCCCTGCTTGTCGAACATCCGCCAATAGGACAGCAAGCCCTTTGCGATTTGCTCGTGACCGGGATCGATTTTGGCGCCTTCGCGCAACTGCTGCCACATCTGAGGCAGCTGATCGGCATGAAAGTATGCCAGTGCCAGCTGGTTACGGAGCTCAGCTGATTTCGGCGCCGATTCAACTGCTTGCGTCAACAGCTCGATCGCCTTCTTGGGCTCACCGACCCTGACCAGGGCCTGGCCTTGTTGAGCAAGTTCCAAAGCGTTCTTTTGACTGTCATCAACCGCGGTTTTAGAATCCTGAGCCCATAGGCTGGCCGCCACCAAGCCAGTGGCTAACAACGTTCCCCACAACACGATGGTTTGCACGATCTTTCTCCCATGCGAATTCTGAATCTTCTGTCGAGGACAAGCTCCCCGACGAGTACATTCGAATCCCAATGGCAGATGGCCAAATCGCTAGAAACTTTTTAGGCGATGGGCAGATGAGTTTCTACCTGGCGTGCTGGACGCTCTCGCATGTCCCGCGATCGAGGGCGAATCACCGTTGAATGAATTGAGCTTTTATGCCCATGAAAGCGGGGAACCCGGCCGCTCACGCGTCAAGGCTCACATGAATCAACCGGCGGCTCACGCGTCGCGGCTCACTTCGGAATATCGCTGTGAGCCGCTGGCCGTAAGGCGCCGTAAGGCCACGGGTTCCCAGGAGAAATTGTCGTCCCACACAGTCACTCAGGCCTGATTCAGCAATCTGTGTTCGAGTTGTTCCCGGAAATGCTGAATGGTACGTCGTACAGTGCGTTGAGAGCGCGCGATCTGTTGTGCGATGTCGCGAACATCGTAATTCTGCATCGCTAGCTCGATGATGTGCTGGCTCGTCGCATCGAGCCCCTGAAGAACGAACTGCAGTTCCTCTGCCAGCGACACCGCATCTTCTGCGGTGGGTTCCGATTCAACAGCCTCGGGGTGGATTACGCAAGTTCGAGTCGGATCAGTATCAACTTCAGACGCGAAGCTGCGTTTCTGTGCAGAGTGGAATTCGACCTGTCCCTTCACTTTGGCGATCGTGATCGCGGCTAGTAATCGCCACAGGTCACCCGATTGGTGGATGGTGAAACGTCCTGCTTCAGCGTGCCGAAAGAAGCTGCGATACGCGGATTGTACGATGTCTTCCGCGTCGACCCGGCGCTGCATGCGGAGGCTCAAATTCTTATAGGCCAGCCCCACCAGCCGGTCTGTGTACCGATCAAAGACGTCTTGGGCAGCTTGTGGATCGGAATTCTCCACGCCAATGAGCAATTGCACAGACTGAGTTGGTTGCATCGGATCCCATTCGAAAAAAAATCCTTTTGCCATGGCCAACGCAAGGCGCGAACCGGATAAACGCGTAGACCACTATCTCATTATTACGGGAGACCATTCACTATGAAAGTTACACATTGCACCAAATCGATTTTGACCTACGCCACCATCTTTTTAGTCGCGTGGACGACGGTATCGCTGTTCGGCGGCGGTCCTCCCGTAGGTAACACAGCACGAGCCGGGGTCACGGTAGCGGATGATTCCGCTGAAACCGTATTCACCTCCAGCCCGGATGGCAAGACGATCTACATGTGGCAGTACTACAGCTCCAAGCCTCCCAAGTTCGTAGGCCAAGCCGAGGCGGTGCTGCATGAAAGTGGCAACTAGCATCGCGTGCCACAGCACAGCGCAAACTTAGCGCTCCCCATCCTCGCCGCTCAATGGAAAAGCATCTTTTTACACCGGAGTTCATGATTATGTCCTGTCGCATAACACGCTTGGCTTGCGCCACCGCAGTCACCATCTGTTTGACCGCTTGCAGCGGGCGCGCTCAGCAATCGCACCAACTAGGAGAAGAGAAAGTGTCCGCAGCAACCACATCAACTGAGATTTTTCCCGTCCCCAATGTACCTGCCATCGAGTTCCATGCGGTGACTCGCCCACGACCGACCGATGCTGAAGAGGCGCTCGCACAGCTGGAAGCCCTGCGGGACCTGTACGACTGGCAGAACATTCCTCCAGCCCTGAATCAAAACCTGACGATCCAATCGGTCGCCGAGTACGCTAGGGCTTGGAAACTGATCAATGACCAACTGCCCTACGATATCCAGTGGCTCAAGGAGCTGGACGGCAGAAGTGTCCCAGGTGCGGACAACATCCAGGTTCAGAAGATCGACAACACCAAGAAATCGCAACTGGACTGGCTTGAAAACCGGCTGCCAAATCAACTGGCGGATAGTGCCAAGTACACGCGGCAATTCATTTCCGGCTGTATCGATCCGATCATGTGGCAGCATATCAGCAAAGCTGCGGACTGCGACATGTCCGACTCTAGCCAAGTGCGTAATGTGCTCGGACGTCCGGAGCTGAACGAAACGCGTGCACAGCAGATTCGACAGGTCGCTGAGGGGTTTGAAGCGGCGATTTTGTTTGACAATCTTCTCGGAATCGAATCGGATTGGTCACAGAAGAAAAACGCGTTCCGCGAAATGGTCCTCAGGTATCAGGAAAAACTGGCAGCTGCTGCGGAAGCTATCCAACCACCCGAGGACATTGGCGACAGCGAATTGCGTAAAATTGCTCAACAAGTCATGACGGACAAGCAGTATCGGTTTCCTAAGCCGGTACGCATCATCGTCAATGCGCCGAAGAGATCTTCCGGCAAGGACCACTACACGATCGATTTTGGAGAGCGTTCGATCGAGAAGTCAGCCTACCGCTGGGACGAGTTTCAGGTAGCCACTATCGAAAAAGAAGGCGATCAGTACTTCCTGTACTACAACACACTGCTGAACTATGAAGTCGGCCCTCACACCGTTCCGACGGGAAAATGGGTTTTGGGTCCGCGGCACAAGAGCGCACCTATTTCGGCGGTACACGCCAAGGACTGAAAAGCTAGGGATTACTTTGGTAGTGAATTTGAGGCGAAACCGGCAAACATATTCTAGCAATCTAGCTTGCAGGCGGTGGATACATCCCTTCAGCGACCAGCACAAATCGCAGTGATGTCGATTCTATTACTGACGATTTTGAGGAAAGTTAAAGCAAAGTGACAGACTTGTGAAAGGTGATAATATGCCGTCAGCAATGAAATCGACATCCCGCGCGATTGAATCGACGTGATTCAACTGCAAAAGTGTGGGGCATTGAGTTTCCCAATGTCGGCATCCAAGGCAGAGAGTTAGCGAATGCGATAATGGAGAACGCTGTCCGCTGCAAAAGTTTCGGCACATCTCTGCAGGCTGGATTCGGCAATGGGGCCATTACCAAGTTTGCTGTGAAGTTTGTTGATGCTGTCTTGTCGAGCAATCTTTCCGAGATGGACTATCATCTCCTTGCCATGCACAAGTTTTGAATACACGATGACATCTCCATCTCGGAACCCTTGATCTTGTTCCAATGTAGACCAGTCCAGCTGCTCGATCTGGTGGTTAGCAACCAGATCGTAGAAACTGTCCAGCACTACCTGGGCTGGGATCGAGTAAAATGTATCCAACCGCGCCAACGGCTCGATCCATTCATCGGGTTGTAAGTCAAGGACTTCGCCGAAGGCGTAGGTCGCACAGTTGAATGTTGAAAGTGAACCATACGCTAACAGTCGATCTGTCGACGAGGGATCTTTCGACGTCAGTGTGCGGTAACCTTCCATGTCGTATGCAGGTGGCGTAAGCGGCGGATAACGCAGTACGATACAAGGACCAGCGGGTAGGTAGATCATTGACCTGCCGGTCAGTCCATGGGTTCCGCGTACTGACGGTAACGACACTCGCTCCCAACGCTGTTGGGGTCGCAAAGAACCAAAGATTCTCGGCAAGAAGAGCGACGAAAGCACGCAACCGCAAATGCCAGCGATCCAAATCCAATGGATACCGGAAAGAATTGGGCGACCTACTGGCATTTCAGACTTGTTCATTATGAATCATGATTCTTGCTGGCAACGCTTGAGCAATTGTTCCGCTTCCTTGATCGAATCGTCGAATTCATGCGGATGCAGGCGAGCCAGTCGTGCTGCCGTCTGCGTATTGGCCCGAGCGACTTCGATAGCCAAGTTTCGTTCGTCAAGCGCCAATAGGGTAGGCACGATCCGCGCCAGAACATCCTTGACCACTCGATCGTGCTCTTCGTTAATTGGCATAGCCTTCAGCTGAAGAAGAACGAGTGCTTCGCGAACGTGCAGGATCGCTGCCTGGCGATTGCCCCGACTGCGTTCCAATTCCGCCATCGCCAGTTTCGTACCGCTGTATTCAATGGCATAACTAAAGTTTTCCGGGAATTCGCTCCGCAGCAATGAGAACTGCCTCTCCGATTCCTGCAAGTACAGCTCCGAATCAGACAGCTTGTTGAGCATGGCACTCACAACCCCCGTGCGCCGGGCAACTGACGCAACCTCAAACCGCAGGTCCGATCTGTCTTTGTTTAGCGCAATAAACTGTTCGTCAAATTCAAGCCACAATTCCAACAAGGTTGGGTCGATAGGTGACGGAGCGGCTTGGTCCAGCGATGGCACGAGCGGATATAAAGAAATTGTGGCCAAATGTTCCAATTGCTGCATGAGCAAGAGATTTGTATTGCGAATGAGCACAGTCTGCTCTTTTGCGTCGCGCAATTCTTGGTTCGCTCGATAAGCAGTCAATCCCACCCAGCCACTAAGAGCCAATGCAAGTCCAACCAGCACGGTTCGAAAATCCCATCCTTCGATCGGTCGGGCTTCTTCGGCAGCTTTTTTCGTCTTTCGGCCTTGTTTTCTCACCGAAAACCAATCCTCGCGCAAAATGCCATGGGAGTTCAATTTGTTCATCCGGTCGGTGAGCATAACACGCGAAATCGCTCCTTGGTTCGCAAAGAAAAATTACAAAATAGTAAGTAGGCGAGCTGTCCAACGAAAGCTGTGAACTGGAATCTCAGTTTTCTACTCAGCGAGCAGTGTTCGTCCCTGGTGTGCGCAAGGCTCGCTATTGCGGTAAACTCCTGGCTGAAGATGAGTATTCTGAATTTGGTGGAATGAATAATGACGACCCAGAGTATCACATGACAAACAATATCCTTCCTCCCTACGCCTGCGCTGACTTGATCATCGATGCCGTTCCCGTGGATGAGCGCGTTTGGGTACCACAAGCTGAAAATGTCTGGTTCCGTCCGCTGTTGATGGATACCGTAGGAGGGCGCTGGTGGAATCTGTTACGTGTCCGCCGATCGGGCGTGCTGAGTCGACACCGACATCCTGGGCCCGTGTTCGGCTATGTGATCAAGGGACACTGGCATTACGAGGAGCATGATTTTATTGCGTCTCCCGGCAAGTTTCTTTTCGAGCCGCCAGGAGAAACGCATACGTTGGTCGTTGACAGTGATGACGAGATGATCACGATGTTTAATGTCAACGGCGCCATGGTTTACGTCGATGACGACGGGCGAGCCATTGGCTATGAGGACGTATTTTCCAAAATTCAAATGTGTATCGAACACTATAGTTCCAACGGATTGGGTGCTGACTTCATCGAAACTTTCGTACGCTAAGCCAATGTCAGTCATCGATACATTTCGTTTGGATGGAAAGGTGGCCATCGTTACTGGCAGCGCACGCGGATTGGGCCAATCGATAGCGATTGGGCTGGCCGATGCGGGGGCGGATGTGTTCTTGGTTGATACACTTGCTGGCGAAGAAACCGCTGCGGCAATTCGACAACTGGGACGCCAAGCTGCCATCTGTCAGTACGATTTGCTGGGGCTGGCTTCAGACCGCGCAGAACAGTTGATTGCTCAATGCAATTCATCACTCGGCGGCGTGGACATCTTGGTGAATAATGCTGGAATCATTAGGCGCGACACCGCTGTGGATTTCTCCGAACGCGACTGGCGAGAAGTACTCAGTATCAATCTGGATGCTGCCTTCTATCTATCCCAAGCAGCGGCACGGCACTTTGTTGCCAAACAACGTCCAGGAAAAATCATCAATATGGCTTCCATGCTTTCTTTTCAAGGTGGCGTGACGGTGGTTTCCTATGCTGCGGCGAAGAGCGCAATTGCAGGCATGACGCGAGCATTGGCCAACGAATGGGCTGCTGACAAAATTTTTGTTAACGCCCTGGCTCCGGGCTATTTCGCTACAGAATTAACACGTGGCATTCGTTCCGATCCAGTGCGGGAGGCCGAATTGCTTCAGCGCATTCCAGCTGGTCGCTGGGGCGTGCCGGAAGACCTACAGGGGCCAGTCGTCTTTCTGGCCTCAGCTGCATCAAATTATCTCAACGGTACGATCCTTGCCGTCGACGGCGGATGGCTTTCGCGCTAATCGCTTTTACGTTGTGGTGAGGCAAGTAAGTCAGCCTTCTCCAAAGTTGCGAAAAGTTAGGGCTGAACCACCGTATGCGTTTGGTCGACGGGAATGTCAGTCAGGGTTTGCGTTCGGCCATTGGGCCAACGAATGGTGACGGCGTCGATGGATTCTTGATCTCCGAGACCGAATGTCAGGGTGGTTTCACATTGGCTCAAATAGCTGCGCGTGGCAGATACAATTCTCCTCTGCTGTTGATCTCCACAGGTAAGCGTTACCACCGCACCGTAGGCATCACGATTCGATGTGCCAGACCCCTGTAGACGCAATCGCAACCAGTGGTGACCCAGTTGCTGCTGGTTGATCAACACTCGGGGGTGGCCACTGTTGGCGACCAGCACGATATCCAGGTCGCCATCGCCATCCAAGTCACCATAAGCGGCTCCACGACCCACCATGCGTTCCAGGGCTTCTTCGCCGACGCTAGCGCTGTCCAAAGGAACCAACTCGGTACTGCCAGACGTGCCCGCGTTCCAGAAAAACTGTGGCGGCTGTGCATATTGCTGTGTAGCTTGCACCGTGGCGATTTCCGCTTCCAAGTGGCCATTGGAACACACCAAATCCTGCCGCGAATCTAGGTCCAAATCGGCAAAGAACATACCAAAAGTCAGGCTCAGTCGACTTGCTGGTCCAAGTCCGGTGGCCATTGCTTGGTCGTTGAACGGTGGCTCCGGGCCGCGAGCAATATACAGAGAGGACTGCTCGTTGGCGAAATTGCCAATCGCAATGGCCAGACAATCGTCATTTCGCAAGTAGCTACAATCAATGCCCATGGCGCCGGTTGCGTTGCCGCTGCGATCAAAGGCGACACCCAGGGGTATGCCTTGTTCTTCGAATCTCTGACCAAGCATGTTCAAGAAGACAAAATTGCGAACAGTATCATTGGCTACCATCAGGTCGGTCCAACCGTCGTGGTCGACATCGATTGCCGCGACTGCCAAGCCCTTGCCTACCGCGACGCCTGTATCAGCGTTGACAACTTCGATGCCCATCGGTTTGGAGACGTCCGTGAAAACACCATCGCCTTCATTGTGGTATAGATGGGATTGGGTGCCTCGGAACGCGGTCGGTTGTCCATAGGCTCGGCCAATGCCAGTTAGAGAAAATCCAAGTGAGAAATCGAGCTCTCGCTGCCACACGACATATTCGCAAACGAACAGGTCAAGCCGACCGTCATTGTCGTAATCAAACCAGGTTGCGCCGGAATTCCAAGCGGAATGTTCACCCCGCAATCCCGAAGTAGCCGAGATGTCGATGAATTTTCCGGCGTTGTTCTTAAATAGACGGTTGCTGCCAACTGCCGTTACAAACAAGTCAGGCCAGCCATCATTGTCAAAATCGCCAATGACAGGTGCCATGGCGTAGAATGATTGATTTAGTCCCGCTTGTTGGGTAACGTCAGAGAAATGCGCCTGGCCATCGTTCTGATACAGGCACAGCGATCTGGGGTTGGCAACTGGTGATTTCGACCACGGCCACGAACAACCACCAACCAGCAAGATGTCTTGGTCGCCATCTTGGTCATAGTCGAAGATAGCGACACCTCCTCCCATTGTTTCTGGTAGCAGTTTTTCGCCTTCCATACCACTGATATGCGTCCAATCGATACCAGCGTGTTGCGTAACATCCCGCAAAGGAACATGCGGCGGCTCGATCGAGGTCACGTCACGTGGCGTGGGCAGCGCCACCTGTGTCTGATGAGTTTCTTTCTCCTGTGCAGCAAAGAGCGACAGTAAGAACCAAACTGCTCCTGCAGATACAAGAACACCGACGAATACCAACAGGGAGCGACGCAAAGCTTTGCCGATGATTTCATCGTCTTCGATGTCTTCGCGAAGATCTTGACTAGTGTCTGTTTTGGACATTTCTATCGGCCTCCCTTTACAGCTGAATTTGCAGCTTGAGTTGCTGCATCTGGGGATTGGTTTTTGGTTTTCTCGCCAGCCATTGCCGCTCGCACGGTGGGCGCACCGGGCCGGTGCAAGGAGTAGATGACAAGGGACTCGGCCGCATGATCCGCTGCTGGATACTTCCGTCTGGCTGCGGGCTTGGCAACGTCTGCAGCATTGTCGTCCATCTTATATCTCAGCTGCAACTCACTGTGTCTTTGAGCCGATTCGTTGTCGCCCAATTGTTGGTAAACCGCAGCCAGGTTGGCATGTGCGGTGACGTCTTCTGAGTCGACTTTCAGAACTGCCAGAAAGGCTTCTTTGGCCTTATTGCGATACGCCTCTGCCTGCTCGGTTTGGCCACGCGACTCCGACTTCTCGGCCAAGTCGATTAGTGTCAGTCCCAGCGAGTTGCGGACTCGAAAGTCATAGCTGAAATCGAATTCGCGCTGTCTTCGTTCTTGCGTGTCATCGTCCAACACGCTTTGGAAATTATCGACCGCTTGTTCCAGCAACCCTTGCTGGCGACTGACTTCGCCACTCAACCAAGCTAAAGTCCAAGGTGGCGGCGGTGGTTCCATGCTCGCAGCCGCCGCCAGCGATTGAGTTGCTCCGTCCAAGTCGCCTTCGGAGAACTGGACGCGAGCCAGATTCAGAGGGCCATCGTAGCGACCCAACGCTTGGATTTGTCGGAAGGCATCGGCAGCTTGCCGTAATTGTGACTTGCCTGCCAACAGCATGCCGATGCCGTAATCGTTCCACCGCTGCCACAGTTCCGGCGTCTGTCGCGGTCCTCGTTGAGTCTGGGAAACCGTGCCGTCGGTGCGGCGGACATCAAAGACTACGCGGTCTTCTGCCATCACCGTGACCGGCAACGGATTGGGACCTTGTCCGCGGTCGCGAAACTCACGGTCGCCTGGACGGAACGAGCGATTCATGAAGTCGAGATAACCTTGGTCGAACTTGCGATAGAGCAAACGCAAATGGACTTCAATTGGATCACGAACATCCTCGGGAACGGCCAATTGATAATGGACAGTCTGCCCTGCACCAGGTGGGATTTGGTGGTTGTAAAGCGGCACAAATATGTCCTCGGCATTGCGAGTGGCGATGCGATCTCCATTACGATCAAGCATGAAAACGTTTACGAAGTGCGACCACTCGTCAACCTGTCCTTCGGCTGACATGCCGCCGCTAATTCCTAACATGCGATCGCCGCTGGTAACCGCGATTTCCAGCCAAAGCTCATTTGAGTCGACGGTTCCTTGGGTTAAGTGATGGCCTAGCTTGGTGGTCCTGATTACCGTCTCAAGCAAATAGTTCTTTCCGGAATCCAATAGTGGGTACTCGGGCCCTAGTGGCGCAGTTAGCTTGCCATCAATGGTTCCTTCTTCGCGAATTCCAAAAATGTCGACTCGCGTGACACCGAGCAACAGCTCTTTAGCTCTCTCTACCCATGTCTCTTCGCCGCGCCACCAGGGCAGGGCGGTGTTAGCGCCCGGGAAAAAGTGGTCATGTACGGCCAAGGACCCTAGCTTGTCGTTGAACTTCGCTCCGAATTCCGTCGAAGCCAGCTGTGGCATATGGCATTCATTGCAGTTGGTTTGAGCTTGCGGTGGGTAGTAGAAGCTGGAAGCACCATGCCCTGACACGCCGCTTAACAAATAGCTGTCATAGTGGTTCTGTCCGCGGAGGAAATCCTTATAGGCAGTCAATTCCTTGGGCAGGTGAACTTTATGGCATGTTCCACAGAATTCAGCGGATTTGTGCAGCGGTTTTAAGAAGGTTTTTTTATGGAAGCTGGGCTTGGCCTTGATCAACAGCGAATTGATCTGCTGCAGCATCGGGTTTCCACTGAACGCAAACGGATACTGGATCGGTTCCTCGATGACGTAGTCCGCATTTCCACGGGTTGTCCGCGTGCCATCCTCTGCCAGTGAGCCCACGTGGGTGATGGCGTGGCAAACCGTGCAAGTTATGCCAGCCTGACTGGTTGGATCATTGACGTCATCGTAATCCGTTTGATCAAAAGCGCCTGAGAAAAAGGGCACTGGATCGTGGCAGCCCGCGCACCAGCGTGAAGCCTTGATGGTTTCATCTCGATCGTAAACTTTCGACCGCGTCGATCGAACCGAATAGAGATAAGCTGGGTTATTGAATGAGCTGAAGTGATGGGCACTGTGAAACCAATTGTTATAGATGCCCTCATGGCACTGCATACAGTACTCGTCGTTTTGCAGTGCTCGCGCTGGTATGAAATTGCCGGTAGCCGTGCGGGCCAGCGAAGGCTCGAAATACTGAGCACCTTCTCGGGGTGCTAGTTGGTTCCATTTTCGAGGGTCTTGCATTTGCACAACAACCATCGCGCCAATCGTCACTGCAGTTGCTAGAGCGATTCGTCGCCCCACATACCATTTGATCCGCGGGCCAACTAAACGGTGCAGCCAGTACAGCCAAACCGCTGCTAGAGGAGCCACGATATGAGCCCAATACACAGCGCCGCGAAGCGTGGCCTGTTTCAACTCGAAACCAAACTGGCGCGTAAGCAACACTCCAGAAATGAGCACGATGATGGCGATGGTTAGCAGCCCATAACCAATTTTGACAGCGCGCCTATTACGACGATTTCGAGCCGCCAGCATGTGTACAGTGCCGAATAGCACGACTGGTGCTATCAGCAGAAAACCGAGAATTAGATGCCCCAAAAACATGAATTGATAGAACAAATTTTCGTAGACGATTCCCGAAAAGTACTGCAGCCAGGTGATGCAGGCTAGGTACAGTCCATTGGCCATTAACAGCGAGAACAGGCCTAAGATGATGACCAACACGATGCGCAAACGCGGACCGATGACTCTTTTCGGTGGACTCTTTTTGGGCCCGCCTGCAATTGGAATAGGTGTGTTTTCACTCATGGTTATGTGTTCTTTATTGATACATGATCGGTATTGGTACTAGCAACAATCCCTGTAGAGCTTGCGCCAGCAGCAATAGCAACAACAGCGGTATTGAGTATTGGCAATAGGCTTACGAAGCGAGCGGGACCTTATTAGTCACCGCTGCGAATTACCTTCTTGCCGTGGAATCTACTGCAGCCAGCAAAGGTCAAGCTGCATGCCTGTCGAGAATGGTCAGAGCTGCGCGGGCCGCAAATCGTTGTAGATACAATTACCTTCAATTTGCGACGGACTACGTTCAGGAGAGATGGTGAATATTAAGACCTGGGGGGCTCGAAAGGGCTCGGCAGTACCGGGGAAGAGTGGCGCAGTGTGAACGCCGAATGAGCTGGCGCGGTAATCTCAGGCGCAAACGTCATCTCACACGCGCAGACGCCTGCCACAACATTGCGAGTCGGTGGAACCATGACCGATGAAGTGGAATGCTGCGGTCGATCTGAACCTCTGCAGTTGGGACCGTCGCAGGGAAAGTTCGCCGTCAGCAGCTGCAAATACATAATCTTTCCGTCAACGTACAAGCGTTGAACAGGTCCAGAACTCCATGTATGCCACTGTGCGACGATGCCTGCTTCACCAGCTCGCAACGTCTGCTTGAGCACATCGTCTCCGCTGTGACATCCAGCAGCAACTGCCGTTTGAACGCCGAAAGATTGCCAAGCTCCCAACACAATCACCGCTCCCGCAAGCCAATTTGCGGCTAAAAGCGGCCGGTCTATGTTGCGATTCAGCATATTGGAACCGATGTTGGGTGCGCTAAAGAACTTAAACAATCGTAACAGAGTGGCCTAATTGGGTCAATCAAATTCTAGCGATACCCAGGGCCAAACACTTTTTCAAATCAGACAATCTCTTCCTGAGCGATAGTGCGCTAGCACTCGGTGATTTCACGACCGTTGGCTAACGCCAAACCGCTCAGTTTGAAAAACTGCTTTACCTGAACGCTAACGCAAGTCGTAGGTCGACTGTTCAAGGAAATCCACCTTGCATAAGTATCCACATGCACACGTTTTTCAGAAACTTCTCGCTAATCGCCCCTCCACTCGCTTCTCGTTCCAGCCGCTCCTGCCGGCAGAGCCAGGAAACCAATTTGGAGTGCGGTGACTCGTCACCGCTTTGGATTTTGGAAACACCAGGCTCGACTGGCGTTGAGGTCTTGGGGTGAACGGGAATCCTTTGAAATCCAAAGCTCCGACAAGTCAGAGCACTCCAAAAACACGCAAGTCAACGACACTTCTCGCTATTAGCCCCGATTATTGGGTTTGCAACAGCGAAAATGGACGAACAGAGTTACCGTATCGACTCAGCGTCTCTGCGTTCTTTCGCAGGGCCCGTGCAGCTTCCTCTAATTGTTCGAGCGGCGGTGGATAACTAGCTTGATTCTTGAAGGGCAGGGGGAGAGATCCTTGACCAGCAATCGTATTGGCATCGGCATCTTTGTCCCAGCCTACGTTGTGCATCACATAGTCGCGTCGCCAGCCTGGGCGGACCGGCGAAATGGGACCGACAAAACTCAGTTTGATTTCATCACCACTGGACATGACCACCAGCTGGTCGTCGTCTTCGGCCAACAAATTTAGCACGTCCCCATAGCGAGTGAATGGTCCTGCCAGCTCTGGCCATTTGACCGCAGTGGTGACCCGTTGATAGTCGAACCAATGAGGTTGATCAGATTGCCTGGGTAAGAATTCACTAAAGCCACGATAATGCAACTCGGCGGACTCAAGCGAAAGAGGCTGTGGATGTAGTAGGGTGGTGTCTGAGTCCCAAGAAACGAAGGCCTCATCCCAATAGATTTGCTGGCTTGCGGCAATTCGAATTCGGTGATCGCCGGACCGAAAGACGTTGGCGAGATCGACAACGATGGATTTCGGCTTGCCGCCCGGAAATCCCATATAGGGTAGAGCGCAAACCCATTGCTCGTTCTCGTCGACTACCCACAGCGATGGCGCTTCGGGCGGATGACGCTCTGGATTCTGGTCAATACCGATATTTAGCGATGTGTCGGTAGGATACATCCAACCGGTCAAGAATAATCGCAGCGGCTGATCAACGGGCAATGTACCAAAGTCCATTTCAATGTAGTGTGGCTCGGTCAGACCCTGGCAGACCTGATGCACGAACGCCTGCGCGTACTGTCTGTCTCGTTTCGCTAACTGTTGAGTAACGTCACGTCCATGACTGTCGACGGCAATCTCCAAGTCGACGGTTTCGCTCGCGGTAAAGAGCGTGGGTTCGGCGATACTCGCTGGGCCGACCTTCTCGTTGGTGAAGACTTGGGCATCTGCAGGATGATCAATCGCGGTCAATTCCACTTGATCAAAGTAGGCAATTTCCCAGAGTTCCTCAGTGACTCGCAATTCGACGTGTCCATCCCGCTCTCGCACCAAGTCTCCCGGCAGCAGCAGGTATTCCCATCTGCGGTCGGGCAACGTTTGGCCACGCGAAACCTGCAATCCCAGCGGAGCGTTCCAAAGTAGATCCGTAATCAGTTGGAACTGTTGGCCATCCCAACCGTAGACGTAAGGACATGAGCCACGCAATAGTTGCATCTCTTCTGCCAGCACATTGGTTCCAATGTTTTCGACGTTTTGCGTCAGTCCGTGGGGGAAAATGATGCGCAGGTTTTCAGGGTTGGCATTGCCCAAGCCAAAATGAGTTACGGGAACTTGTACGGGACGCGATAACAAGTCGTTGTTGCGCCATATCTCCAAGGTTGAGCCTAGGCAGTAGTGATTAACGCGGCCACCTCCGTTGATATCGTTGATGCCAGCCAAACGCACGTCTACAAAGTTGCCCTGACTGGCCGACGTAGCCCAAATAGTTGGCTTGCCGTTGGACAACGCGAGCAATTCGACGTTCCCGTCGTAGTTTGCATCCATGGTGGTTAGACCTTTGGCGGCACTTTCATCCAGCGCGGATGGCGATTGAAATTCTCCTGCCGCAGTTCCCAGTTGCAGGCTAATTCCGGATGTTGACGCGAAAATTAAGTCGAGTATGCCATCGTTGTTCACGTCGTCGATCGCCAGTTCGTCGGCAATGCTTGTCAGCGATTCAGTCCGCAGGATCGAAAACGAACCAGGGGCCGTCGTGCGGGTCAAGGTTCGACTGCTCCCCTGCGGCCCCGTTACCACGAAATCCCACGAAGAGTTGTTGTCAAAGTCGCCGAAAGCCATGGACGCGGCCTCGGGGATCTGCTGCCAGCTGATGTCGCTGACCACACGGAATTGGCTATGCAACAGATTCTCCAGCACGGCGATCCCCGCATTGGTTACCAACATGAAGTCTTGGTCCATGTCACGATCGTAATCGCAGGCAATCGCTTGTTTTACGGATAGATCTGGCGGCAATGAGCTGAAGCGGGTGATATCGCTAAAACTTCGGTTGCCATTGTTCTGCATCAAATGCAAGCCTGCGGGAGAGATCAACAACAAGTCCAAATCTCCATCGGATTCAATATCTGCAGCAGCCACACTCTGCACGTCGCCCAAAGATTCCAATCCAGTGGGCTCGTTGAGTTCATGGAATCGAATGGGGAGTTGGCTATCAGCTGTGATAACTCGCATGCCGGTTGGCCCCCACACCAACAATTCCTGCAACGAACTATTGCGCGAGCCATAAAGCTCCGGACCTGCCGGTTGACTTTCGATCGCTACAGCCGCTGCTCTTGTGGCAGACGAGTTTTCGATCATCAATTCAGCGACGCTGGCTGGCAACCTGGGCGCAGAGGGCGATTGCACTTCGAATAGATCGATCGGCAGAATGCCTTGGATATCGATAGAAACTTCCAACATACTGCTGGTTTGAAGAGACGTACCATCGAAATCGAGAAACTGCAGTTGATTCCCATGGGCGGCGACAACATCGTAGTGCAGATCAAAATCCGTGTCATACCAAACGGCAACGGTGGCGACTTCGTCAGCCGCAATCCGCTGGTACTCGGCAGGTGGAGAGAGAGGGGCAGACGTTCCGGTGCTTGTAGGTGCAAGGCGTTGTAGGAAAGTCGTGTCTAGCAAGACAAGCGGGTCGGGGATAACTCGCTTGCTATCGGAATGAAAGCTAGGCATAGCTTTGATCACATTCAGCCAGTAGTAGAGACGTGTACGGAAACTATTCCAATCGCCTGACGTTGCAATCGCTTGTTCTAGCTCCTCAGCTAGTTTGTCGGGCTGAACCTTGTCAATGCTACTTTGCACCATGCTCCACATGGGGCGTGTCATGTCGATCGACGGCTGCATGAGCCGCAATAATCGCGGGTCCTGTCCCTGCAGGAAAGCCTCCGCCGTTTGCCGCAGCAAATAGAGATTCCGGGGGCTGGCTTTCCACCCCTCGTAAAGAAACTCTCCTTTCTGCGCCTCGAGTTGTTCGTCAACGCCGCCGAGAGTCAAAAGTGTATTGTCAAAACTAGCCGCCAGTAGTGGTTGGTTCGGCTGCCGTTGGAGTGCTTCGCTCAAGATCTCCGCAGCTTGTTTTCGCAAGGCAATATCATCGGGGTAGGACAGACGACCGGCTTTGGAGTTGACGATTGCTGCACGAATTAGAGGCACGCGATAGTCAAATCCTTGCAACGTGCTTAATTCGTCTGTCACTTGCTCGGAATAGGAATACGCTGATTCCACTTCCTGAATCAGTTCTTCGCGTCGTTCCGGTGCCAGTTTGCCTTGATCATTCTGAAGCGAATTCTCGATGGTGTCGATCCACTTGAGAACGGACACCGCTTGATTGATGATGATATCCGTATCCTTGGGGAAGACTGCGATCAACTCCGACCACAATCGTCGAGCGCGTTCAAAATCGGCCTCTTCCGTGGCAGCAACTGCCTCGATTGCAACTTTGAACTGCGCCGGTGTGAAGTGCTCAACCTCGGGTGTTGCTGCATTGTGTTGTTCTGGAGGTGAGGAGCCAGCTTCCTCAATCGTGGAATCGGCGTTTGAAGATGGCGTGGTGTTTTGCGGAGGAGTGGGCTGCATCCAATACCATCCCACGCCAACTGCTGCGGCAACAATGATGCAAACGATTACGACTGAAATGTTGCTGCGTGGTTCCGGCATCGGTCTATTGCGCTAGTTTTCTTAGGACGGTTGGCAGGATTCCACCATTGCGGTAGTAGTCCAGTTCGACGGGAGTGTCAATTCGTATGTTCACCGTGAATTCTTTGGTTTGCCCGTTGGCCGAAGTTGCACGTACTGCCAGGGTTCCTCGAGGGACAAGATTGGAGGTATCGAGATCGAACGATTCCTCTCCAGTCAGCCCCAACGATTGCCAAGTTTCTCCAGCACAGAATTGCAATGGCAGGATTCCCATGCCCACCAGATTGCTGCGATGGATGCGTTCGTAACTGGCCGCAATTACAGCTCGAACGCCAAGCAACAGCGTGCCTTTGGCAGCCCAGTCGCGACTGCTGCCAGTACCGTATTCAGCTCCCGCCAGCACGATCAGCGGTGTGCCCTCCGCGCGATAACGAACAGCAGCATCGTAGATTGCCAGCTGTTCATTGCTTGGGATGTGCCGTGTAATACCGCCTTCGATTCCAGGTACCAGCTGATTGCGAATACGAATGTTAGCAAACGTTCCACGGACCATCACGCGATCATTGCCGCGACGCGATCCGTAACTGTTGAAATCGCTCTGTTGCACGTTCTGTTCCAGCAGGTAGCGGCCACCGGGAGTGTCCTTGGCAATTGCTCCAGCTGGTGAAATGTGGTCCGTTGTCACGGAGTCACCTAGGAGGGCCAAGCATCGAGCGCCCTGAATTGGGGCAGGTTCGCCGACCTCGATTTCGATTCCTTCCAAGAACGGTGGGCGCTGAATGTACGTGCTGTCTTGCTGCCAGTCGTACAAATCTCCCTCAGTAATATTGATCGCATTCCATTTCTCGTTGGATGTAAAGGCACTTGCGTACTGATCGTGGAACATCTCAGGTAGGACGCACGATTCGATGGTTGAAGCGATTTCTTCGGCCGTTGGCCAGATGTCTTTCAAAAAGATCTCTTTGCCATCACTGATTCCGAGCGGTTGGGATTCGAAATCGAAATCCACCGAACCCGCCAAGGCATAGGCGACGACCAGTGGTGGACTCGCCAAGTAATTTGCGCGCGTAAGCGGATTGACGCGGCCTTCGAAATTGCGGTTACCGCTCAATACCGCTGCAGCGACCAAGTCGCCGCTGGTAATTGCTTTGGCAACCGGTTCAGGTAACGGGCCACTGTTGCCGATGCACGTCGTGCAACCGTAGCCTACCGTGTGAAAACCCAGTTGCTCCAACGAATGTGACAAACCGGCTTTGTCAAAGTAATCGGTGACGACGCGCGAGCCTGGAGCCAGCGAAGTCTTTACATAAGGCTTCGATCGCAGACCCAACTCGACTGCCTTCTTGGCCAGCAAGCCTGCGCCTACCATGACAGACGGGTTGGATGTGTTGGTGCAACTGGTAATCGCGGCAATGACGACTGCGCCATGCTCGAGCACGGCGGACGCACCGTTATCGTTTGCAATGGCCGTACGCGTCAAATCTTCGTCCGTTAAGCCAAAACCGCGCTCTGCCACAGGGGCCACTAACGCCTTCCGGAAGGAGGCCTGCATGGCTGAAAGCGCAACGCGATCCTGGGGACGCTTGGGGCCAGCCAGCGCCGGTACCACCTCGCCAAGATCGAATTTCAATACCTGCGAGTAGTTCAGTTGCGGGGAGTCATCGTCGCGGAAGAGCCCTTGAGCTTTCATGTAGTTTTCAACCAATTGCACTTGCTGTTCGGTTCGGCCTGTGCGGCGCAAATAGTGCAATGATTCCTCGTCGACGGGAAAATAACCCATCGTGGCCCCGTACTCCGGAGCCATATTGGCGATCGTCGCCCGGTCTGCTAGCGACATGTGCGCTACACCGGGGCCGTAGAATTCTACAAATTTGCCTACTACGCCCGCCTTGCGCAGGATCTCGGTTACCCGCAATACCAAGTCGGTCGCCGTCGCACCCGCTGGCAACTGGCCACTGATCTCAAAGCCGACAACTTCCGGCATCAACATGTACAGCGGCTGGCCAAGCATACCAGCTTCCGCTTCGATGCCGCCGACACCCCATCCTAGCACTCCCAAGCCATTGATCATGGTCGTATGACTGTCAGTGCCAACCAGCGTATCAGGCAGCGCTACAGGTCCCAGGTGGTCTTCACGCACAAAGACGCCTTGAGCTAAGTATTCCAAATTGACTTGATGAACGATCCCCGTGTTGGGCGGTACCACGCGAAAATTATCGAATGCCTGCTGGCCCCAGCGTAAGAATTCGTAGCGTTCCTGGTTTCGCTCGAACTCAATTTCCACGTTGCCACTCAGGGCGTCCAGAGTGCCGAATTGGTCCACTTGAACGGAATGGTCGATCACCAGATCGACGGGTATTAGCGGATTAATCTTGCGTGGGTCGCCGCCCAGGGCTTTCATCCCGTCGCGCATGGCGGCTAAATCGACGACGCAGGGCACTCCAGTAAAGTCCTGCAGCACCACCCGGGCCGGCATGAAAGGGATCTCGACCGCAGTGGGACTGGCGGCATCCCAATTGGCAAGATTCTTGACATCGGCTTCAGTAACCACGTAGCCATCGCAGTTGCGCAAGACTGATTCCAACAGAATGCGAATCGAGTACGGCAGCTGTGAGACCGGGCCAACCCCCGCAGCTTCCAGCTTTTTCAAACTGTACAAGCCGATCTCTCCAGCGGGAGTGGAAAAAGTGTCTCGTGTTGCGAATGGATCAACTAGTGGCTTGGGTGCCATTGATGTTTCTCGTCAAGGTATCTGTGGAATACTGGGCCCAAAAGTCGCAACCAATACGCAGTCGGCGGACGATCCCGGAGAGTTCCGCTAACCATTTCGGTCGCTAGCAACTGGCATTGTAGCCGCAAGCAACGGCGCTGTCTTGGGGATTTGGGCAGCGCTTTGGGATGTCTCGCAGCGACGCATCGCCGGACAAGCCTCAGCCTTTTCAAACCGCGGATCGCCCCAACTGGCATGCTCGAAAGGCGGGGAAACAGTGTCACTGCGTAATAAAGTCATTTGAATACTGCGAGTTGCAGAGGCGCGCTGCGCGCATCAACGGGAAACCCCTTTTGCATAGATGGCCGCTTTCCCAGCCCAAAGCGGTCAGCCGAACAGGTGCTCCAAGCGACCCGGTCTCGCAAATATGGGTAAGCAGGGCTGACTGTGGCGCATGTGAGGAAAGTTCTGTATGTGCGTCCCGTATCGGTTCGATCAGTTATTCAGGTCGCGTCGAGCTGTGATACTCTTGCACGCAATTGCGGGCATCGGAAACAACTTGCGCAGCGCATCGGAGTGTAGGGCTCGTTCTCGCCCTCTGTATCGTTCGTACACGAAATAACTGCTCGGAGACGGAGAAATACGGGGCGTGGCGAACTTGGATGCCTCCTAGCGACCGCTCAACGTATTCTTGGCTCAGTGACACGGGACGGAGTGTTTGTTTGATGAAACCAATTCAATTTGCGGTAGCCAGCTGCATCACGTTTGCACTTGCTGGCTACTGGATCGAGCGAGCCAGTGCCTGTGACCGCTGCGGCAGCAGAGCCAATACGGCTTGTTCGTGTCGCGATGACCGAGGACTGTTGGATTTAGTCGATTCCATGGCTGGGCGATTCCACAGCAAGCTAAAGTCCGGATTCAAATCACCATTCACTTGTACAACCGATTGCGGCTGTGATAGTTGTCAACGCTCTAGCTGCGACACGTGTCCGAATTGCAGCCGCCAACCGCCTGCATACTCATATCAGCCACCGGTTCCTACGCAGCGCACACCGTTGCAGCCTCAGCCGGTGCCACATGGCAACACACCCCGCCCACGCGTTCCCGACTACTATCAAGCCGATCCGGTCGAGCCACAGTATATTCCACCTGAGTCCCAGTACCGCCAGCCAGTTCCTCCGGTGCAGACGTATCCAGTGCCTCCGCCACCGCTGCCGGATGCGCAGGTCGATCCATTTCGCGACGATACCGCTCTCCGGTATCGCCAAACGCCAGCTCGCACCATCCAGTATCAGCGGCCAGTCCCGCCGCGCACTTCGCCCAGTCGACCGCAGAGCTCAATGCGATCGCAGAGTTATGGTACTCGTTACGACAAGCAGGCAGCGGTCGCGCCGAATGGATACCCGCCTGTTGTAGAGCGATCGTCGCTACAGCCGCGATCAGCGGCGGTTGTTACAGCCAGCGGAGAATCTCCCGCACGCGGTCTGCACCAGCTGAATGCTCCAAGCGGCTTGCAACCGGTGCCCACCACAACTGTTAACGACAGCTATCGCCCTGATGCAGTTCCTGCTGCCACCGTGGAATACTTCAACCCGCTACGTCCTTGATCAGCTCATGCTTAGATTTGCTTGGGCCATTGGCGCCTGCTGTCGATTACTTCTTGGTATCCACTTCGCGCTGCCACTGCTCCAGCAGTTGCAGTGCCGCGATAGGAGTGGTGCCCGCAACATCAATGCGACGAATCTTCTCAATTAACGGGTGTTCTTCGAATTCAAATAGAGTCAGTTGAATTGGGGCACCCTCCCGTCGACGCGGCGGCGTGATTTTTGAGTCACCTCGTTTGTTCAAGTGATCGGACTCCAACTGAGCAAGGATATCCTTGGCTCGCTCGTTAACATGGTGGGGAATTCCCGCCAGTCGGGCAACGTGAATGCCGTAGCTCTTGTCCGCGCCACCGGGCAGAATCCGGTGTAAGAATACGATGTTATCGTCCCACTCCTTGACGGCCACATTGAAATTGCGAACGCCAGGCAGCGACTTGTCCAACTGCGTCAGTTCGTGGTAATGAGTGGCAAAGAGTGTTCGAGCTGATACCGAGTCATGCAGATGTTCGACGATGGCCCAGGCCAAACTGAGACCATCATACGTGCTGGTACCGCGACCAATTTCATCCAGAATGACCAGGCTGCGTTGGGTAGCCGTGTTTAAGATTCTGGCGGTCTCAACCATCTCTACCATGAACGTACTCTGGCCGCGAGAAAGTTCGTCGCTGGCGCCCACTCGCGCAAAGATGCGATCGGCAATGCCAATTCTGGCGTGCTTGGCTGGCACAAAGCTACCCAGTTGAGCCATCAACGTCAGCAAGGCAACTTGGCGAATGTAAGTGCTCTTGCCAGCCATGTTGGGACCGGTGATCAGCATGATCGTCCCGCACGATTCGCCAAGGCGACAATCATTGGGAACAAAGCTACCCTGGGGAAGCGTTGCATCCAATACCGGGTGCCGGCCTTCGACAATTTCGAGCACGCTGTCGTCATTCATTTCCGGGCGAACATAATTGTGGCGTTTGGCCAACTCGGCCAGTCCGGAATAGACATCGATTTCAGCCAGCGTTGATGCATTGCGTTGTAGGACGGACAAGTGACCGGCGACTTGATCTCGCAACTGTCCAAACAATTCCAGTTCCAAGGCCAGAGCTTTTTCGTCCGCCGAGATGACCTTCGACTCATACTGCTTGAGCTCGTCAGTGATGTAGCGTTCAGCATTCTTCAGAGTTTGTTTGCGTACAAAGTGCGAAGGGATTTTGTCGCGATGCGCATTGGTCACCTCCAGGTAATAGCCAAATACCTTGGTGTACCCCACCTTGAGGCTGCTGATCCCAGTTGCTTTAGTTTGTTCAGCCTGGTATTGGGCGATCCATTGTTTGCCCCCAGATGCCAACTTGCGGAGCTCGTCCAATTCGGTGTGATATCCATCACGGATGAAACCACCGTCGCGCAAGTGCAATGGACATTCGTCCTGCAGTGCGGCCAGCAGCTGACCACGCAAAGATTCGCACAGGTCAAGATTGCTCGCTAAGGTTTGGATGCGGTCGCTACTGCGAGATGTCAACAGGGCTTTGATTGCTGGCAGTTGGCTCAGCGTAGTGCCAACATTGCGAAGATCGCGAGGACTGGCCCGACCGGTAGCTACGCGTCCCAACAATCGCTGCAAATCATAGATTTCCGTCAGTGCGTCACGCAATCCTGAACGCAAGCGATTGTCGTCCTTCAACTCGCCAACAGCTCCGTGCCGCGACTCAATGGCACGCTGGTCGATCAGCGGAGAGGCCATCCATCCAGCCAACAATCGAGCTCCCATGGCGGTACAAGTTTGATCGACGACCGAAAGTAGAGAACCATTGCGATCGCGGCCTCGCATGGTCTGGGTCAATTCCAAACTGCGACGCGTAGCAGCATCGATCTCCAAGCACAAACCTTGGCGATAGGGAGTCAATTGGCGGATGTGCGCCAACGAGGTTTTTTGTGTCTCGTGCAGATAGGCCAGGATGGCACCAGCAGCGCCGATAGCCGCCTTGTCTTCCGGGCTTTCCTCCCACCCCATACCTTCCAAACTCTTGGTGCCGAAATGGGCGCACAACTCTCGATTGGCTTCGTCGTATTGGAATTGCCAAGTTGGCCGCAGGCACAATGCAAATGCGGCATCACTCCGTTGGGCCAAGAGGCCATCGTCCTCGCGGATGAGTACTTCCGAAGGGTCGAGTCTGGAGAGTTCGTCGAGAACGCGCTGTTTCGGGACGTTGCCAGCTTCAAAGCGTCCGGTTGAAAGTTCTGTCCAAGCGATGCCAACTTGCTCTGGCATGTTCGTGGCTGACTTCTGACCTGGCCTTACGGAATACAAGGCTACCAAGAGGTTGGTTTGTAGCGGATCCAACAGGGCATCGTCGGTCAGCGTGCCTGCGGTGACGATGCGAGTGATCTCACGCCGGACGATTCCTTTGGCTTCTTTGGGATCTTCGACTTGATCGCATACCGCCACCCGGTATCCCTGGCGAATGAGTTTGGCAAGATAGCCTTCTAACTGGTGATAGGGGAATCCTGCCATTGGGATCGGATTCTCACCCTTGTCGCGGCTGGTCAGCGTCAGCCCCAGGACGCGAGCACAAATCTTCGCGTCTTCGTGAAACAGCTCATAAAAGTCGCCCATGCGAAAGAGCAGAAGAGCGTCACCGCATGCTTGCTTCGCCTCTTCGTATTGACGCATCATCGGCGAAGCGTTCATAGCCTTGGGAACTCGTGGTAATTGCGGGAGTGACGTGAACGCCTTGCGAGCAAGCGAGCTTGCGCAGCATTCCAATCCACCCGTTCGCCTCTTCAGAGTGCGTGATCTAGATAATTGGGCGGATCACTCTCAGAGTATCGCTCAAAAAGCCAGCTTATCAACCACGGCAGTGATTCGGCTGGAGTTGACGGGCAACGAAAGCATGGCCAACCGTTCGTTTGGCTAGGTCTCGAGTGGCCCAGCAGTTTCATGCCGTCTTGCAAAAAGTGAGCATGCGAGCGGCATCTTCCCTCCTTATTTCTTACTCCACCCGCAGACTGTCCGCATTTTCTGTATTCGCAGCTGTGGGAAATTGCCCCGAGTAGGAATCAACTATCCCCACCACCAAGTGCTGTGACCGCATTTTCTCCCAAGCTCAATCGCTCCTGTCTGGCACGTGCGTGGCACCTGCTAGATCTCGGACCTTCTAGATCTCCGGCACCCGCTAGATGCCTTCGTTTTTCTCAATTACACTGGCTCCCTTCTCCCCCTACCACCAAGTGCTGTGTCCGCATTCTTCCTCCGGGCTCTAGGCTTGAATCCCCACGACCAAGTGCTGCGACCAAGTGCTGTGTCCGCTTTCCTCCGTGATCCGTCATCATGCGAGGGTAGGTGGAACGCTTGGTAATCGTCGGTTGATTGGCAAGACCGATACGGGCAAAGTCTATGAATGCAGTATGACGCTATCGGAGTATGGTGGAAAACAACTTACGGTTCGGCGAATCGAGCTTGAACTGTACAAGCCAACGAGAGACAAAGAAACCGTCGTCGTCATTCTGGCGAACGTACCGAAGGGGAAAGCAGACGCGCTGCGCATTGCAGACCTATACCTTGCGCGATGGAAAATTGAGACTGCATTTCAGGTTCTAACTACAACGCTCCGATGCGAAGTCAACACGTTGGGATACCCGGGCGCCGCGCTGTTCGCCTTCGCGGTAGCGCTGTTGGCGTACAACGCAGTCATTGTGGTCGAGTCCGCCATACGCGCAGAACACGGCAAGCAACAAGCAGGCCAGCTATCCAAATACTATATGGCTTTGGAGATCGCCCAAGCCCAGGACGGTTTGTCAGTGATCCTCGAAGAATCGGACTTCGAGCACCTGAAGACGATGTCAACCGAGGATTTCTGCAATGAGCTGCGAGACGTGGCTCGTCATGTTGAGGTCGATCGTTACCGAAAAAACGTGCGCGGCACGAAAAAGCCACCAACGAAAAAGAAAGCCTCGAACAAACGCAACGTGCACGTTTCCACTGCCAAAATTCTGGCCCAACGAGACTAACCCAATGCATGTTAGAAGGGCTGGCCGTCGCCCTTATCAGCCAGCTCG
>JAGQPR010000220.1 GCA_020426625.1 Planctomycetales bacterium
CGCCAACCGAATTGAGAGAAACGCTTCGTCACACTCTGCCGGATTACATGCTGCCGTCACACTATGTCTTTCTCGACCAGTTTCCACAGACGCCCAATAGGAAAGTTGACCGACGTGCGTTACCCGATCCGGTAATCGAAAACACAGCTGAACCGCTTTCAAACCAATTCACTGCAACTGACGAAACCGAACAGCAACTGGTGAACATCTGGAAATCAATTCTCGGATTAAAACGCGTTGGGATAGAACAAAACTTTTTCGACTTAGGAGGTCATTCGCTGGGCGCCGCTAGAATGATGGTCGAACTGGAAAAAATCCACGGGCAAAGACTACCGTTGGCCATGCTACTGCAAGCTCCCACGATCCGGGAGTTGGCAAGCCTGATTCGGGAGCAGGGCTGGGTAGCTTCCTGGCGATCCCTTGTTCCCATTTCGCCCGGCGGAAGCAAGTCGCCGCTGTACTGTGTTCACGCTGCTGGCGGCAACGTGCTGCTATATCGTGAGCTGGCAGATCATCTGGGTGAGGACCGACCAATCTACGGTCTGCAATCCGATGCACTTGCAGGCTCAAAGCCTGTAGCGGAATCTGTGGAGCAGATGGCCGCAGCCTACATTGAAGAGATTCAGAAAATTCAGCCAGCAGGTCCGTACAACCTGTGTGGCTATTGCCTGGGTGGCACAATCGCCTACGAAATGGCTCAACAATTGCAGCGCGCGGGGCATGCCGTTGGCTCGCTAGCGTTGTTTGACACGCATGGACGTTGGCACCAGAGCTCATTGGCTGAAAGTCTGATTGCCAGTGTTCAAAGAGTCGTATTTCACATGAAGAATATTTCGCTATCGGGCCGCAGTGGCGTGCGAATGTTCTTGGCTGCAAAGTTAAGCGAAGGCCGACGACGCATACTCCGCAGAATCGCTGCGTCATGGTCGCATGGGGCCTATTGGTGTGGCCTCCGAAAAACGGCTCCGGTTGAGGTCTTGGACGGGATTTACGATCAGGCGACCGAATGTTACGCAGCACAACCCTACACTGGACGGCTAACTGTGTTCAAGCCACGCCAGGCTTACGCTGGTTACCAGGATCCGTATATGGGCTGGAAAGAACTAGTCAGTGATCTGAACATGATCCAGCTGCCTGTTTATCCTGCGGGCATGCTGCTAGAACCTTTTGTTGCCGAACTAGCGCAGCACATGACCCGTGAACTGGATGCGTGCGAAAAGTGACGAAGATTGGATGCCTTGACTTCGCCATCAATTACCATCAGGCAGCACATTAATATCGTTGAATAGCGAGGCCAACCGCGTCGAACAACCGCGATGGGCAGCTGGCCCATGAATGCAGTTACCGACGATGCTGGAGCTGTCGCGGTCCCGCCACCAACGGCTAATTTCTCGCGGAAGCGTGTGCCAAGCATCCTCAGCTGCTACTACATGTTCTAGAAAGCGACCATAATGTTCGAGCCGCGCTGGCGTGTCCATGTAGTCGGGATGGATGATGGTCATCGCCAGCCCGCGCAGTTGCCTAATCAGCTGGTATTTCTTGGTCCATACGTCAATGTTCTTCATACCCAGGGTCACGAACAAGGTGTGATCCTGAGGTAGCGTACAAGGTAGTTCGACAAGATTGCCGACGATCATCGGCCAGACGCCCCGCACCCCACCGGGCATTGCTTGAAACGGGTCGATGTCGAAACAAGAGGAATCGTAGGCACACTGCAGCTGTTGCATCCACACCAAGTTCCGATGCATCATGGGTGAGCGGAAGCCATCCGCGCCCCAGTCTGCCACGGTTTTGTTAATTGCTTTGCATCGTTTGTCAAAGGTCTGGCGCGATGAGAACAGCCGGCCATCGTGCTTGAGCCCGTGTACACCCACCTCGTGCCCGCGGGACTTGAGCTCGGAGATCATTCCGGGATCGATGTCGTATCGATTGGCCACAAAGTACCAAGCGGAACGCAAACCTAACTTTTCTTCCAGCTCAGCCAGTTGCCAGACTCTGCTCAAGCCATACTTGCTTTCGATGTCGTGAGTGATAGCAACGGCATGGGCACAGCCGTCGGGCCAGAGATCGATCATACAGCGGTTGGGATCGCAAGAAAGATCTGCCGCGCGAGCGCTATTCAACTCATCCAAGAATGCTCGATCCAGATACCAGTCGCGGCGGGGAACTATCGCCTGATTGCGATGCTGTTGTAAGAATTGCCGCAAAGACAATGGGATTAGTGTACGCACAGCGTAGTAGGTCTTGAACTGCCAGGACAGCTGCCAATTCTGTGAATCGAGCGTCAGATAGTGTTCAAGCAATTTTCCAATGCGACCGCCGAACGCAAATCGCACGTCTAATACTGAATCTACAAACTGTTGCTGACGGTGGTCTGACATCTCTGGTTCGAGCCGCTCGACTGTTAATTCATGAATCCCATGTAGGCCACCGTCTCCGCTGTGGGCACAACCTACCTTCGACATCATTGTTTTACTCTCGCCTGGTCGGATGAGCCCCAGCTATTGAATACCTTGGCGTATGCTTCGCGAAGATTCTCTGCTTGAAAAGGCCAAGCAAGAATTTCTTCGGCTCGCTTCCGACCAGAGTCCCCCAGCCGTTTGCGAAGTTCGGGATTATCCATCAGTGTTTGCAACTGGCGTGCGAAATCCAGTTCATCGCTCACTTGTGCGTACAAGGCGGCATCCTGCGCTGTCACTTGATGTTCAATTAGTTTGTAAGCAACAATAGGCTTTCCCATTGCCATATATTCCATTACTTTGATCATAGTCGACCGGTCGTTGAATGGATTAAATGGATCTGGTGCAACGCAGATGTCAGCCGTCGACAGGTATTTCAATAAATCTTCGTCTGAAACGTACCCTGTGAAGAATACGTGGTCAGTCAGTCCCAGTTCTGCCGTCAATTGCTTGAGATAGTCGACTGACGAGCCGCGACCAATGAGAATGCAATAGAAATCGTCTCTAGCCAAGTCGTTTTTCAGGTGGTGCATCGCTCGTATCAATGAGTCAACACCGTCTTGAAATCCCATGATGCCAACGTAACCAAAGACAATTTGATTGCGCGATACGATATCTGGATCTGGTGCAACAGGTCGCAATTCTTCCAGGTCGGGCCCATTGCGAACGACGGTAATCTTGTCGGCAGGAATGCGATGGCGCTGGACTACCAGATCGCGGTACGATTCGTTAACGGTAATGACGCGTGTCGCGAAGCGGCACGACAGGCCCTCGAAAAACGTCAGCATTTTGACGACGCGTGGATTAAACTTTCCCTGGAAGCGGGCGACATACATTTCAGGCGAAATATCATGATGATCGAAGACATATTTCTTTCCCAGTAACGAGTAGAGCATTCCGATCAGCACAAAAATGTCGGGCGGACTGTGCGAGTGGATGACGTCAAAGCCGCGGCGAAAGAACACCCAGACGGACAAGAGTGTCATCCAGACCATAGACACTCCGTATTCCCAAAAGTACCCCAGCGCGCCTTCCCCCTCGCGCGGACGCGGGTACCGAAAGACATGCACACCCTGGTCGATTTCGCTCCAAGGCTCGCTCCGCCCGCGTGGTGCGATCACAGAAACACTGTAGCCGAATTCCACCAATGAGATCGCCTCACGGCGCACGCGAGTGTCACCGGGATAACGATTATTCTCCAGGAGCATCAAGATCCGTTTACCAACAGATGCCTTTGTAATTGCCATTGTATTCTTTGCTATGCTTCGTGATTCCGTGCAAGTCGATAATCATTTTCGATCCATCCGCAGCAAGAACTGCCTGTCGAAATTCTTCACTACCGTTGGTTACAACTAAGACATCGCAATTCGCAACTAGTGCATCGACATCTGGTTGCATTAGTTTTGCAACATGCGGTAATGTTTGCGCGAGGAAAGACCGATTCGCTCCAAAAAGCTCTTCTGGTTTTACGTTGGGATCATAGATTTGAACGTCGTATCCCCGTCCGACAAGCGTTTCTACGAGTACAATTACCGGACTTTCGCGCACGTCATCTGTTCCAGACTTGAAACTGAGGCCCAGAACTCCAATGCGCTTATGATCCGTTTGTTCAACCATACGAATGGAGCGTTCGATCTGCATTTGATTGCTCTCAAGAACTGCTCGCAAGAGCGGCGTTTCCACGTCCTTTTCTTTTGCTCTATAGACTAAAGCCCGGCAGTCTTTAGGCAGACAGGAACCTCCAAACGCAAAGCCTGGAAGCAGGTATTTTTCGGAGACATTCAACTTGCGGTCATTGCAAAATATTCGCATCACCTCTTGCCCATCCACGTTGTGTGCTTGGCAAATATTTCCGATCTCATTAGCGTACGCAACTTTCAGTGCGTGAAATGTGTTGCAGGCATACTTGACGGACTCCGCGGTTTCAAGCGTCGTCCTAATTCGTAGTGCATCTATACCGTCGTACATCTGCATCGCTATGTCGCTACTTTTTTCGTCCAATCCCCCCATGACAATTTGGCTAGGCTCCTGATAGTCGGCAATGGCACATCCCTCACGCAGGAATTCAGGATTCATGCACAAGCCAAAGTCGGTCCCAGCTCGCTTGCCAGACTGCTGCTCAAGAACCTGCATGACCATGTTGCGTGTTGTTCCAGGCAACACCGTGCTGCGAACACAGACCAGGTGGTATCCTGAGTGCTGGCCGAGCGCAGTTCCAATTTCACGGCAGACTGCCTCTATGTAATCCAAATTCAGGCTGCCATTAGAATTACTGGGGGTTCCGACGCATATTAGACTCATATCCGTAGCCAACACCGCTTGGAAGCCGTCCGTAGTTGCTCTTAGCCGGCCTGTCTTGGAATGCGCGGCCACTAACTCGGAAAGTCCTGGCTCAGATACGAGAGAACGTCCATTAACAAGTGCGTCCACTTTAGCGGAGTTCACGTCGACGCCTATCACATGATGGCCGTCGCGAGCTAGGCAACCCGCCGATACGCTACCGACGTAACCAAGTCCAAAAACACTAATTTTCATTTTTCATTCATCGCCGATGGTTGGAGAGTTATTGTCGAACTCTAGCATTTCTTCCTCTCGTGCGCTCGTCGCCGCTTGAGTCGAGTAATTCTTGAATGGATTAGGCAAGAGTAGCGCCGCAGCATGCCCTACAATCGATGCAAACCAACTTGTCTAACCTCTGTGCGTTCGCAAATCCTTGAGTATCTCGAAGGTCACATTGACGTTGGCCGACGAGAAGTGTTTTTCCGCCAGTTCTCGATTCCGTTCACCCATCGCCACGCGCAGACTCGGTGACGTGTAAGTTTGCTCAAGGGCCTTGGCAAGTCCGTCGATGTCATTCTCATCAACCAAGATTTGCTCAACAATTTTGGGGATTTCCACGTGTCGCGTCGTTACGACAGGCTTGCCGCAGGCCATCGCTTCGACGATAGCGTTGGGGAATCCCTCCGAGTCGCCATTTTCATCGACGCGACTCGGCAAGCAGAACACATCACAAGCATGGAACAGGGCACGTAAGGCCGTGCCTCGTTGTTTTCCGAAGAACGCCACTTGCTCCTGCATGCCCAATCGCTCGACCATACCGCGTACGTCGGCCACAGCCGACGATGGCCCTACGTCGCCCACGACCCAAACTTCGACATCGCCTCGGCCCATCTTTTGGACCGCTTTCAACAGAATCTCGTGTCCCTTTTTCTGAACGAAAAAAGCGACTATCAGAATGACAAACTTTCTCGCTGGTTGGTATTCGTTTAAGTCGATGGAATACCGTACGACTTCAATACGCTGCGGAGGCACGCTGAAATGCTTAACAAGGTAGTCTCGGTTAAACTCAGTGGGTGCCACGATTTTCTGGCAGGCAGCCAAGCAGACGCGAAACAGCGCCGGATTCGGATTCTGATAGAGTTCGTAGGCATGGATCTCCACCGCAAGCGGTTTGTCGAGAAGGCGGCTAGCGAAGTAACCCACAAATAGCTTGCGATCTCCAAACGTGGCGTAAATCGCGTCTACATCGCGCATGAACTTCGTAAAGTAGGCTGCTAGAAAGAAGTCGGTTAGTGCGCGGTGTTGCCATGCTTCCCGCAGCACATTCATATAACGCCCAGGCATCAGAAAGAGCCGCACGAATTGGCTCAATAAGACCACCCAAGTCTGCCAACGGTAGACGTGCCAATCGCCAGGCGGTTGGTACAAACCGGGGCCATGCTTGGTGGGAAATAGACTGATTTCAGCTCCCAACGCGTGCAATTGTCGAATTTCGCGGTAGATAAACTGTTCCAGTCCTTGCTTCATCGAAGCGATAACGCCGACATGCATCACCTACACCTCCCCGGCTTTCGCTCGCTGTGCGATCGCCTGTTGGTAGACATTGGCCGTCTCGGCGGCTACACAGGCTGGCGAACTCAGCTGCTGCAAGCGTTGGTAACCAGCTTGGCCATATCGTCGCCGCAGAGGTTCGTCCTTGAGCAGCCGGATAATCGCCTGCGCCAGGGCGTTGCTATCGCACGATGGAACCAACAATCCGGTCTCTTCGTGCGCGACGCATTCACTCAAAGCGCCGACATCGCTGGCCACCACGGGTTTGGAATATCCATAGGCGACAGGCACCACACCGCTTTGCGTGGCTTCGCGATAGGGTAGTACGACCAAAGCCGCTCTGCGGAAAAGCGCGTCGCGCTGCTCATTGGAAATCCAATGATTGTGAACGATGAAACCATCGTGATCCTGCATCATAGCTTCGTAGCGGGCGAAATCGTCTCCCGTGCCTGCGATTAGGACTTTGGCGTTTGGAATCGATTCGCGAATGATCGGCTGAGCCTGGATCAAGTACTCCAGTCCCTTGTAGTCCCAGATCCTGCCGAAAAACAACACAATCAAATCTTCCACTGGTTGCTCAGTGTTTAGCTCCGCCGCTAGCTCCGGTTCGCCCCCCATAGAAATATGCGGTATCACATGCACAGACGACTGTGAGAAGCCAAAGAGCGAAACCACCTGATCCTTCAATTGCTGACCGTGTACGATCACTTGATCGGCTTGGCGGAAGCCCAGATCCATGACCCACTGCGGAGTCTTTTTCGAAGCCTTGTCTCCCAGGTGGTGTCGTGGATCGTGAATTGTGATAACCAAAGGATAACGCCGGCGAAGTCTCCCGAGCACAAAGTTGAACCAAAGGTGCCCCTGCTGCACATGCACTACATCTGGTTGAAATTCGTCAATGCGGTGAAGGATCTCGCGGATTTTGGCGATTTGCTTGATCGGCTGACGAAACCGAGGTTTGTGGAAAGCAAACCACTCGACCCGGTCGGCGACAGCATCGTCAGTCAGGACCGTAGGTTCACTTGGCACGACGAACAAAACATCGTGTTGCAACGACAATTCATTCACATGAAACGCGCTGTATTCCAAGAATGAGTACGTAAGCCAGGCGATTCTCATGGATGAACTTTGGGGAGGTAACGAGGCCAAGATAAGTGTTGGCTGATTAATTGAGTAGTGGAGCAAAGAATTTGCTACGGAGCTCGCGCATGCCGCCATGCCGCATGAAAATTAGTCCCATTGCCACCGAGGCGTACGCCGCAACCCCGCAGATGGCGACTAGAAACCGATTGTTGCTGGGCGCACCATAGACGACGAGCACCATGGCGATCCCCGCCAGAACAGGATTGAGGATCTGCCAATCGACCGGGAGCGCCCCCATTGCACTGCGGCATGCGATGACGTGTTGGGCGACATTGAAACAGCTGACCAAGAAAGAACCCGCTGCTGCTCCAACCAGACCGAAGCGGCTAATCATCAGCGAGTTGACGATTACGTTTACACACAGATTTATTATCACGATACGGAGCGTATCCGCCTCACGGTCGGCGGCCCACAATGCGTGCCCTAGAATCGTGGTGAAACACTGGGTCAAAACGGCCAGGGCGGCAATTTGCATCACTGGAACGGCGCCTTGAAATTCTGGCTTTGAATATGCCAGCTCCAGTAGCAAGTCAGCGAATCTTGGGATCAAGAGCGAAACAGGTAAACCGATCAGCAGCAGAAACGCGACCATCCATCGCGTCAACTCGGACAAGGACAGGTTCTGCGATTTGGCCTTGCGACACATCGCAGGAAATATGCTGCCCACAATACTGCGGTAAACCAAAGTAACCGGTTGTATCAGCTGCGCGGAAGCACTGTACAGCGCCACCTCGGCTGGCGACATCAGTTTGGAGAGTAGGACCACATCCACGGCACTCCAACAAGCAATTACAGCGTCGACTCCAAGGAAAGGTATTGCCCTAACAAGTAGTTTCTTGACCTCAGCATATCGGAACCACGTGAGCCCACCCTGGGTGTTACGAAAATAAAAAAACAGATCGGTGCCAAGAATTAGCAAGCGTATCGCGACGATCAGACCGGCAATCGCAACCACACCGAAACCGCCGACCAAGAGCCAAATGCCTCCCACAACCTTGACACCGTTGGCGAGGACATTGGATAAGGCGATCAGGTGCATGCGTTCGTTACCCCGAAAGCTTGCTTCCAGCACGTTGGCCAATGCATAGGGTACCAGCCCTAGGGCCAAGCAAAGGATCACTTGTGTCGCCTCGCGATCGTATTGCATGATCACAGTGACCAAAGCCATCGCAAGGCTAGAGATTAGAGCAGCCAAACCGGCTGCGGCTAAACCGGTCGTGACCAAACGTGCGGTGTTCGACTTTTCCTTGGCAATTTCCCGCGTCAACAGGATCGGCAGTCCGGCACTAGCGAAGACTTGAAAGACATAGAACAACATCAATCCCAGCGAAAGATGACCAAAGGAATCCACATCAAGCAAACGAGCCACGAAGGCATAGAGCAAGAATGTAGTGGCCTTGTTGAGCACTTCGCTGGCCAATAGGGAACCGGCGTTACCGACCAATCGCAAGAGACTACGCGCACCTACGCTCAACATGGCTGCAGCCCCGATTCTGACGGATCGTAGTAGGCAATTTGGAACGAGCCGATCAGTAAGATCAACATCTGAAAACCAACATTGACGAAGATTGCTTCGACAAGTCCGTTGAGAGCTCCCATCGCGAATAGCGACAAGGTAAAGGCGACGCCCGTGTCTCGCGAAACCCTCAAGATCCCGACACCGCGTTTGAATACGGCAACAATGACCATGAGTAATAGAGCAAACCCAACTGCCCCCAGATTGACCAGAGTTTCCAAATAGATTGAGTGCGCATTGGAAAACTGCCAGTCCAGAATGTAGGACAGATTATGTACGCGCTTGGGGCTCCAGAACGCACCATAGCCGTAACCTAACAACGGCTTCTCCTGGATATGTTCGACAATCTCGAACCAAATCGGAATCCGTCCGGTCAGGGTACTTGGGTCCGCTCCCGCCTCTTGACGTCCCAGGCGTGACAAATTGTCAAAGCTGCGATTGGCACCAGGGCGGACAGCGATATACAGCATCAGCAGTGCTACCATTGCACAAGCTGCTACACCAAAAAAGAACCTTCTCCGCGGTGGCGCCGTGAGGATTAGAAATACGACGACGCTGAATAAGCAGGCCAGCGTGCCGCCCCGCGAACCAGTCAACAATATCAACCCAAAGGCAGCAGCCATGGGACCAAGGTATCTCACCCTTGCCGTTTCGCGGGCTAAGGCGCAAGCGGATAAGGCGAGCATGCCACAATTCAACGCCTGAACATTGGGGTGCAGCATGCCAGCAAAGCGATATTCAGCTTTAGCCATAAAAGTGCCGAAACGCAATTCGGCCGCAATTCCTAGAAGGGCAAACAAGCAAGAAATGTAGAACACTGCCTTGACCAGCTGAATCGTTTGCCACGCACGCCCAATTCCAAACGTCGCTAGAAACACGAGTATCAGAATCAACGCTCGCCGTGCGGTCGTTCCCGGCGATTCCGACCACAGGACGCTCGTTGTCGCGTAAGCCACAACCGCCCCAATGGCAAAAATGATAAACCGGCTTTGTGCAACGCGATGCTGTGTGGCCACGACCAACAACACACCCAAACCGCCCAACCCTAGCAATGCCAACTGTCGAAGCTTGGTGGTTTCTCCGACGATTTCGACCAAGTCGGCTTCCGTATCAACTCCCGCAGCTTCCTCCGCATAACGATATCTGAAGTCAGAGATTATCAGTGTTGCTGCCACGGCAATCGCTGGCACCCAGAACTTTAACCGCTGGAAAACGGTCGAATCTGAATGGCCGTGCTCGGCGGCGATCATCGCTACATTCATTGGATTAATTGCGCTGCGAATAATTGAAAAGGCAGATTAGCGCGGAAGAGGAAGCTGGACAAGCAAACTGAATACATGGCAGGAAGCATCCACGCAGAAACTTCCGCATTAGTAGCCGCTGTAGCGTTCGCCACAGCTATTCGAGTATCAGAAAACTTGTGTGTTGGTGCTCAAGCTGCGAGGCCACGTTGCAAAAGTTTGCGACATTCGCAGTTCCGTAGTCAGAAATCCCATTAGTCCTCAAGTCCAATACCGCGGCTCAGCCAGCGTGGCATGTAGGTTCGTTTCATGTTCATGACAACACCAACACCTTGCTGTGATTCCGCCAAGCGCCGCGCAAAGCGCTCCACGGCAACGCCGCGGGTTTTTTCGGATTCGACCACCAGCACGACAAAGTCGACTTGTTGTGCCAAGACGATGGAACGATCGCCCCGGTCGGCAGAAGGCAAATCGATTATTACGAGGTCAGCGGTATCTTGGAAGCATTGTGTGGCGGCAATCACGCTCTGAGGCGAGGTGGCTAGGCCTCGCTCGCAAGTTTCACTGGCCGAATTGGCAACGACGCAAAGCAATGGACACGTCTGCTTTTGCAAACTCTCGGCATGAGTGATATCGCCATTGGCCAACTCCGACAAGCCAGGAGTTTTCTTCAGACCGAACAGTTTGGTGAGCCCACGGTTCTCGCTGTCTGCATCAACCAGAGTCGTGCTCAGGCCGCAATCCCGTGCAGCAGCCATAGCTAGTGCCGCCGCAACCGTGGTCGCTCCCGCTTTGGACTGAATTCCGATCACACCCACGGTCTTGCCTCGCAGCTGCCCACCCTGCAAAGAAGGCGTCAGTAGTATCTCGGAAATCGCCGATCGCAATTCACCTCGCATGCTTTCGCTATTGGCTAACGAGTCCACCAATTTGCGCCGGGACATGTTTGTCCAAATGCGGTCGATATTGGCCAGCACAGACAGCGATAGTCGAGATTCAATATCCAATGCAGTTCGTAAGCTGCGGGAGGACTGATCGATCAAGATTGCCAGCGAAAAACCTCCGGTCAAGCCCAGGAAGATAAACGCAGCTAACAAGATCTTCTTGTTAGGATTCACGGCTCTCTCAACCAATGTGCCAGGTTGAAACACGCTCATGTTGGAGAGCCTTCCAGAATGCAATTCATCCAACACTCGTGCTTCTTCCTGCTTCTTGCGCAGCATGATAAGCCGGTTTTCCGCCAACTGAATATTTCGCTGCATGCGATCCAGTTCAAGCTCTCGGTCCATCAATTGATTGAGTTCGGCATCAACTTGATCGTGCTGAGATTGCTTGGATTCTACGATCGCTTTCAAGCCAGCGAACTTGGTTTCCAAACTTTGCAATTCTTGCTGGAGCGCGATTTTGGCAGGATTGGGCGTCATGCTTTCGTCAATGCGCTCGCTCTTCAACTTATCGAGTATCTGCCTTGCTCCGGCCAGCTGTTCTCGAACTTGGGCCAGCGGCGGGTATTCGTTAGTGTACTTAGCTGCCAGTTGCTGCTCGCGCAGTTCGAGATCGTAAATCGTCTGCCGCATGCCACTCCATGTCGTATCCGAGCTCTGCTGTTTGGCAGCAACAATCTCGTCCGGCATCGCTTCTAGCTTGAGGTTGACGTCCTGAATTTCGGCCGTGACCTTGTCCAGTTCAGCGGTCGAGGAAATCAAGACGTCTTCGATTCTCCCAAGCTGTTCCACCAGTAACTGTCGATTGGCGGCCACGTCGACTAGCTGATTCGCTTGCAAATAAAGATTCTTCTCCGATGACAGGTGTTCCAGTTCCACTGCGGCCTCTTCAGCTTGTCTTACGAAGAATTCAAAGGAACCCAAGCTATGGGTGACTTCCAAGTGCTGGTCGATGAACTCGGAGCTAATGGCATTAGCGATTGCTTGTGCCATGGTAGGCGTGGATGACAATGCGTGGATGGAGAGAACGGTGGAACGTCTCTCAGAATCGATATCGATCGATTTAGTCAGCTCCATGACCGCCAGCTCTCGCTCGCTGAGCTGATCCTTGACACCCACGGCCAAGAGGACAGAAAACAAGACGTCCTTTACTTTGTCTCGCATGGCATCAGCCAGACTGGCAATTTGGCCCTGATGCCCGGATTCTCCACCTTCAGCTGCGGGAAGCCTGCCTGCCAGAATATTGCCCGCCCCCAAACGATCGACTACTCGTTCAGCGATCTGCCGACTACGGAGGACCTCCATGGCCGAGTTGACCTCCTCCTCCTGCGTTTTTTGGAGCAACAGTGTGTCGCTGGTTGTAGCGGTGGGGTCCAACGAGACGCTCTCTCGACCAACTCGCACCAACAACTTCGCTTCTGACTCGTATTCTCGTGGCCAGACCAACATAGCAATCCAGGCCAAGAAAATGGACAGCAGAACCGAACCCAGGATCAAGTATTTGTGAATGAAGATGGCTTCAACATATCGTTGCCAATTGAGGATTGGCTGAACCGAAATTAGCTTGGCACGCGCGGGAACCGGCGATCGCAATTCGGTCGCTTCGCTAATAGACGATTTGGAGATGGGACGATTTTGCACAGACTTGCTTGGATTTGATTT